>NZ_JAWOSW010000031.1:0-38256 GCF_033338535.1 Vibrio sp. Vb2131
GGGTGTAGCTCCAATTGGCAGAGCAGCGGATTCCAAATCCGCGTGTTGGGAGTTCGAATCTCTCCACCCCTGCCATATATCAGGCTCTGACTTAGGTCAGAGCCTTTTTTGTATCTGGTTTCTTCTCATTATTATAGCTTATTTCTACTCTTATCCCGTAAGTATGGCTTTCTGCTGTACTTTGGCTGCATTTAATCTACTGAACGAACGAAACTACAGTTAGCTGTAATGATCAGTGGCCCGAAATTTTAATAATAAAGGGGAATCACTATTTATATTTAGTTACACTCAACCGATCTGGATTAATGAGTAACTATGTATGGATATATCTCGTCGACGCTTTCTTCAATCATCCTTAGCAATCTCCGCGCTTGCCGTTCTACCTGCATGTTCTCTATCTAGGAGCACTAATAAGCAGGGGCAATATATATACGATATCACTGCAGAACCTTCTACTGCAGAATTGGTCCCTGGGTTTAACACAGACGTACTCGCATTTAATGGTTCGATTCCAGCGCCTGTGATTCGTTGTCGCCAAGGCGAGAAAGTTATAATTCGGTTTACTAACAAGCTTTCAGAGCCGACTACAATCCACTGGCATGGCTTGCGAATCCCTATTGAAATGGATGGTGTCCCTTTCTTGAGCCAGCAGCCTATCATGCCAGGTGAAACATTCGTTTATGAATTTACACCACCAGATGCGGGCACATTTTGGTATCACCCACATATGAATAGTGTGAAGCAGCTTGGTATGGGCTTAGTCGGGCTAATTGTCGTTGAAGAGGCAGAGCCGGTTCAGTTTGATGAAGAGCATGAAGTCGTTCTAAAGCATTGGCATTTAGACAAACAAGGTCAGTGGAAGAACCTTATGGTACCGCGCTTGAGCGCTCGTATGGGGACTCCCGGAGAGTGGAGTAGCGTCAATGGTGTGCATGAACCTGTTTATGCGCTGAAGCAGAATGCTACCACGCGATTAAGAATTGCTAATGTCGATAATACCATTACTTACCCGATCGCTATTGAAGGTGCAGAGGCTTGGGTTATTGCTATTGATGGTAATCCTGTTAAAGCGCCTTATAAGCTCACTCAGCACAAAATTGGTCCAGGAATGAGGTTGGATGTCGGATTGATTGCTCCGAAGGCTGGAACACGTGTTTATGTGCGTCAAATGAAAGGACGCTTCCCATTCCCTTTGTGCGAGTTTGACGTTGTTGAGTCTGACTTGCCGAGCAACCAGAAACTGCCTTTGTTACCTCTCAACCCTGTGCCAGCTCTCGATTTGAAAAATGCAGAGCAAATCGATTATGTGTTTGAGTGGGAGGGGGCGATCACTCCTGCTGATAAATCGGGCAAAGCGATACCTAAGTTCTGGCTGATGAACAAACGGGCTTGGGAGGGAATGAGCAAAGATAATATTCCAGCGCCGCTTTCAACATTGGAGATGGGAAAAACCTATATCTTCAACCTAAAGAACGTCACCCAATATCATCATCCTATTCATCTTCATGGACACACATTTACGGTTCTTGAGTTAGATGGCAAAAAACTCGACGAACCGTTTCATACCGATACGGTCTTACTTGGAAAAAGCGGCAGTGCGAAAGCGGCATTTGTTGCAGATAACCCAGGGCGTTGGATGTACCATTGTCATGTAATTGAACACATGAAGACGGGTTTGATGGGTTACATCGAAGTAAAGTGACTCCTGTAACTTTTAAAATCTTGATAAGTTTTAAGCGCTATACTTTGCTGAATTCTAAGATTGTATAATCACTATTGCCGTAAATTTGATTACAATGTCGCCATTAACTTTTCTGGGGGAATTATGGGGCAACTATCCGTTTTGGGTTTTATTGCATTGGGTGGCGCATTTGGTGCATGTTCTCGTTACTTAATTTCTGAACTTTGTGTGATGCTACTTGGTCGTGGTTTTCCATATGGTACGTTAACCGTTAACGTTGTTGGCTCATTTATGATGGGCTTATTGATAGCAGCTTTCGATAATGCACTTTTGGCAACGGAACCTTGGCGACAAGTGATTGGCTTGGGTTTTTTAGGGGCACTAACGACGTTTTCCACCTTCTCGATGGATAATGTGTTGCTTATGCAGCAGGGCGCTTTCTTTAAGATGGGGTTGAACGTATTGTTGAATGTAGTGTTAAGTATTTCAGCTGCGTGGATAGGCTTTCAATTATTGATGCGCAGCTAGCAAAGTAGTTAAAAATTGAACAGGTCGGCTTGGTTTCACCAAGCCGTTTTTATATACTGACATCACTTGTCGGAGTGCCATAAGGCTGAGACCGTTAATTCGGGATCCGTTGAACCTGATCAGATTAGAATCTGCGAAGGGAACAAGAGAAGATATTCACACCGGAGTTCTTTCTGGTTGACCTATCAAAAGTCGAATGTTGTTACAGGCAAATATCGTAAGCTTTAACTAGCCTTAATTTGACTCCTCTTGTCGCATCTATCCGCCAAGCATTTTTATCCAATTACTTTTTATCTAGTATAACAAAGCAAGGAAAAATGCTATGTCGAGTCGCAAACAAGCGAGACTGGAAGCAAAACAGTTCATTGATACACTCTCGGTACAACCGTACCCCAATTCAAGCAAAGTCTACGTAGAAGGCTCACGTCCAGATATTCGTGTGCCAATGCGTGAAATATCACTCGCTGATAGCCTTATTGGAGGCACAAAAGAAGCGCCTATTTTCGAGCCTAATGAGCCAGTACGCGTTTACGATACCTCGGGTGTATACACAGATCCAGAGCACACCATAGACCTCTATAGCGGCTTACCTAAGCTGAGAGAAGGGTGGATTGAAGAGCGTGCCGATACTGAGCTACTTGATGAAGTAAGCTCGGTGTACACCAAAGAACGCTTAGAAGACGAAACACTAGACGATCTTCGTTACGGCAATCTACCACGTATTCGACGTGCCAAAGATGGCCATTGTGTGACCCAATTGCACTATGCTCGCAAAGGTATTATTACCCCAGAAATGGAATATATCGCGCTGCGTGAAAACATGGGGCGTGCCAAGTATCGCGATGAAGTGCTGAATCAACAGCATCCGGGTCAAAGCTTCGGAGCGAACCTACCAAAAGATATTACCGCCGAATTTGTGCGCAAAGAAGTCGCCGAAGGTCGCGCTATTATCCCTTCCAATATTAACCACCCAGAATCCGAACCAATGATCATTGGACGTAACTTTTTGGTCAAAGTGAACGCAAACATTGGTAACTCATCGGTCACTTCTTCGATTGAGGAAGAAGTAGAAAAGTTAGTATGGGCAACGCGTTGGGGTGGAGATACCGTTATGGATCTCTCTACTGGACGTAACATCCACGAAACTCGCGAGTGGATTCTACGTAACAGTCCGGTTCCGATCGGTACCGTACCAATGTATCAAGCGCTCGAGAAAGTGAATGGTGTTGCGGAAAACCTTAACTGGGAAGTGATGCGCGATACCCTGATTGAGCAAGCAGAGCAGGGCGTTGACTACTTTACTATCCATGCCGGTTTACTACTTCGTTATGTGCCAATGACTGCAAAACGCGTTACTGGCATCGTCTCTCGTGGTGGTTCTATCATCGCGAAATGGTGTTTAGCGCATCACCAAGAAAGCTTCTTATATACCCACTTCCGAGAGATCTGTGAAATCTGTGCTAAGTACGATGTCGCACTATCTCTTGGTGATGGTCTGCGTCCTGGCTCGGTTGCTGATGCTAACGACGAAGCGCAATTTGCAGAGCTTCGTACCCTTGGTGAGTTAACCAAGATAGCGTGGGAATATGACGTACAGGTGATTATCGAAGGTCCTGGTCATGTTCCAATGCACATGATCAAAGAGAATATGGAAGAGCAGTTGGAGCACTGTCATGAAGCTCCTTTCTATACGCTTGGTCCTCTCACGACAGACGTCGCTCCTGGTTACGACCATATTACTTCAGGTATTGGCGCAGCCATGATTGGTTGGTATGGCTGTGCGATGCTTTGCTACGTAACTCCGAAAGAGCATCTTGGCTTACCAAACAAAGAAGATGTGAAAGTAGGAATGATCACTTATAAGCTTGCTGCGCACGCCGCTGATTTAGCGAAGGGACACCCAGGCGCACAAGTGCGTGATAACGCGCTTTCTAAAGCTCGCTTCGAGTTCCGCTGGGAAGACCAATTCAACTTATCACTCGACCCTGATACCGCGCGCGCTTTCCATGACGAAACCTTGCCTCAAGAGTCTGGAAAAGTTGCCCACTTCTGTTCGATGTGCGGGCCAAAGTTCTGCTCGATGAAGATCTCGCAAGAGGTTCGAGAGTATGCGAAAGACACAGAGCAAGTTGCTGCGGACCAAGCTATCTCAATCAAAATGCTGGATGACCCTCTTGAGGGGATGCGTCAGAAATCGCAAGAATTTAGAGAGTCAGGTTCTGAGCTATACCACCCAGCAGCACATGCCGAGGTAAGTGACTAATGAGCAAAATCCTTATTCCGTCATCGTTGATTGAACTGACAGGTTTAGTTCAGCAATGTTTGTTGTTGGCGAAAGAACAGGGTTTTAGCATCGAAGACATTGAGTTGGGTGTGAGCCCAACTCAATCTATTCAGCTTGTTCTCGGCCAACAGACCACACACATAACGACTGATCTCATTGATGATTATGACTCTGAGCATGAGAGTTCATTTGTGCTCTATTACCGTTCTGCTTTGTCGGTAGAAGCGTGCGCTAAGCAACCGTCGAAAGCGATTCATATTGGCATTGCTGATACGCAGGTATCCGATGAAAAGGAGAAAGTGCTTCAGCTTGATATCTGGCGTCACCCAATTAACAACGAAGTGAGAGCGCTTTCCGTTAAGTCCAAATTCAACGCAATGTTCGATCCTGAACATCACCTTGCTTGGATAGTAACGCTGACAGTACTCGATTTTCCTATCGAAGATGCGTTAACACTTGCTCGAGGAATGCTAACTCAACAAGCGAATGTTTCACGTGAAACACTGTTGAATGACAACCTTGGTGAGGGAAGATCTACTCAGTGGGCTGACCAATTTGATGATTTCCCCACACCTGTACTAGAGGATAACCGGCTAGGTATTCAAGTTGGTTGGTCTGCACAAGGTGAGAGCGTTAGCTTTCCAACTCTAACTAAGCAAAGTCTAGGGCTCTATCCAGTCGTTGATGATGTTGCTTGGATTGAGCGTCTACTGCCACTAGGCATCAACACTATTCAACTGCGAATCAAGAACCCACAACAAGCCGATTTAGAACAACAGATCATTCGAGCAATTGAGCTAGGCCGTCAGTATCAAGCACAAGTGTTCATAAATGACTACTGGCAGTTGGCAATCAAGCATGGCGCTTATGGCGTTCACCTGGGACAAGAAGACATAGAAGAATCGAATTTGGCTCAGCTAACTAAAGCCGGCATTCGTCTTGGTCTTTCTACGCATGGTTATTACGAACTACTGCGCATCGTACAAATTCATCCTAGTTACATCGCGCTAGGGCATATTTTCCCAACCACCACTAAACAGATGCCATCGAAACCACAAGGTTTGGTGCGCTTAGCTTTGTATCAAAAGTTGATTGATAGCATTCCTTATACAAATGCAGAGGCTGCTTTCCGTCCTTCAGAAGACAAAGTAGGTAGTGACTATGTGCTTGGCTTTCCGACGGTTGCGATTGGTGGTATTGACCAATCTAATGCAGCCCAAGTTTGGCAAACAGGTGTTTCTAGTTTGGCAGTTGTGCGAGCTATTACGTTGGCAGAATCACCTCAGTCCGTCATCGAGTTCTTCGCACAACTGATGAAGGAAAGACAGCTAACGTTTACTGATCAGAATAGTGAATTAGCGGATACCAAGAGAGGCGAACATGCTCACGGATAAGCAGTTCCTTCGCTATCAGCGCCAAGTCGCTCTGCCTGAAATTGCCGAAATTGGGCAAGAGCGTTTGAACAAATCGCATGTGCTGATCATCGGTTGTGGTGGTTTAGGGAGCGCAGCGAGTTTGTACTTGGCATCCGCGGGCGTTGGTAAATTGGTTGTGGTTGATGACGATGAAGTTGATAGCAGTAACCTACAGCGTCAGATCATTTATCGTGAACAAGACCTCCAAGTTGCGAAAACAGAAGCGACTGTAAAGCAACTTACTGAACTTAATTCTATGGTTCAAATTCGTGCTCTCAATAAGCGATTGGACAAAGCACAGCTGCAGCTTGAGGTGATGCTAGCGGATGTGGTGCTCGACTGCACCGATAACATGCCAACGCGCCAGCTAATTAACCAAGTTTGTTTCGAGCAAAATACGCCGCTCATCTCGGCGGCGGCAATTGGTTGGCAAGGCCAATTCGCTGTCTTTGATTACCAAACACCAAGTGAACAAGAAGCGCAGAGTAAAGCCTGTTACCGCTGTTTGTATCCGTTCGACGAATTACCACAAACTCAAAAGTGCAGTGACAGCGGTGTCGTCGGTCCGGTGGTGGGCACACTTGGCAACTACCAAGCGATAGCGGCAATTCAAAAACTGGCGACGGGAAAGTTTCATGTCGAGACTGCCAAGTTACACCTGTTCGATGGATTGAAGCTGCAATGGCAAACCATGGCGATAAGTAAAGACAAACAGTGCCAAGTGTGTGCTCAGATTTAGCTTATGAGTAATGGGCAGAATTAAGAGAGTTGGAAGCAATGACGTTATCAGAACAACAAACAACACAAATGACCGCTGCTGACTTAGATGTGATCACTATTGTCATCAATGACCAGTCACATCAAGTTGCCAGTGAGTCGAATCTACAGCAAATCATTAGTCAATTTGCGCTGCCTGAAATGGGCTGTGTTTTTGCAATTAATAACAATGTTGTGCCGCGCAGTGAGTGGGCTAGCACAGTTCTTTCACAGGGAGACAGCATCTCTTTGTTTCAAGCGATCGCAGGGGGTTAAAGTCGATGCTTAAAATTGGTGATAAACAATTCGAATCAAGACTGTTCACGGGAACAGGGAAGTTTGCCAACAGCCGATTAATGGCAGAAGCGATTCAAGTATCGGGTTCTCAACTTGCGACCATGGCGTTGAAGCGTGTGGATGTGAACGACCAACAAGACGATATTTTGTTGCCGTTAGTACAAGCGGGTGTGAACTTATTGCCGAACACCTCAGGTGCAAAGAATGCTAAAGATGCTGTGTTTGCAGCAAAATTGGCGAGAGAAGCGTTGGGTACTAACTGGTTAAAACTAGAAATTCATCCAGACCCGAAGTACTTGATGCCCGATCCCATTGAGACACTTGCTGCCGCTGAGCAACTGGTTCGTGAGGGCTTCATTGTCCTTCCTTACTGTCATGCTGACCCGGTTCTGTGTAAACGATTGGAAGAAGTAGGCTGTGCTGCGGTCATGCCATTAGGTGCGCCGATTGGTTCCAACAAAGGGATAGTTTCTCACGATTTCCTAGAGATCATCATCGACCAAGCCAATGTTCCTGTCATTGTTGATGCGGGTATTGGTGCTCCTTCACATGCCGCGCGTGCGATGGAAATGGGCGCGGATGCCGTTCTCGTTAATACTGCGATTGCAGCTTCGAGCGATCCTGTTGCGATGGCGAAGGCATTTAAGTTGGCGGTAGAGTCGGGGCGTATGGCTTATGAAGCCGGACTTGCTGGTAAGGTTTCTCATGCGGTTGCGTCGAGTCCACTGACGTCATTCCTAGATGAGCTTTAGCCCTAGATTGATTTAGCTAATAAGCGAGGAAAACATGAGCTTCGTTGAACAATTTAAGCAGCTTAATTGGGATGACATTTCGATGTCGATCTATGCGAAAACGGCAAAAGACGTCGAGCGAGCATTGAATAAACCCAAGCGTGATTTGGAAGACTTTAAAGCGCTAATTTCACCAGCGGCTGAAGCGTACTTAGAGCAAATGGCGCAGTTGTCATACTCGGCAACTCGCAAGCGTTTTGGCAATACCATGTCGCTTTATATTCCATTGTACCTTTCTAACTTGTGCGCCAATGCTTGTACTTATTGTGGCTTCTCGATGGAGAACAGAATCAAACGTCGTACCTTGAATCGGGACGAAGTGGTTGCAGAAGTAGAAGCCATTAAACGCATGAAGTTCGATAGCGTATTGCTGGTGACTGGCGAACACGAAACCAAAGTGGGCATGAAATACTTCCGCGAAATGGTGCCGATGATTAAGCAACGTTTTAACTATTTAGCAATGGAAGTACAGCCACTTGGTCAAGACGAATACGCTGAGCTCAAGACATTGGGTTTGGATGCGGTGATGGTCTATCAAGAAACGTATCATCCTTCGACGTATGCCGAGCACCATTTGCGTGGCAATAAGATGGATTTTGAATACCGATTGGATACACCCGATCGTCTTGCAAAAGCGGGCATCGATAAGATCGGTATTGGCGCATTGATTGGGTTGGAAGAGTGGCGTACCGACTGTTTTTATGTGGCAGCGCACTTGGACTATCTTGAGCGCACGTATTGGCAGACTCGTTACTCGATTTCTTTCCCACGTTTGCGTCCTTGTGAGGGCGCGCTCCAACCAAAATCAGTCATGACGGATAAGCAGCTTGTGCAGTTGATTTGCGCTTATCGCTTGTTGAATCCAGAAGTGGAGTTGTCATTATCGACTCGTGAATCACCAAAGTTCAGAGACAATGCATTACCGTTAGGCATCACCAGTATGTCTGCTGCATCTAAAACTCAGCCGGGTGGATATGCGATGGATGATGTTGAACTCGAGCAGTTTGAGATCAGTGATGAGCGAAGTGCGGGTTCTGTGGAAGATATGATTCGAGCCAAAGGGTTTGACCCTGTATGGCGAGATTGGCACTCGGCGTATTCTGGTTAAGTAGCAAAGAAAGCCACTGGTCATCGTTATGTTTCACGTGAAACATAGGCAAAAAAAGAGGGTTGATGCAAAACATCAACCCTCTACTTTTTTCTAGCTTCTAGCTTCTAGCTTCTAGCTTCTAGCTGTGTGCTACTGGTAGCGTTGCTTGACGAAGCCACTCTTTCACATCACCCTCAACAAGTGGGCTGATCTCATCCCATACCTTCTGATGGTAATCATTCAACCAAGCAAGCTCTGGACGAGTTAGCATATCAACGTTGATATTGCGCTTGTCGATTGGACAGCGTGTTAGCGACTCAAATGATAGAACAGGGAAGTCACCGTTAGTTGGGGTTTCAACAACAAGCTCTAGGTTCTCGATACGGATACCAAACGCATCCGCACGGTAGTAACCTGGCTCGTTGGATAGCACCATACCTTCTGTTAGAGGCACGTCGATTTGCTTCTTCGAAATGCTCGCCGGACCTTCATGAACACTTAGGAAGTGACCGACACCGTGACCAGTACCGTGATCGTAATCGTAGCCCTCCGCCCACAGGTGCTGACGAGCTAGCGTATCGATTTGGTAACCACGTGTGCCTTTCGGGAAACGTGCACGTGCAACACCGATGTGACCTTTTAGCGCGAGAGTGAATTGTTTAATCATCTCTTGTGAAGGCTGACCAATCGCAATTGTACGCGTGATGTCTGTCGTGCCATCTAGGTACTGACCGCCTGAATCCACTAGGTAAAGCGTGTTCAGTTCTAGCTTGCCAGGTTCAGGTTGGTTCTCGTGGTTGTAGTGACACATCGCCGCGTTGCCACCTGCTGCCGAGATAGTATCGAAGCTAAGATCCATAAGTGTCGGGTCTTCGCTACGGAACGCTTCCAGTTTGTCTGCCAGCGTCGCTTCATCATGCAGGTTACCAGCAACGACTTCAGCATCTAACCAAGATAGAAACTTGCTCATCGCCACGCCATCACGGATATGACATGCTTTCATACCTGCGATTTCAACGGCGTTCTTCGCCGCTTTTGGCATTAGGCATGGATCAGCTTTACTCACCACAGATGCGCCAGCATTTTGTAGAACCAATTTAAACCATGCGTTACTTGTTGCAGGGTCAACCAGTACATTCTTGCCAGTTAGGTTTTCTAGTCGTGCTTGCAATGCTTCTGGGTGATGAACCGTCACGCCGGCACCAACATGAGCGTCAAACTCAGCAGGTAGGCGAGCAGGATCTAGGAAGTATTCCACGCTTGAGTCTGAGTGCAGAATCGCGTGAGAAAGCAGAACTGGTAGACGTGAGACATCTAGACCACGAACGTTGAGCAACCAACAGATAGAATCAAGTGCTGTGATCACTGCGCTGTCTGCACCGGCTTTTTTCACGAGCTCTGCGATTTCTTGGCGTTTGCTTTCACTTGATTGTCCAACTGTTTCTGTTGCCATTAGGCGAACATCAGAAACCACAGGAGCAGGGCGGTCGTGCCACAGTTCATCAATTGGGTTGCTATCGAGAATCTTAAGCTCAAGGGTACCTGCAAGTTTTGCTTGTGCCATGTCTAGCCAAGCAGAGTTGTGCATGCGAGGGTCGATTGCCACAGACGCGCCATTTGCAAGATGGTCTTTAATCCAATCTAGTGCAGGCTCTTCAATCAAGTGACGGTATTCGAATAGATCAGCAGGAACCTGCTTTGTTACTTGTACTGTGTAGCGACCATCAACAAAGATAGCGGCTTTGTCTTTGGTGATTACCGCAGCACCAGCAGAACCAGTAAAGCCAGTTAGCCAATGTAAACGCTCGTTGTGCGCTGGTACGTATTCGCCCAAGTACTCGTCTTCATGTGGGACAAGTAGGGCATCAATATTATGTTGTGCTAGCCATTCGCGAATTGCATTCACGCGGCTTTGGGTATCGTTGTGCATCTGTGTTATTCCTTCAAATTACCGCTCCTTCATGCTCAGGTGTGGGAGCTGTTTCCATCTGCTTCATGCAGTTTACGATTCCATTGAGGTTCGCAATCACTTCAATAGAGTCGGAGTACAACTAGGCCATAGATGAGCCAAAAAGGACTACGACAGTTAAGCTACTCATTTTAGCCGCTAAGCGCAAATTGAGCGCGGTGTTTTTATCTAAGGTGATCGGTTTTTTGTGTGATCATCGTACGTAGCCAGCCTAATGCAGGGTCGTTTTCTCTATCTCGGTGCCAGAATAAAGTGTAAGCCATAGGTGGGAATTCTAACGGTAGTGGCAGCACGACCAAATCAAGCTGTTTGGCCGCAAGTTGCACAAAATGACTTGGCGCAGTAAAGATAAAGTCGGTGTATGAACATAAACTTGCGGCACTGTTAAAGTCGGGCACGGTGACGGCAATATCGCGGTCGGCGCCAATATCTGCAAGGCGATAATCTAGCAACCAACGGTCGTTGCCATCACAACGTACTTGTACATGGCGTAGGGCGAGATAGGCTTCCAGATTCCAAGGTTGTTTTAGCGCAGGGTGGTTTTTGCGAATGATGCACATTTGGTAATCACGATAAATTTCCAACTCGCAAATGTCATCGGGTGGTTGAAGAGTCAGCTTGGCATCGTTTATATCGATATCTTTTCCAGTTAAGCCTAAATCCAGTTCGCCGCGTTGAAGCATTTTAAATGTATTATCCGACCACGGGTGTGTGCTAATTGTCACGCCAGGTGCTTGTTGAAAAATCGCCGGTAAGAAATGGGGCAGAATGAGAGGGTAGACACTCTCTACCGCTGCTATTTGAAAACGGTATTCACTGCTTTGCGGAGAAAACTCTTCGGGTTGAGTCAGCACTTCTAACTGATTTATCAACAGATCCAGTTTCGGTTTAAGAAACAATGCGCGCGGCGTAGGTGTTAATCCATGTGAGTTTCGAGTGAAAAGCGGGTCATCAAATTGAATGCGCAGTTTAGCCAGTGATTTACTTACGGCGGATTGGCTTAAGCACAATCGGTGGGCCGCACGAGTAACGTTTAACTCTTCAATCAGCACTTTAAAGCAGACCAATAGATTTAAATCGATACGAGCCAGTTTTTCGACGTTCACAGTGAATTTCCTCTGAGGAATAATGCTCATGATTATACATCATTTCCATTCATATCATCAGATGATTAAGCTTTACCCAAAGTTCTTTATCCAATTCGGAGTGTTGTGTGTCTAGCCAGTTTTCTAATAGTAAAAAACAGATGGCGTTATTGACCCTTTTGGTTCTTTTTAGTCCTTTAGCGATTGATATTTATCTACCTGCTTTACCTCTTATTGCTTCCACTTTTCAGGTCGATAATGCGCTAGCACAAGACACGATCACTTGGTTCTTATTTGCTATGGGTGTTGGTCAGCTATTCGCAGGTCCCCTAGCAGATAAACTCGGACGTCGAACTGTTGCATTGGGCGGTATCACCATTTACGCGATGAGCGCTTTATTGGCGTGGAGTGCTCAAAATATTGAGTGGATGTTGGTTTCCCGACTGCTACAAGGCTTAGGTGCGTGTGCGACATCGGTAGCAGCCTTTGCAACAGTTCGCGATATCTTTGGCCCGGAAAAAAGCGGCAAAATGATCAGCTACCTTAACGGTGCGATTTGTTTCATTCCGGCTTTAGCTCCAATTCTAGGTAGCTGGTTAACTCAGCAATTTGACTGGCGTGCTAACTTTAGCTTTATGGCGGGTTTTGCTGTGGTGTCTGGATCATTGATGTTTTTCATGATGAAAGAGACTAACCCGTCAACAGAAAAGCAAGCCGTGTTTAAGCTTAGTCGGTATTGGGCAGTGCTTAGCACACCATCTTTTGTTTTCCATGCGTCATTATGCTTGATGGCGATGGCGGTTATTCTTGCTTACGTTACCTCAGCACCGTCGGTATTGATGACGGGGATGGGGCTGTCGATGAATGAATTCACTTTCTGGTTTGGTGTAAATGCGGTGATAAACATTGCGGCATGTATGCTGGCGCCTAAGTTTATGGAGCGCGTTGGAACTCACAACACCTTGGTCACCGGGATCTCAACTCTGGGTCTCGCAGGTGTGATCATGCTAGTGATGAATGGTCAGAATACCGCGCTTTCTTTCATGTTACCTATCTTCATGTCTTCTGTAGGTTTTGCATTCATTCTGGGTGCAGCGGCAGGGAAAGCGTTAGAACCGTTTGGTGATAAGGCGGGCACGGCAGCTGCACTGCTTGGATTGTTCCAAATGAGTGGCTCTGGTTTGTTGGTGGGTACACTGCAACGCTTATCTCTGGATCCACAAACCTTGATCGCAATTCATATGTGGGTCCTATTACCTGCGTTGGTCGTTCTGTTTACAAAAGCAGGGAAGAACTGGCACTCGAGCTTTGCGAAAGCGTAAATCAGTGTAATTTAGTATTTTCCAATGTAAGTAAGGCGTGTATATTTGTCACTCAGACTTTTCCTGACACCATAACGGAACTCAAAAAGTAATGTCGTTAACCACGTATGAAATGGCTCGTATTCTAGAGCAAATGGAAGATTCACCAGAAAAGGTGATGTTTGGCAAGTTGCTTAATGAGCTGGGTAATCAAAGCTCCGAGCGTATTCGTAGTGCGGCTAAACAAGTACCTCTGCCAATTTTGCGTGATATCGTGTACCAATTTCAGCAAGTGATTGAGTCACGCAAAGATGAACAAGTCGAGCAGATGGCAAAAGACCTCGCTCAGCAAGGTATCTCAGCAGAAGAGCTACTGGCTTACTTGAATAAATAATAAAAAATCCCCGCATGATGCGGGGATTTTTTTAGCTCGTCATTTTCTTTTTCAGGATGTGGTCCAAAGACAGCGGTCCTGGCCCCCATACGATTACGATAAGAATCATCAATCCCCAAAGTTGGTGGTCATAAAAACCTTCCTCCCACAACAGTGGGTAAGAGATCACTGCGATGATGTTGAACACAAACAGAATTGCTGCCATCGGGCGGGTAATCAGTCCTAGTGCCAAGAACACCGGTAGAACCAACTCCGCAGCCGTACCTAAATAAGCCGCCAATTCCCATGGCAGTATTGGCACTTGGTATTCCAGCTCAAATAAGTACAACGTGCTATCCCAAGACGAGATTTTGATTAGTCCTGAATTGAAGAACACCCAAGCAACCCAAAAGCGACAAAAGAGAAGTAGTAAAGGGACAAAGCCTGCTTGTAAGGTACTGATTAAATCATCGTACCGATTCACTAAGTTTTTAACCGTATCCGTCATAGAGTGCTCCTTAGATTGATTGCAATGTAAAGCCGTCAACAATATCGAGTGCCATGATGCGATTGAGATGAGCGAGTAAAACTTCAGGTATTTCGCTCAAACTCTGCTTCTGCTCTAAACATTGCAGCAGTTGGAACACATCGGCATCGAGTGCGTGACACAAGGCTTCTCCATTGGCTTGAATCGAGATGACACCTTGCTGTAATTGGTTGATATTAAGTTGTTCGAATTGCCCAGTTTGAATCGCGCTAAATAGATCGAATACTGCGTAGTTGGAGTCAAAGCTGCGGCAGCCCTTTTTAAGGTGTAAGACTAAAGCGGGTTGTTGCTCTTCACTCACTTCGCCAAGTAACGCAAGCGGTTTTAATTCCGCTGCATTGGATTGTTCATACTGTACTTGACGAGCTAGGTCGATATGCCACTCGAAGCGTGCGACTTCAGGGCTGTAAGGTGCTTGTGCGATCACCTGACTAAACTGCATGATGGTGTCTTGAAAGCCTTCGCCATAATGCACCACATTTCCTTCTTTTAATGGGTAAGAAAGAACATGCTGGCGAGCTATCTGTTCAAAGCATTCTTCACCAAGCAGCGCTTCAACCATCGGGTAGGTCGCGGATAACACCTCGCTTAAGCTGACGATAAAGTTATTGCGGTAAATCTGCATGCGTTCATCAGCGGTAAACGTATCACTGGCAATATCGCAATCTTCGCCGAGTGCTTGATAGTGTAGGGCTTTAGCAAACTGGCTTTGTAAGGTGGCTAGATTCATGATGCCTTCCTTGGTTCGCTTTGTTCACTTGGAAGTGTGCCTTGCAACAGTAGTTGCGATGCTTTCTGTGCTTCTCCTAATAAGACTTCTGGCGCGGGGATATCCAAATCCCATTCAATCAACGTATGACGTGGACCGTGTTTTTTTGTCCACTGTGAAAACAACTGCCAAACTTCATCGCTAACTGGGCGGCTATGGGTATCAATCCATATCTCACCTTTGTCGAGTTGTTTAATGGTAAAACCTGCCAAGTGAATCTCATCCACTTTGTCGGCTGGAATCGCATCTAGGTATGTGTCGCAATCAAAACCGTGGTTGAACGCCGAAACATAAACATTGTTTAAATCGAGCAATAAACGACAGTCAGTGCGCTTTTGCACTTCGGTAAGAAACTCCCATTCGCTGATGGTCGAATGTTGAAACTTCACATAACTAGATGGGTTCTCTATCAAGATCTCGCGTTGCAAATATTCCTGCACTTCATTCACGTTACGAGTGAACACGTTTAGCGCTTCTTCCGTATACGGAAGTGGAAGCAGGTCATTAAAGTAGTGACCGCCGTTTTCACTCCAACTTAAATGGTCAGAAACAAGGATTGGGTCGATTGAGCCAATCAGTGCTTTAAGTTGCGCAAGATGCTTTTGACTAACACGTTCCACCGAACCTAACGACAAACCAATACCGTGGCAGCTAATTTGATATTGCTCGCGAAGCGTTTGTAGTTGATGACGCTCTGCTGCATTGGGTTGGAAATAGTTTTCACTGTGGATTTCTAACCAAGACAACTCGGGTTGGTTTTGGCTAAAGTAATCGAGGTGAGGGGTTCTTAATCCAACTCCGACAAGGTCGTGGAAGGTGTGGTGTTTCACGTGAAACTCCTTTTCAAATCGTGCGGGAAGAGAAGGATGCGTCTTGGCTTTGCGTTGGTTGAGCGTCAACGCATCCTCACAATAGCTAGCGATAAAAGATTATGAAGAAGAAGTGCTACCGCCAGCGAGCTTGTCACAAAGACCTTTTGGTACGACTACGAATGCGTCTTTTTGGTTATCTTCTTTAGAAGTACCAGCGCATGAGCTGCTTTTTGTTGCACAGTCGTTTTTACCTGCTTTAGAAACGCCATAGCACTTTTCTTTTTCAGCAGCGACAGCTGGAGCTGCAGTTAGCATTGTGCCACCAAGAGCTAGAAGACCAGTAACAGCAGCAGTAACAGCTAGATTCGACTTTTTCATAATAAATTCCTCTGAATGATTTCCTTTACTTTAAGTTGGCAAGATGAATCGCCTGTTTTGGCGTTTTTGTTATCAACTTGCTTAACTTAAAAGATAGGAAACTGGCTAAAAAACTTTCAGAAAAATTTCTGAAGTAAATGGGTTTGCAGGGTCAAATAGGTATAACTAATTGATGTGTTGGGCAAAAAAACATCAATTTTTTTATCAAGTTTTGTCTAAACAGCACCCGGTTGTTTAGGTTATAATCGGTTTTTATGTATAAATAACCAGTAGCTCTCATCATGATGGATCCATCTCTATTACTCGACGGTTTGAACGATAAACAACGTGAAGCCGTTGCAGCACCTCTAGAAAACTTGCTCGTTCTTGCTGGCGCAGGAAGTGGTAAGACACGCGTTCTTGTTCACCGTATCGCTTGGCTGATGTCGGTCGAGCAAGCTTCTCCGTTTTCAATCATGTCGGTAACCTTTACCAATAAGGCGGCGGCAGAGATGCGTGGACGTATCGAAGAGCTAATGATGGGCAGTGCAGGCGGTATGTGGAATGGTACTTTCCACGGCATTTGTCACCGTATTCTGCGTGCACACTATCTTGATGCCAAGCTACCGGAAGATTTCCAAATCATCGACAGTGACGACCAACAGCGTCTGCTAAAGCGTTTGATCAAAGCGCAAAACCTCGATGAGAAGCAGTGGCCGGCACGCCAAGTGGCATGGTGGATTAACGGTAAGAAAGACGAAGGTCTGCGCCCGTCACACATTGATGCGTACCATGATCCAGTAACCAAGACATATCTACAGTTGTACACCGCTTACCAAGAAGCGTGTGATCGTGCTGGTTTAGTCGATTTTGCGGAAATCTTGCTGCGCGCACATGAGCTACTGCGTGATAACAAGTTCGTCCGTGAACACTACCAAGCACGCTTTAAGCATATCTTGGTGGATGAGTTCCAAGATACCAACAACATTCAATATGCTTGGCTACGTATGATGGCGGGTCCTGAGTGTCACGTGATGATCGTAGGTGATGACGACCAGTCGATTTATGGTTGGCGTGGTGCAAAAGTCGAGAACATTGAGAAGTTTACGTTCGAATTCCCAAGCGTGAATACCATTCGTCTTGAGCAAAACTACCGTTCCACTAAGACCATTCTGGAAGCATCTAACACCCTGATTGCGAATAACACCGAGCGTATGGGTAAAGAGTTGTGGACGGATGGCGTGGTCGGTGAGCCTATCTCGGTTTACAGCGCTTACAACGAATTAGATGAAGCCCGTTTTGCGGTGAACAAAATCAAAGAGTGGCAAGACAAGGGCGGTGCTCTGAATGACGCTGCGATGCTTTACCGTAACAACGCCCAGTCGCGTGTTCTGGAAGAAGCGTTAATTCAAGCCGGTCTGCCTTACCGTATCTACGGCGGCATGCGATTCTTCGAACGTCAGGAAATCAAAGATGCCTTGAGCTACATGCGTCTGATTGCCAACCGTAACGATGATGCGGCGTTTGAACGTGTGGTGAATACGCCAACGCGTGGTTTGGGTGATAAGACGCTTGAAACCATCCGTTTTGCGGCTCGTGACCGTGGTTGCACTATGTGGGAAGCGAGTGTGGCAATGTTGGACGAGAAGGTGCTTGCTGGTCGCGCTGCTGGTGCTCTGAGCCGTTTTATCGAGCTTGTCACCGCGCTAGAAGACGACACCTTAGAGATGCCGCTGCATCACCAAACTGACCATGTGATTAAATACTCGGGCTTGTTCGCGATGTACGAGCAAGAGAAGGGTGAAAAGTCTAAGGCACGTATTGAGAACTTGGAGGAATTGGTGACCGCAACTCGCCAATTCGAGAAACCAGAAGAAGCCGAAGACATGTCACTGCTGACGGCATTCCTAACCCACGCAGCACTAGAAGCGGGCGAAGGACAAGCGGACGAGTTTGAAGATGCGGTTCAGCTCATGACATTGCACAGTGCGAAAGGTCTAGAGTTCCCATTAGTGTTTATGGTCGGTGTGGAAGAAGGTATGTTCCCAAGCCAAATGTCGGCAGAAGAAGCGGGGCGTTTGGAAGAAGAACGCCGTCTGTGTTACGTAGGCATGACCCGTGCAATGCAGAAACTGTACATCACTTATGCTGAAATGCGTCGTTTGTACGGTCAGGATAAATACCATAAACCGTCTCGCTTTATCCGTGAACTGCCAGAAACTTGTTTAGATGAAGTACGAATGAAGGCGCAAGTTAGCCGTCCTTCAAGCAGTGGTCGATTTAGCCAAACTGTTGTGAAAGAGAGCTTTAATGAAACCGGCTTTACGCTAGGTTCTCGTGTGATGCATCCAAAGTTTGGTGAAGGCACCATCATCAACTTCGAAGGCAGTGGTCCACAAAGCCGTGTACAGATTGCCTTTAACGGTGAAGGCATCAAATGGTTGGTAACTGCTTACGCACGACTAGAGAAACTGTAAGGCTTGACCAAAACTCATCAACTTAAGAGCTGCTTCGGCGGCTCTTTTTGTTTGTGCAGTTTTGGTGTCGCTAACGTAGGAAAAAATGGAATGATAAATGGATTTCGAAAGCGCGATTTAACTATACCGTTTGAAGTGAAAGGTGGGCGTTGTGGGTGAATGTCTGCTTTCAGAAGAGCTGCTAAGAAAAACTTTAGGCAAAGAAAAACCCCGAGGGCTTGCGCCCATCGGGGTTATAGTCTTACTCGCAGCAATCCGGCTACTAAGAGTGCTCCATGCATCTAATCCATGATAGTGTGCTGAATCCGTCAGCTTAATCCTTACGTCGCCTTCCTAGCGGTGTCCTTAATGACCTTATCCTGGTCTGCTAACTATCCTCGTTAGCTCTCATCACTTGTTCCCTGAGCGGTGTCCCTGACATCATCCTGATGTTCAAATCCTTGCCTCGTCCAGAGGTGTCCATTTCCCGTCCTTAGTAGCAACCATCCTAGTCACTATTGATTCCGTTCAATGTCCAATTTTGCAATCCATGCCCGACTATTCATCCTGAATAACCGTTTCTTCTTCCTGAAGTTCACCAAGTCCGTGGTGTTTCCTGTTCCGTGTCAGCATCCTTCCGACAGGTTTAATATTACGTGTTTAACGATTTCCAACAACGGGCTAATTTCACATTTTTTAACTCTCTTAGCGTTCAAAAAAGATACATGAGTATTAAATTCAATGGCTTATTCTCTTTTCTGTACGGTTTTACCATTAAAAAAGAGAGGTTTGCTCAACCCTTTGTGAGAGATCTCGCACAAGGGGTCGAGCGAAAGACTCTTACTGCCCGATAGCGGCACCTTCACGTCTTGGATCCGCAGCGCCTTCAAGACCGTCTTTTGTTATTCGTATCGCATGCAGACCAGAGTTCAAATCCCGAACATCGGTTTTAAAGCCCATCTTCTCCAGAGCAGGCTGTAAGCCCTCTGCGGCGGTACCTTGCTCAATATCTAAGGTGCCAAAACGGTTCAGCAATCGTGGCTGATTAATCGCGCTTTGGATGTCCATATCCCATTGCGTGTGGGCGATAATGGCTTGTGCGACGTAACCAATAATGCGGCTGCCACCCGGTGAGCCAATTGCCATGTAAGGTTTGTCATCCTTCATCATAATGGTTGGTGCCATGGATGAACGTGGGCGTTTTCCCGGTTCTAAGCGGTTCGCGATTGGCACACCATCTTGATGCGTGCGGAAAGAGAAATCGGTCAGTTCGTTATTGAGCAAGAAGCCGCGTACCATCAAGCGTGAGCCAAAGGCGTTCTCGATGGTTGTTGTCATTGAAACCACATTGCCTTGCTTATCGACGATATTGAAATGGCTGGTGGAAGGCAGCTCGATCGATTGGTCCATGCTTAAGTTCATGGCGTGCGACCAAGGAGGATTACCGGCTTCAGCCTTACTCAAGGCTTTACCGACTTGAATGAGCTCAGCACGTTGTTTGAGATAATCTTTATCAAGCAAGCCTTCGGTTGGCATTGGCACATAATCTTGGTCAGCCATGTATTTACCACGATCCGCGAACGCAAGGCGCGATGCATCGGCGATCACTTGCCATGATTTCGCGCTTTCGGCTCCCCAACCTTTAAGATCGTATTGCTCGGTGATCGCGAGAATCTGTCCAACCGTCAATGCGCCAGAGCTAGGTGGTCCCATGCCGCAGATGTCATAGCTTTGGTAAGCCGCACAAACCGGTTCACGTTGCTTGATTTGGAACGCATCAAAGTCAGGTTGTGCCAATACGCCAGGGTTGCCCGGCGCATTTTGTACTGTCTTGATGATGTCTGTGGCGATATCGCCTTGATAGAAAGCTTTTGCCCCTTGCTCTGCAATTGCCGTCAGAGTTTTCGCGTATTCAGGGTTCTTCAACAACGTGCCTTCGGCTTTTGGTGAGCCATCTGGATTGAAGAAGTAAGCCTTAGTCGCAGGGAAGCGAGATAGGCGCTTGGCATCTTTTTCAATCAGACTCGCGAGGCGAGGACTGACTTCGAAACCTTGCTCAGCCAAGGTAATCACGGGTTGGATTATCTTCTTCCATTCCAACTTGCCGTATTTCTGGTGCGTGTCCCACAGCAGTTTCACTGTACCAGGAGTGGCAACGGAACGCCCACCGACAACCGCATCGTAAAATTGCAGTGGTTGTCCTTTGTCATCTAGGAAGAGTTTCGGCGTTGCGGCGAGCGGTGCGGTTTCGCGTCCATCATACGTAGTCAGTTTTTGTTTCTCACTGTCCCAATACACTAAGAAGGCGCCACCACCAATGCCTGAAGATTGGGGTTCTACTAAGCCCAGCATCAGCTGCACGGCAACCATAGCATCAATAGCATTACCACCTTGTGCAAGAACGTCTGCCCCAGCTTGGGTGGCAAGTGGGTTGGCTGCGGTAACCATATAATCTTTCGCTTTGATCAATTGTTTTTGCTCGAAGCCAGTGCTGTGCTCCGGCGCAACTGCATCTGCTGCTTGGTTAGCAAAGACTGAGGTAGATAAGATTAGTGGGGAAGTAAGAAAAAGACCCGTGGTCACGAGTCGGTTGAACGTCCAATGCATGATGACTCTCCATGTTGCCAGTTTTGTGCTTTGAGCTTGGCAGTTATGGAGAGTCACGTCGAGTCAGCAATCTTAGAAATGTCGATTGTGCTACGCTTTTAAATCAGTACTTTATCCGATAAAAGTATTGATAGTTTGGTATAGAATACTGCCGCCCACTAGAGTAAATACCACGCCGCATAGACCGTCGATGTAGATACCCGCTTGTTGCAATTTACGCTGTAAGCGCTGTGTCGACAGCATCCATGCAAGGCTAGAGAACCAGAATAGCGACAAGCCAAACAGGATGACCAGTGCAATACCTTTGCCAGTAATCGACATACCTGCTGGGACTAAACTCGACATCAAACTGACAAAGAACACCAGGGCTTTTGGGTTAAGAATGTTGGTCGCAAACCCTTTAGCAAACGCTTGACGCTTATTGCTGATCACTAGGTTATTTTGCTTCTTAGGTTGATCCGTCAGTGGGTTTTGGATCATCGAGATCACGGCACGCAATGCGCCAATTCCTAAGTAGAGCAGGTAACTACCACCGAGCAGTTGTACCACGGAATACAGCACTGGGTGCTGGTGGACGACAAAACTCACACCTGTCAGGCTGAACAAAGAGTGCAGCAAAATACCGACGGACAATCCCAACGCAATGTACAAGCCAGTTTGACGACCATGACGCGTCGCATTTTGTACGACCAGCGCAAAGTCCGGACCTGGACTCATTAGGGCAATAAAGTGAATGCTGGCGAGTGTCAGCAATATGGTGGATTCATTCATAACACATCTCAAATTTAACCAATGCGGCTATTGTCGTGGTAAGTCACCTGTGGCGCTTGTAAAAAACTGACAGCTTTCTCGGTAAATGAAATTAACGAGTCACTTGAGAAGGGGAAACGCCGTAGGTCTGCTTAAACGCTTTGCTGAAATGCGCTTGATCGTAGAAACCGATTTGATGGGCGACGTCGGTACTACATTGACCAGCTTGCAGTAACTTCATGCCTTGTTCGAGGCGCAGGCGTGCGAACCATGCATAAGGCGTCATGCCAGTTTGCGCTTTAAAGTGGCGCTGGAACTGAGTTGGGCTCAGTTGGCACAGTTCTGATAGCGAATCCAAACGCACCGCTTGGTCGAGGTTCGCCATTAGATAATCTTTTAACGTTCCAAGTGATTGATTTCCTAACGGCACCACTTTTTGTCGCTCAAGCGATCCGTAGCGATCAAAAAGCTGGTTAAATCCTTCAAAAGGAAGGCAGTCTTTAGTGAGTTGGCTGAGGTTTTCACGACGAAGTAGCCCGTGTAAGTTACTAAGTTGTGAAAATATCTGGGGATCCGAGATGATCAGTTCGTTGAAGTGTATTATTTGACCGTTTTTCTTAAGATCGGCTAGATCGCTCAATAGGTGAGGTTCGATCGCAAACACATTCACTTCGTAGCCACTCTCGAGCTTAGATTGCCCGTCGTGCAGCTCATCCGGCGGCATAATCACAATTTGCCCGTGACCAACTTGGTGGTTGTTACCTTGATATTGGAACTTCTGCGCACCATGCGTGATCAGGCCGAGATGAAAATCCAGATGGTAATGCCTTTGAAAAGCAAATTTCTGGTATTTCGCCTCTATTAGACTCAAGTTGTCATGGTCGGTTGCGTAGTACTGAATATGTTCCATTAAACAAAAAAAAGCTTGGTCACATTATGACCAAGCTTATCTGGCAATTTCTAACTTGTCTTGTAAAAAACGATCACTGTGGCTGAACGATTCGGCGTGAGCGACGGTTATTACGTAATCCATCAAAGCTAAACACGACTAGTGCTCCCCAAATAAAGACGAAAGTGATCGCTTTATCCATGGTAAAGGGTTCGCCATACATCAATACTGCAAGTAAAAACATTAAGCTTGGGCCTATATATTGGAAAAAGCCCAAAGTCGATAATTTGAGTCTTGTTGCTGCACCCGTAAAGCACAGCAGTGGCAGGGTTGTTATAACCCCAGCCGCGATCAACAAACTATTTAACGTAAGTGGATTCGTAAGCATATTTGAGGTTGGTGTATCGGCAATAAAAAGCAAATAAACAGCGGCCACTGGCAGTAGAAGTAATGTCTCGATAAACAAGCCAGTTTTTGCATCGACACTGACTTTCTTTCTTAATAAGCCATAAAAGCCGAAGCTCATTGCTAACGCCATCGCAACAACAGGTACGGAGCCAAATACAATCAGTTGAACGAGTACGCCACAACCTGCCAATACAACCGCGAACCACTGTAATTTACGCAGTCGCTCACCAAGGAAGACCATCCCGAGTAAGACGTTGATCAGTGGGTTAATGTAATAACCTAAGCTGGCGTCGAGCATATGATTCGAGTTTACCGCCCAAATGAAAATCAACCAATTGCCGCCAATTAACATGGAACTTGCGATCAGGTAAGCGATTTTCTTTTTGTCTTTCGCGATGTGGTAAGCCGAGCGCCAGTGACGGCCAAAATGGAGGAGTGCAGCAAGCAAAAAGAAAGACCATATCACTCGGTGGCTTAAAATTTCCAAAGGAGATACTTGTGCGATGGACTTAAAGTACATCGGCGCAATGCCCCACATGGTATACGCACCAATCGCTAGCAAGATACCTTGCCGCGCGCGTTGTTGTTCGTCTTCTGGTGTCATGAAGTGTCACCTAATTGTGTTTTATAGAGCAGAAAATCAGTATACGAGTCGTGATGCGAAACACCTAACAATTTGCGGTTTTATTCACCATGAAACCCCATTACAATGTGCCCTCACTTTGTGTGCCAGTGGTATGCATAAGCACCTCTTTTTTAAGACCCAATCTGAGACTTTTCATGACCTCGACCTTGTTAGCCGAACAATCTGATTCGCCTGTAACGCCTCAACGTGTGTTGGAGGATGTGTTTGGTTACCAAGAGTTCCGTGATGGTCAGCAGTTGGTGATTGACGCTGCGATAGAAGGTCGCGACAGCTTAGTTATCCTGCCTACTGGTGGCGGTAAGTCGCTGTGTTATCAAATCCCTGCTTTGGTTCGCTCTGGCATTACTTTGGTGATTTCTCCGCTTATTTCGCTGATGAAAGACCAAGTGGACCAGCTTAAAGCCAACGGTGTAGCGGCTGAATGCATTAACTCGACCATGCCTCGTGAAGAACTGCTCAGCGTGTATAACCGCATGCACACTGGTCATCTTAAGTTGGTGTACGTCTCGCCAGAACGCGTATTGATGCGTGATTTCATTGAGCGCTTGGAAAACTTGCCGCTATCGATGATTGCTGTCGATGAAGCGCACTGTATTTCCCAGTGGGGACACGATTTCCGTCCAGAATACGCCGCGCTTGGTCAACTTAAGCAGCAGTTTTCCCATGTGCCATTTATGGCGCTGACGGCGACGGCGGATGACGCAACGCGCCGAGATATTCTTGAGCGCCTGCAACTGAATAATCCAGAGGTTTATCTAGGCAGCTTCGATCGTCCCAACATTCGCTACAACTTAGTGGAGAAGCACAAGCCGGTTTCGCAAATCGTTCGTTATCTTGAAACCCAAAAGGGTAATTGCGGCATCATCTATTGTGGTAGCCGTAAGAAAGTTGAGATGGTGACTGAGAAGCTGTGCAACAACCACATTCGTGCTGCTGGTTATCACGCAGGTATGGATGCTGATGAGCGCGCTTACGTTCAAGAAGCTTTCCAACGCGATGATATCCAGATCGTGGTGGCGACAGTGGCATTCGGTATGGGCATCAACAAACCAAACGTGCGCTTTGTGGTTCACTTTGATATCCCGCGCAATATCGAGTCCTACTATCAGGAAACCGGTCGTGCAGGGCGTGATGGTCTGCCTGCCGAAGCGATGATGTTGTATGACCCTGCGGACATCAGTTGGCTGCGTCGTATGTTGGATGAAAAAGACGACGGTCCACAGAAGCAAGTGGAAACCCACAAACTGAATGCGATGAGTGCCTTTGCTGAGGCGCAGACTTGTCGTCGTCAGGTGCTACTGAATTACTTTGGTGAGTATCGTGAGAAGCCATGTGGCAACTGTGATATTTGCTTAGATCCACCGAAACACTTTGATGCCACGGAAGAAGCGCGTAAGGCGTTGTCTTGTGTGTACCGAGTGAATCAGAGCTTTGGTATGGGCTACGTGGTGGAAGTGCTACGTGGCATGCAAAACATTCGTGTACGTGAAAACGGCCACGATAAGATTTCTACCTACGCGATAGGGCGCGACCACAGCCACGATTACTGGGTGAGTATCTTCCGTCAGTTAATCCACAAAGGGCTGCTGTTCCAAAACATCACGCGTAACTCAACGCTGCAACTTACCGAAGAAGCGCGTCCGCTGCTACGTGGCGATGTGACCCTAGAGTTAGCGGTTCCGCGTTTAGACACCGCAGCACGTGCGGCGAAGTCGGACAAACTGACCAGCAAGAACTACGACAAAAAGCTGTTTGCTAAGTTACGTAAGCTGCGTAAGTCGATTGCTGATGAAGATGGTTTGCCACCATACGTGGTCTTCAGTGACGCGACTCTGATTGATATGGCGGAAATTCTGCCAACGTCTTACGGCGAAATGCTTGCAGTCAGCGGTGTTGGTCAGCGCAAACTAGAGAAGTACGCCGATCCATTCCTCGATTTGATTCAAGAACACATTACTCACCACGGATAAGGAACCAAGATGCAAAAGGAATTTGGCTTAGCGGATTACATGGCACAAGAAGGGCGCTTAATCATTACCGCGCCGAGCTTTGACCTTGATAGCTTTCCTGCTTTAGGTGAGCGTTTAGTCGGCTTGCTTTCTGCTACTGTGGTGGAAAAACAGTGGGATGCGGACATTCACTCTTGGTTGATTGACTTTGAAGGTTGCCGACTGTTTATGAAAGCAGAGCATTACAGCGAAGCGATTTGGTTTGAAGCGTTAGCGATTGAAGAGAGCAGGGAAGAGTTGGATTATCTTGCAGGGTTGTTCCAGCGCGGCTTCTAAAAATAGAATTTTTCTAGAGAGGGTGTTTCACATGAAACACCCTTTTTTATGCTTAAACGTTTGCGTCAAACAGACGACTTGCGGCGAAAAGTGGTTAATGTATAATCGCCCACCGCTTCGCTCAGAAAGAGCCAAGCCAGTTTATTTTTCATTTTACATTGTTGGTAAGAGCCACTTTATTCAGTGACTCGATTTGGGTTCCCTCACCCCCAAACCAAACTAAAAAGGTATCGCATGAGTAACTTTACCCCTGCGCAGCAGCGCAACGCCCTTATCTATCTGGTTCTATTCCACCTAGTCATTATTGCATCTAGCAATTACCTAGTTCAGCTACCGTTTACTATCTTCGGTTTCCATACCACTTGGGGTGCATTCACTTTCCCATTTATCTTCTTAGCGACTGACTTAACTGTGCGTATTTTCGGTGCTCAGTTGGCACGTAAGATCATCTTCTTAGTGATGTTGCCTGCTTTGGCAGTGTCTTACTTCTTATCGGTGGTGTTCTTCGAAGGTCAATTCCAAGGTTTTGGCCACCTAGGGGAATTTAACTTATTCGTTGCTCGTATCGCGATTGCTAGCTTCATGGCGTACCTACTTGGTCAGATCATGGATGTGCACGTGTTCAACCGCCTACGTCAAATGAAGCAATGGTGGGTGGCACCAACGTGTTCAACGCTTTTCGGTAATGCACTTGATACCATCGCTTTCTTCGCCATTGCGTTCTACCAAAGCCCAGATCCATTTATGGCTGAGCATTGGACGGAAATCGCGCTGGTGGATTACGGCTTCAAACTAATTATCAGTCTTGGTTTGTTCGTTCCGATGTACGGCGTATTACTGAATTACCTAATTAAGAAGCTGACTGCGGTGAACCCTGACTTTAAGGTGACGACAAGCGTTCAGTCTTAATATCAGTGGGAACCCCGAAAGCCGCTTGCTTAAATCAAGCGGCTTTTTTGTACCTGCTTACTGGGATTTAGAGGGTTTTGTACAGCGTGGGGAGCAATTAGATCATGGGTGTCCAAAAGCTCCCTGAGCTGTACGAAGGTAAAAATGAGCAGTAAAAAAGGTCCCGAGTGAGACCTTTTAATCGAAGGTACGGCACGTAGAGGAAGCTCGCTGGTGAAATGGCTAACAGAGCATCTTCTCAATCAAAATGGCTTTTTGCGCATCGAAGGCGCCAAGTTGCAGGCCGTTATCCCAGCTGATGCTTTGATTGAACATCGCCAACATCAAACCGACACTGCGTTGATTGGCGTCCTGCCAGCAATCAGACTCGCTGTACTCTCCATCATTTATCGCGTTGCCATTAACGAGAATGGGCTCGAAACGCCATTTTTCTCCGACACGGTAGTAGCCTTTGCTGGTTAAGGTCTGGTTGGATTGAATCGTTAGATTGTGCTCGATGCCCGGTTCACCTGTTAGTTCAAATACAAACCTTAGCTGGTGGTCGCCACATTGCAGATCAACGATCAGTTGGCCGTTTTCCTCAACCAGTGTCGATTGATAATAGTCTCCAAAGCAGTGCAGCAACCAAGATATAGGGTGACTGGCAGTTTCAAGAAACCACTCTTTGAGCGTGAAGGTGCCCGGTAGGTTAACTTGGGTGACTAGATTGACCACACAAGGTTGGGTTTGCGAAGTGAGCCACTTCTCTATCGTCTTGGCGGTATTAAGCTGAGCAAAGGCGTAATTAACCAATAGGTTGGCGTTCGGTTGCTGCCAGTGAGTTATGTCAGAATTCAATCCCACCAATGGCTTTTCACAGATAAGCTTGGTTGAACCTAACGTCTTTATGATCTCTGCATGAGTATGCGCAGGTGTCGCGATGGTCACGACATCAAGTAGTTTGAGTGCGCTGATGTTCGTTTCTGCCTTTGGGATTGCTTCTTCACTGCACGCTTGCTGAAGCGGTTCTATTTGGTTGGCGCATAACGTTGTGACCGATACACCATTGTTTCGATAGTGGGGAATGTGCGTGCGTCCCCAGTTGATTCCTATGATGCCGGCTTGCTGGATTTGCTCTGGCTTGGTGAAACGTTCACTCAATGGCGGCAAGGCAATTCGTTCATCTGTTAGACGTTGGTCATGGTGATAGTCATTGCTTGGCAGCACTTGCCATGGTTTGTTGTAATGCTGTTTGAGTGCACAAACGAGTTCGTAGAAATTCCACTTATCTTTTAAGTTGCTATCAAGGTGATATAAACCGGCTTCGTTCCGCTCAATAAGCTGCAAAAAGGCGAGTGCTGTATCGTCCATATGAGAAGTCGCAGGATACCAAGCCGTGCTAGCGGTAATAACGCCGTTCTCTTCATATTGGCGGTCGAGATGCGCCAACATGTTATTGCCTTCTGCTTGGTGATGGAGCTGCCAACCAATTCGAGCAATCATCGCATCTGGATTTGCTTGCCAGATTGCATCTTCACAACGAACTTTGTATTTGCCGTATTCATCTTGGGTGTTTCTTTCTTCAAAGATGCCATAAGGCCCATTTTTTGTGGCATCAAATACCATTGCTGTACTGACAAAAAGATAAGGAATGTTGCGCTGTTTGCAGTGCTCACCAAGCCACGCTGCCCACGCTTCACTCCCCATCGCCATGTGGCACACCGCATCAATGTGGTGCTGTTGCCAAAATTGCTCACTTTGCTGTGGATCATCTGGTGGGATTTGGTGGTGATTCCATTCCAATACGTTCCAGCCACGGAGGTGGAACTGATTAGCAACTTTAGGGGCGAGGGTGCCAGTTAAGCCAGTCATTAAAACGGTTTTCATTATGGTGCATCTTGGTTGGCTAAATCGTGCTTATCAATAAAGCATGGCTGTTTTTCGATGTAGAGCGGAGAAGCTGAGATTTTTGCTGGGCAGCACGTTTTGTAGGGGAAGTAGAAGCAAAAAAACCCAAGCGAACGCCTGGGCTTTAGTATTGTAAGGCAGTGATATTCGCTTATTTTGCTACGATATTTAATGGCCAGCCGATGTCTGTCTGACGGTTGGATTCAATTTCCAACTCAGCCGCAGTCAGTGGGTTTTTCTCTAGCCATTGCGCATCAATGTGTAACGTTAGATTGTCGCCTTCAACCGTTAGAGTCACATTTGGCTCTAGATCAGGATTGCGACGATGGCTGAGTAGAACCGCAAGACGCAACAGTCTCAATACTCGTTTGGCACTTGAGCCTGATAATGCATGCTGCTCAGGTAAAGAAGTGAGCTGTTCGCGATAGCGACGAGCCACTTCACCAATAAAGAACTTCTGCGCGCGCGTGTAACCAGGCAGATCCAAATTCTGCAGCAAGTAAGCACTATGCTCTCCGCCTTTTTTGAAATCGATAGTTAAACCAATTTCATGCAGTTTTGCGGCGGTCTCGAGTAATATCTTGCCCTGAGGCTCTGTAATCCACTCATCGCCCCCAGCTTGCTGTAAAAGCGTGTGTGCCAGAGTAGCGACTTGTTCGCCGTATTGGTGATCGAGCTGATAGCGATTTTGTACGCTAGCGATAGTGCGGGCACGAATGTCTTCTTGGCGAAGCTCTTCAACCATCTCATACACTAAGCCTTCGCGTAGTGCGCCGCCAGCGAGTGTCATAGCATCGATTTCAAGCAATTCAAAAACGGCAATCAAAATAGAGAGGCCACTAGGGAACACTAATGCCCGCTCAAGTGTTAAGCCTTCAATATCGAGCTCTTCTAAATGGTCGGCCAACATGGCTTGCTTCTGTAGACGCTTGAGTTTGGAGTGAGTGATTACTTCGTCCATGCCTTGCGCCAGCATTATCTCTTGCAATGCCTGAACAGTGCCTGATGCACCAACACACACATCCCAACCAATTTCTGTATAACGTTCTAAAATCGGCTGAATGGTCTGTTTCGCTCCTTCAATTGCCGCGTCAAAGTTACGAGCATTCAATTGGCGATCTTTAAAGAAGTTTTCAAGCCAAGTCACGCAGCCCATTTTTAAGCTGGTCAGTGCTTTGGCTTCGAAACCTTCACCGATAATCAGTTCGGTACTTGCTCCACCGATATCGACTACAAGGCGACGACCACTACCGCCAGAGGTGTGAGCGACACCTTTATAGATAGTGGCAGCTTCTTCTTCACCAGTAATCACTTCGATAGGCTGGCCTAGAATTTGGTTAGCCTTTTCTAAAAACACATCTACATTGGTCGCGGTACGTAATGTTGCAGTACCGACGATGCGAATGTTTTGTTTAGGAATGTCCTGCAAGCGTTCCGCAAATAGACTTAAGCAGTCCCATCCTCGCTGCATAGCTTCCATACTAAGAGAATTATGTTCATCTAAGCCCGCTGCTAGACGAACTTTGCGCTTAATTTTAGCCATTGTTTGAACGCTGCCATCGATGTGACGCACAACGAGCATGTGAAAACTGTTCGACCCGAGGTCGATGGCGGCATATAGCGGTGATGATCCTGCTTGACTCATAAACGAACTCAGTTTCCTATTACGATTGTTTTGGTGCTGATTGACGCGGTTGGCGTGGACGACGTCCCTGCGGCTTACGGTTACCAGAACCAGAACGGGTACCGCCAGTATTCGTGCGGCGCTGTTGGTTGCGTGGTGCACGCATACGAATCGGAGCCGGTAGATCTTGAATCAGTGCCGACGAATCGTACTCTGAAACTGGGATTGTGTGCTCAATGTATTCTTCGATTGCTGGTAGGTTAACCGCGTACTCTTCACAAGCAAAACTGATCGAATGGCCGCTCGCACCAGCGCGACCAGTACGGCCAATACGGTGAACATAATCTTCACAGTCGTCAGGAAGGTCGTAGTTGAAAACGTGCGTTACCTGAGGAATATGCAGGCCACGCGCTGCAACGTCAGTTGCAACTAAGATGTCGACATCACCTTTGGTGAATTGCTCAAGAATCTTCTCACGCTTCTTCTGCGGTACATCGCCAGTAAGAAGGCCTACACGGTGTCCATCGGCAGCCAAATGTCCCCAAACCGATTCACACTTATGCTTGGTATTGGCAAAAATGATAGCGCGATCTGGCCACTCTTCTTCAATTAGTGTTTGAAGCAGCGCCATTTTGTCTTCATTCGAAGGATAGAAAAGCTCTTCCTGGATACGGTGGCCAGTTTTTTGTTCTGGTTCGACAACGACATGCTCAGGAGTATTCATGTGTTCGAATGCCAGTTCTTGAACGCGGTAAGACAGCGTTGCTGAGAACAGCATGTTCAAACGCTCTTTTGGCTCAGGCATACGACGGAACAAGAAGCGAATGTCTTTAATAAAGCCAAGATCGAACATGCGGTCGGCTTCGTCCAGAACAACAGCTTGAATGTTGTTGAGGTTAAATACGCGCTGTTTGTAGAAATCGATGATACGGCCTGTTGTTCCGATCAGAATATCTACGCCGTCTTGCAGTTTCGCAAGTTGCTTGTCGTAGCTTTCACCACCGTAAGCTAGAGCGGTTTTTAGACCTGTGCTTTCAGTTAATGATTCTGCATCATTGTAAATCTGAATAGCGAGCTCACGTGTTGGCGCCATAATAATTGCGCGTGGCTGTGTAGGCTTACGACCTTCATGTTCCGGAGTCGTCAGAAGGTGGTTGAACGTAGCAGTAAGAAACGCGAGCGTTTTACCAGTACCCGTTTGGGCCTGGCCTGCGATGTCTTGGCCGGTGAGCAGGACCGGCAACGCCAAGGCTTGGATAGGGGTACAAAATTCGAACCCTTTTTTGTCCAATCCTTCAATAACTTGGGGCTTTAAGCCCAAATCGGCGAACTTTTGCTCTGTGATATGCGTCTTTTTCATGGCTATAGAATATCAGCTAAAGCTTGCAATACGAAAGTAAATACATTCCAATAGGGCATCTAATTACTGGTTATCATCCAACCAGTTTCGAAAAACACATTGGAGTGGAAGATGAGTGATAAGATTTTGCAGCTAACTGATGACGGTTTTGAAAACGATGTAATCAACGCTGCAGGCCCGGTTCTAGTGGATTTTTGGGCAGAATGGTGTGGTCCTTGTAAAATGATCGCTCCTATTTTGGACGAAATCGCAGACGAGTACGAAGGCAAACTCACTATCGGTAAACTAAACATCGACCATAACGCAGGTACACCACCTAAGTTTGGTATTCGCGGCATTCCAACGCTATTACTATTTAAAGATGGTAACGTAGCGGCAACGAAAGTAGGTGCTCTGTCTAAAACTCAACTAAAAGAGTTCCTAGACGCAAACTTATAATCACCAAGTGATTACAGATAAAACCGTGCAAAGTTACAATGCACGGTTTTGTTTTTCTAACTCTGGACTAGAATACTAATTAGTGCTAACTTATCGCGCGTTAATTGAACAAATTTCTCTTCTTGGTCGATCCTGAGACCAAATCCATCTTAACTAGAAAACAGATCTTATTTTGACTAAACAAGAATCCACCACCATGAACCTTACCGAACTGAAGAACAGACCTGTGTCTGACCTTGTAAAACTGGGCGAAAGCTTAGGATTAGAGAACCTAGCTCGCTTAAGAAAACAAGACATCATCTTCGCGATTTTAAAAGCGCACGCTAAAGGCGGCGAAGACATCTTTGGCGATGGGGTTCTGGAAATTCTGCAAGACGGCTTTGGTTTCCTACGCAGTGCAGATAGTTCATACCTTGCGGGTCCGGACGATATCTACGTATCACCAAGTCAGATTCGTCGCTTTAACCTACGTACTGGTGACTCTATCGCTGGTAAAATTCGTCCACCAAAAGACGGTGAACGTTATTTTGCCCTTCTAAAAGTCAATACCGTTAACGACGATAAACCAGACAACGCCCGTAACAAGATCCTATTTGAAAACCTTACCCCTCTACATGCGAATGAGCGCATGGTGATGGAGCGTGGTAACGGTTCAACAGAAGACATTACAGCACGTGTTTTAGACTTGGCATCGCCAATCGGTAAAGGTCAACGTGGTCTGATTGTTGCTCCGCCTAAAGCGGGTAAAACAATGCTTCTGCAAAACATCGCGCAAAGCATCGCGTACAACCACCCAGAGTGTGAGTTGATGGTTCTTCTTATCGACGAACGTCCAGAAGAAGTAACCGAGATGCAACGCCTAGTTAAAGGTGAAGTGGTTGCGTCGACTTTCGATGAGCCAGCATCTCGTCACGTACAAGTAGCGGAAATGGTGATCGAGAAAGCAAAACGTCTTGTTGAACATAAGAAAGACGTAGTTATCTTGCTTGACTCTATCACTCGTCTAGCTCGTGCATACAACACCGTAGTGCCTTCATCAGGTAAAGTACTAACTGGTGGTGTGGATGCAAACGCATTACATCGTCCTAAGCGTTTCTTCGGTGCTGCACGTAACGTAGAAGAAGGCGGCAGCCTAACTATCATCGCAACGGCACTAGTAGATACTGGTTCTAAAATGGATGAAGTTATCTACGAAGAGTTCAAGGGTACAGGTAACATGGAACTGCACTTGAACCGTAAGATTGCTGAGAAGCGTGTATTCCCTGCGATTGACTTCAACCGCTCAGGTACACGTCGAGAAGAGCTACTGACGAAGACTGACGAACTACAGAAGATGTGGATTCTGCGTAAGATCGTTCACCCAATGGGCGAAATCGACGCAATGGAATTCCTAATCGACAAGCTAGCGATGACGAAGACCAACGATGAGTTCTTCGATGCGATGCGTCGTCAATAGTCTCAGATAAGTTATTCTGCGAAAAGCCACCGTATATCGGTGGCTTTTTTATTGCTTTCTCCCGATAGAAGTATCAGAATGAAGGAAATGTTATCGGGAGGTTAACATGCAACAAGGAATGTTGTCGTCATTACTCCTGAGCTTGTCACTTATCACTCTACCTGCGACATTACCTGCCAAGGAAATGCATGAGTCTGTAGTAGAACAGTGGCTTCAGGATACTCAAATACAGACTAAAGTCTCTGAACTGCTTGATTACGCTGTCAGAGATGAAGTCGACTCGCTTAAATTTGCCCTTGATAGACTTGCTTTGCCTCAACAAGAGGTGGTGCGCTTTCAATTATTGGAAAAGCTTGAAAAGCAAGATGTGATTCTCACGCCTCGAATGGCTCTGTTTGTTGAGTCCCAGATCCGTATGACCCCGACTTATCAAGTGTTAGAGCGAGGTGATGGGTATGAATTTAGTGTACCCGCTTTTAACTTTCCCGTTATTGCGAGTCGCTTGATTAAGCGCTGGAAACAAGACCAAAGTACCTTGGACTTTGTCTTACAAGCTGAACGAAGAGAGCTTAACTTAAAGCAATGGCTTACAGGGCCATCTCAACAAGCTCAAGCGCGTGAAGCGCTTTTGATTCGAGAGTTAGACAGCTTATCACCCAATGCGCTTGCTGCATTAACGGCCCAGTTAACCAAAGCAAATGTGACCAGTTGGTTACCATCGACGGCCGTGATAGTCAGGTTGGCACAAGTTAGTCAGGATGAGGAAGTGTACAACTTACTCTGGCGGATGAAAGCTGATTACAACAGCCAGTCCGAACTTGAGCGTTTAGCTGCGGTTGGAGACGTTTTTTCCATTCAGCAATTGATGAATGCCACAGTTAACCCATCACTCAAGCCAGAAGCTATTAGTCTACTTACAAAATCTAACCCTCTATCTCCGCAAGCAAAGCAGTTTCTAGTTAGAAAAATGGCGTTATCAGAAGAAGCAACCATGGTTGCTCGAGAGCTTGCTCAACAAGGGCATCAAACCTGGTTGGAAGAGTTAGTATCTTCGAACCATCAGATAAAGACTCGGCAGATTGAACAAGTATTAAAGTAATCTGGCTCACATACCCACACAAAATAGGAGGATCTTAGCGTCCTCCTATTTGTTATACTGCGGACAGTTTAATCAGCCAGCATGAAGGCCTATGAGTTTTAAGGATTTACGCGAATTTATCGACCACCTAGAACAGAAAGGTCGACTTAAACGTATCACTCACCCTGTCGATCCCGCTTATGAAATGACAGAAATCAGCGACCGCACCTTGCGTGCTGGTGGACCTGCGCTGTTGTTTGAGAACCCAATCGGCTACGACGTACCTGTTTTGACTAACCTGTTTGGTACACCAGAGCGTGTCGCAATCGGTATGGGACGTGAAGATGTTAAAGAATTAAGAGAAGTCGGTAAGCTGCTGGCTTATTTAAAAGAACCTGAGCCACCAAAAGGCTTCAAAGACGCTTTAGAAAAACTGCCTGTGTTCAAACAAGTATTGAACATGCCGGCTAAGCGTTTACGTAAAGCACCATGCCAAGACATTGTTTGGCAAGGTGATGAAGTCGACTTGGATAAAATTCCGGTAATGAGCTGCTGGGCAGAAGATGTAGCGCCGCTGCTTACTTGGGGCTTAACCGTAACCAAAGGTCCAAATAAGAAACGTCAGAACCTAGGCATTTACCGTCAGCAGAAAATTGCCAAGAACAAAATCATCATGCGTTGGTTAGCCCATCGTGGTGGTGCGCTTGATCTGCGCGATTGGATGGAAACCAACCCAGGTAAACCTTTCCCAGTTTCGGTCGCGTTTGGTGCAGACCCAGCAACCATTCTTGGCGCAGTAACACCAGTGCCAGATACGCTATCGGAATACGCATTTGCAGGTTTGCTACGTGGAAGCAAAACGGAAGTCGTGAAGTCAGTCAGCAACGATTTGGAAGTGCCAGCGAGCGCGGAAATCGTGATGGAAGGCTATATCGACCCGAACGAGTTTGCTGATGAAGGTCCTTACGGTGACCACACTGGCTACTATAACGAAAAAGAAAAGCACCACGTATTTACTATTACGCACATTACTATGCGTAAAGACCCTATTTATCACAGCACCTACACAGGTCGTCCGCCAGATGAACCAGCTGTATTGGGTGTGGCATTAAACGAAGTGTTTGTGCCTATTCTGCAAAAGCAATTCCCAGAGATTGAAGACTTCTATCTTCCGCCAGAAGGTTGTTCGTACCGAATGGCCGTCGTCACCATGAAGAAGCAGTACCCAGGACATGCCAAGCGCGTAATGATGGGCGTGTGGTCTTTCTTACGTCAATTCATGTATACCAAGTTTGTTATTGTGTGCGATGAATCGGTAAACGCACGAGATTGGAATGATGTCGTGAAAGCCATGTCAGAGCATATGGATCCTGTACGTGATACCTTGATGATAGATAACACGCCAATCGACTCGCTCGACTTTGCTTCACCAGTGGTTGGGCTTGGCTCCAAAATGGGCTTGGATGCGACCATTAAATGGGATGCCGAGCTGGCGACGCGAACCGAGGTCACTGAGCGAGACAGCAAAGCGATTACCGAAGCAGAACTAAATGAGTTGAAACAGCAACGCCCTGAGATTGTTGACGTCTATCTTCCAGTTACAGCAAACAACCAATTTGCAGTCGTGACAATGAAGAAAGACCAAGCCGGTCAATCTCAAGCATTGATGGAATACTTGTGGGACTTCTTTGCTCAGTACACGGACAACAAATTCATTATTTTGTGCGACGATGACGTCAATGCACAAGATTGGAATGACATCATTTGGGCTGTGACAACTCGAATGGATCCAGACAGAGATACCACTCAAGTTCGTGGTAAGGCGGGTAGTTCATCTAAACTTGGGCTCGATGCGACCAATAAGTTTGAATCTGAAGCCACGCGCGAGTGGGGCACGCCTATCAAAAAAGATCCTAAACTTGTGGCTAAAGTCGATGAGATTTGGGACCAGTTAGGTATTCTATGAGTCATCAAGTCCACCTTCTACCAATGGACGTTACGTTCCAAGTAAAAGAAGGGGAGACGGTGTTGGAAGCTGCGCTCAACAACAATATTCGCTTCCCGCACCGTTGCCAAGTTGGCGCTTGCGCCATGTGCATGTGTAAAAAGCTAACGGGCGAGGTGAGCTATCACCTCGAACCGATGCTAACCGAAAAAGAGCAACAGCAAGGTTGGATATTCCCTTGCCAAGCCTATACAGAAAGTAATTTAGTGCTTACTTTTGACGAGTAAGCGAGAGGAACACCATGACCATCCAATGTAAAGTAAAGTCTATTCAGCCGTTAGCTTGTAATACTTACCAAATCCTTCTTCATCCAGAATCACCAGTGCCTTTTAAAGCGGGTCAGTACCTAATGGTGGTGATGGGTGAAAAAGACAAACGTCCTTTCTCTATCGCAAGCAGCCCTTGTCGTCATGAAGGTGAACTTGAACTGCACATCGGTGCGGCGGAACACAACGCTTATGCACAAGAAGTTGTCGAAGCAATGCAAGCAGCCCTAGAAACAGATGGTCATATCGAGATTGATGCACCACATGGTGATGCTTGGGTTCAAGAAGAAAGCGAACGCCCGCTATTATTGATTGCTGGTGGTACAGGCTTTAGTTACGTGCGTTCGATTCTGGATCACTGTGTTGCACAGAACAAAACCAACCCTATCTATTTATACTGGGGTGCACGAGACAACTGCCAGCTTTACGCTAAAGAAGAACTGGTCGAGATTGCCGATAAGTTTGCTAACGTTCACTTTGTTCCAGTAGTAGAAGAAGCACCTACAGACTGGCAAGGTAAAGTTGGTAACGTGCTACAAGCAGTAGCCGAAGATTTCGAAAGCTTAGAAAACTACGATATCTATATTGCAGGCCGCTTTGAAATGGCTGGTGCAGCACGTGAACAGTTCACTCAGAACAAGAAAGCGAAGAGCGAACGTATGTTCGCAGACGCGTACGCATTCATTTAAATACGGCTTTTAAGGCAGAAAAAGAGGGTTTTTTACCCTCTTTTTTGCTTTTTTGATGAAATAGTCATCGAACAGTCAGTTTTTTCCATTTTTTTTCAAAAAAGGGTTGCGAACGGATCTGAGTTCCCTATAATGCGCATCCACCGACACGGCAGACGCGATAAGGCTTCAGCAGGGTCGGAGAGGTGAAAGCTTCTACGAAAAATAAAATTGAAAAAGTGTTTGACACTGTCAATTAAATCGCTAGAATGCACCTCCGCTTTGAGAGAAAAAATTCTCGCAAAGCAAGCTCTTTAACAATATAGACCTATCAATCTGTGTGGGCACTCGTTGATGATAATCCAATTAGATATTTCTTTCTTAACGGAAAGCGGTATCAAATTAGGTTTCAATGAAACGAAGTGACCATTGAATCGAAAGATTCAGCACAGTCAATTCAAACATTACT
>NZ_JAWOSW010000032.1:0-30540 GCF_033338535.1 Vibrio sp. Vb2131
GTCTACGTTTCGCGATCCGTGAAGGTGGCCGTACAGTAGGTGCTGGTGTTGTTGCTAAGATCTTCGACTAATTCATAGCGAATTAGCGATGCTTTCGGAAAATCTTGAATTAGATTTGACGAACCAGTAGCAAAAAGGGCATCATTTGATGCCCTTTTTCTGCACTCAACATTATTTTTGCTGTTTTCTTGTTCAGAAGTGGGTTGGGCGCAGAGCAAGATTAAGCAAAGAGGCTTAATCTTAAGAAGAGTACGCTGATTTTTTCAGCGATATGGAGTTTGCCCTGCAACAGCGGGGTTGTTGTCGTCTATATTAAGACTTGTAACAGGTTGGTTTTATGAAAGCAAATAATGCTGAAACTCCTGATAGCTCAAACGCAGCAGATACGTTTAAGTGGGTAGCCGCTTTCGTATTGGCAGCTGCCGCTGTTGTGGGTAATTACCTGTATGGTGAAATGTCTGTAGTGGTTCGTGCTGCAGGCGTTGTTGTTCTTATTGCAGCTGCCTTAGGCGTTGCAGCAACAACGACTAAAGGTAAAGCAGCGATCAGTTTTGCAAAAGAATCTCGTATGGAAGTACGTAAAGTTGTTTGGCCTACTCGCCAAGAAACCATGCAAACAACACTGATCGTTTTAGCTGTAAGTATTGTAATGGCTCTAGTGCTATGGGGTATTGACGGAATTATGGTTCGTCTAGTAGCTCTAGCAACTGGGGTATAGAGGGTTTTTATTCATGAGTGAAGCTCCAAAAAAACGCTGGTATGTGGTTCAAGCCTTCTCTGGATTTGAAGGTCGTGTAGCTCAATCTCTGCGCGAGCATATCAAAATGCACGGCATGGAAGAGCTATTCGGTGAAGTACTGGTTCCTACTGAAGAAGTAGTGGAAATGCGCGCGGGTCAGCGTCGCAAATCTGAGCGTAAGTTCTTCCCAGGTTACGTCCTTGTTCAGATGATTATGAACGATGAATCATGGCACCTAGTACGCAGTGTGCCGCGTGTCATGGGCTTCATTGGTGGTACCTCAGACCGTCCGGCACCTATCACGGATAAAGAGGCTGACGCGATTCTTAATCGTCTTGAGAAAGCGAGTGAAGCGCCTCGTCCGCGTACAATGTACGAAGCGGGTGAAGTGGTACGTGTTAACGAAGGTCCATTTGCTGACTTCAACGGTACTGTTGAAGAAGTGGATTACGAGAAGAGCCGCCTGAAAGTGTCTGTATCGATCTTTGGTCGTGCGACACCAGTTGAGCTTGAATTTGGTCAGGTTGAAAAGCTGGACTAAGACTCTTCGTTAAAGAGTATAAAAAATCACCTTTTTAGGGTTGTATAAGGCGCGGATTATGACTATAATTTCGCGCCTTTTTACTTCAAGTGAAGTAAAAAGTTTCTTACACAAACGGGGAGCTGATCCGCGATTAGCGTTTGTACCCAAACTTAGGAATTATCATGGCTAAGAAAGTTGAAGCTTACATCAAGCTACAAGTTGCTGCTGGTATGGCTAACCCTAGTCCACCAGTAGGTCCTGCACTAGGTCAACACGGTGTGAACATCATGGAATTCTGTAAAGCGTTCAACGCAAAAACAGAATCTATTGAGAAAGGTCTACCAACTCCAGTAGTTATCACAGTATACAGCGACCGTTCTTTCACGTTCGTAACTAAGACTCCACCTGCTGCTGTTCTTCTTAAGAAAGCTGCTGGCGTTAAGTCTGGTTCAGGTCGTCCAAACACTGAAAAAGTTGGTACTGTAACTGACGCTCAAATCCAAGAAATCGCAGAAACTAAAGCTGCTGATATGACTGGTGCTGACATCGAAGCGATGAAGCGTTCTATCGCTGGTACTGCTCGTTCAATGGGCCTAGTGGTAGAGGGTTAATAAGATGGCAAAACTAACTAAGCGCATGCGCGTAATCCGCGAAAAAGTTGACGTAACTAAAGAATACGAAATCAACGAAGCTGTTGCTCTTCTTCAAGAACTAGCGACTGCTAAATTCGTTGAGTCTGTAGACGTTGCTGTTAACCTAGGCATTGATGCTCGTAAATCTGACCAGAACGTACGTGGTGCAACTGTACTACCTCACGGTACTGGCCGCGAAATCCGCGTTGCAGTGTTCACTCAAGGTGCTAACGCTGAAGCAGCTAAAGAAGCTGGCGCAGACATCGTAGGTATGGAAGATCTTGCTGAGCAAGTTAAGAAAGGCGAAATGAACTTTGACGTAGTTGTTGCTTCTCCAGATGCAATGCGCGTTGTAGGTCAACTAGGTACTATCCTAGGTCCTCGCGGTCTTATGCCAAACCCTAAAGTTGGTACTGTAACTCCTAACGTTGCTGAAGCAGTTAAAAACGCTAAAGCTGGTCAGGTTCGTTACCGTAACGACAAAAACGGCATCATCCACACTACTATCGGTAAAGCAAACTTCTCTGCTGAGCAGATCAAAGAGAACCTAGAAGCACTTCTAGTTGCTCTGAAGAAAGCTAAGCCATCTTCAGCGAAAGGTACTTTCCTGAAGAAAGTAAGCATCTCTACTACTATGGGTGCTGGTGTTGCTGTTGATCAGGCTAGCCTGAACACTCAAGCATAATTTATTTGCTTAGGCGCAAAATTAGTGTATAATTTTGCGCCTAATATTTGTGGTTGGGGCTGAACTTTGGTTCTTTGAACTGTCTCCTAGTTCGAAATGAATTAAGACCCAGTCTCCGTCCAAGACCGTAGGTGTTTGTGTAAAAGCAAACTTAATTATCCTACGTAGATGGTGCCCGAACTGACAGAAAGCTCTATGTAATATAGTTAACTTTCTTCTGGGGAAGCACCTCAATAGCTCTCACTGTCGTGATGATAGTGAGTGGTGTAACGACAACCAGGAGTAAATCCAAGATGGCTTTAAACCTTCAAGACAAAAAAGCAATTGTTGCTGAAGTCAACGAAGCTGCCAGTGGTGCACTTTCTGCAGTTGTAGCTGATTCTCGTGGCGTTCAAGTTGGCGCGATGACTTCTCTACGTAAACAAGCTCGTGAAGCTGGCGTTTACATGAGAGTTGTTCGTAACACTCTTGCTCGTCGTGCGGTTGAAGGTACTGAGTACGAGTGTCTAACTGACACTTTCACTGGTCCTACTCTAATCGCATTCTCTAATGAGCACCCAGGTGCTGCAGCGCGTCTTTTCAAAGACTTCGCTAAAGAGAACAAAGATTTCGAGATCAAAGCTGCTGCATTTGAAGGCGCTTTAACTGACGCTGAAGTACTAGCAACACTACCAACTTACGACGAAGCAATCGCACGCCTAATGATGTGCATGAAAGAAGCTTCGGCTGGCAAGCTGGCGCGTACTATCGCAGCTATCCGCGATCAAAAACAAGAAGCAGCGGCATAAGCCTTGCTTTTTACTGGTTGCTTAATAAACTTATTGTTGACTTAAAAGAGAATTGTTATGTCTATTACTAACGAGCAAATCCTAGACGCAGTTGCAGAAATGTCTGTAATGCAAGTTGTTGAACTAATCGAAGCAATGGAAGAGAAATTCGGTGTTTCTGCTGCTGCTGCTGTTGTAGCTGGCGGCGCTGCTGCAGGCGAAGCTGCTGCTGAGCAAACTGAATTCGACGTAATCCTAGAAGCTGCTGGCGGTAACAAAGTTGCTGTAATCAAAGCAGTACGTGGCGCAACTGGCCTAGGTCTTAAAGAAGCTAAAGCTCTAGTAGACGGCGCTCCAGCACCTCTTAAAGAAGGTGTTGAGAAAGCAGAAGCTGAAGCTCTTAAAGCTCAGCTAGAAGAAGCTGGTGCAACTGTTGCTGTTAAGTAATTATTGCATAGTTTCTTAGCCTAACGGCTAATTGGCTGGTGGTTTTTTAACCACCGGCCTTTTTGCGCTGTAGGGTATAGGCGAATTTTCCCGCTGTTTAAGCGCCTGATATCCATGCAAAAAACATTTCATTCTTACGAAATGAAATGTCACTACAGTAAACAGCTATATTAGTCACTGTCCCTTACCCCCCTTAAGTAACTAGGAGCGGGCGGACAGTTTGGGTCACTTATCAGCGAGCTGAGGAACCCCATGGTTTACTCTTATACCGAGAAAAAGCGCATCCGTAAGGACTTTGGTACTCGTCCACAAGTTTTGGACATTCCATACCTGCTATCGATCCAGCTCGATTCGTTCGACAAATTTATCGAACAGGATCCTGAAGGTCAATACGGTCTTGAAGCCGCTTTCCGTTCTGTATTCCCGATTCAGAGCTACAACGGCAATTCTGAGCTGCAATACGTTAGCTACCGTCTTGGTGAGCCAGTTTTTGACGTTAAAGAATGTCAAATCCGCGGTGTAACTTACTCAAAGCCACTACGTGTAAAACTACGCCTAGTTATCTTTGATAAAGACGCGCCAGCAGGTACTGTAAAAGACATTAAAGAACAAGAAGTCTACATGGGTGAAATTCCACTCATGACAGACAATGGTACCTTCGTAATCAACGGTACCGAGAGGGTTATCGTATCCCAGCTGCACCGAAGCCCAGGCGTGTTCTTCGACAGCGATAAGGGTAAGACCCACTCTTCAGGTAAAGTTTTATACAACGCACGTGTTATTCCTTACCGTGGTTCATGGCTTGATTTCGAGTTTGATCCTAAGGATAACTTGTACGTTCGTATCGACCGCCGTCGTAAGCTACCAGCATCGATCATCCTTCGAGCACTAGGTAAGTCGACAGAAGAAATCCTAGATATCTTCTTCGAGAAAGTGAACTTCGAAGTGAAAGACCAAACTCTATTGATGGAGTTGGTTCCTGATCGTCTACGTGGTGAAACTGCGTCATTCGACATCGAAGCAAATGGTAAAGTTTACGTTGAGCAGGGTCGTCGCGTAACAGCTCGTCATATCCGCCAACTAGAAAAAGATGGCGTTGATCACATCGAAGTACCAGTTGAGTACATCGTTGGTAAAGTTGCATCTAAAGATTACATCAATGAAGCAACTGGCGAGATCATTGTTAACGCTAACCAGGAAATCAGCCTGGAAGCATTAGCGAACCTATCTCAGGCAGGCCACAAAGCGCTAGAAGTTCTATTTACGAACGATCTAGACCACGGTCCATTCATGTCAGAAACACTACGTATCGACAGCACGGTTGATCGTATTTCTGCATTGGTAGAAATCTACCGCATGATGCGCCCTGGTGAGCCGCCAACAAAAGAAGCTGCAGAAGCTCTATTCGAAAGCCTATTCTTCTCTGAAGAGCGTTACGATCTATCGACTGTTGGTCGTATGAAGTTCAACAGCTCTATCGGCCGTGAAGATGCTCAAGAGCAAGGCACACTTGATGAAACTGATATCATCGAAGTGATGAAGAAGCTGATCGCGATCCGTAACGGTAAGGGCGAAGTGGACGATATCGACCACCTAGGCAACCGTCGTATCCGTTCTGTAGGCGAAATGGCTGAGAACCAGTTCCGTGTAGGTCTAGTACGTGTTGAGCGTGCAGTTAAAGAGCGTCTAAGCCTAGGCGATCTTGACGCAATCATGCCTCAAGACTTGATCAACGCGAAGCCAATTTCTGCGGCAGTTAAAGAATTCTTTGGCTCTTCACAGCTTTCACAGTTCATGGACCAAAACAACCCGCTATCAGAAGTAACGCACAAGCGTCGTATTTCTGCTTTGGGTCCTGGCGGTCTAACTCGTGAACGTGCTGGCTTCGAAGTACGTGACGTACACGTAACTCACTACGGTCGTCTATGTCCTATCGAAACGCCTGAAGGTCCAAACATCGGTCTGATCAACTCTCTATCTGCGTTTGCGCGTTGTAACGAGTACGGTTTCCTAGAGACACCATACCGTCGTGTTGTAGATGGCGTAGTAACAGACGAAGTAGATTACCTATCTGCAATCGAAGAAGGCCAATTCGTTATCGCACAGGCGAACGCTAAGCTAAACGAAGATGGTACTTTTGCAGATGAGCTGATCACAGCTCGTCAGAAAGGTGAATCTGGTCTACACCCTCGTGAGCACGCTCAGTACATGGACGTTGCGACAAACCAGGTTGTGTCTATCGCTGCATCGCTTATCCCGTTCCTAGAACACGATGATGCGAACCGTGCATTGATGGGTGCGAACATGCAACGTCAGGCAGTTCCAACACTGAAAGCTGACAAACCGCTTGTTGGTACTGGTATTGAACGTAACGTAGCAGTTGATTCAGGTGTAACTGCAGTTGCTAAACGTGGTGGTGTAATCCAGTCAGTAGATGCTTCTCGTATCGTTGTTAAAGTTAACGAAGAAGAGCTAGTACCAGGTGAAGCTGGTATCGACATCTACAACCTGACTAAATACACACGTTCTAACCAGAACACATGTATTAACCAACGCCCATGTGTGATGCCAGGTGAGCCTGTATCACGCGGTGACGTTCTTGCTGATGGTCCTTCAACAGACCTTGGTGAACTAGCGCTTGGTCAAAACATGCGTATCGCGTTCATGCCTTGGAACGGTTACAACTTCGAAGACTCGATCTTAGTATCTGAGCGCGTAGTTCAAGAAGACCGTTTCACGACTATCCACATCCAAGAACTGACTTGTGTGGCGCGTGATACTAAGCTTGGTTCTGAAGAGATTACAGCGGATATTCCAAACGTAGGTGAGTCTGCTCTATCTAAACTAGACGAGTCAGGTATCGTTTACATCGGTGCTGAAGTTAAGGGTGGCGACATCCTAGTTGGTAAAGTAACACCTAAAGGTGAAACTCAGCTAACGCCTGAAGAGAAGCTACTACGTGCAATCTTCGGTGAAAAAGCATCTGACGTTAAAGATACTTCACTACGTGTACCTAACTCTGTATCAGGTACGATCATCGACGTTCAAGTCTTTACTCGCGATGGCGTAGAGAAAGACAAGCGTGCGCTTGAAATCGAACAGATGCAGCTTAAAGAAGCGAAGAAAGACCTAACTGAAGAATTCCAGATTCTTGAGGGCGGCCTTCTAAACCGTGTTAAAGCTGTATTGATTGAAGGCGGTTACTCTGAAGCGAAACTAGACACAACTGATCGTAAGAAGTGGCTAGAACTAACGCTAGAAGATGACGCACTACAAACTCAGCTTGAGCAACTTGCTGAGCAGTGGGATGAGCTAAAAGCCGACTTCGATAAGAAGTTCGAAACTAAGCGTCGTAAGATCACTCAAGGTGATGACTTAGCACCTGGTGTACTGAAGATCGTTAAGGTTTACCTAGCGGTTAAACGTCGCATTCAGCCTGGTGATAAGATGGCGGGTCGTCACGGTAACAAGGGTGTAATCTCTAAGATCAACCCTGTTGAAGACATGCCTTACGATGAGAAAGGTCAGCCTGTAGACATCGTACTTAACCCACTGGGTGTACCTTCGCGTATGAACATCGGTCAGATCCTAGAAGTACACTTAGGTCTGGCAGCGAAAGGTATCGGTGACAAGATCAACCAGATGGTTAAAGAGCAGCAAGAACTAGCGAAATTCCGCGAGTTCCTACAAAAAGTTTACGATCTAGGCGACACTCGCCAGAAAGTAGACATTGCTTCTCTATCTGATGATGAAGTACGTACTCTGATCAAGAACTTGCGTGGCGGTCTACCAATCGCGACTCCTGTATTTGATGGCGCTCCAGAAGAGTCAATCAAAGCACTTCTTGAGCTAGCAGATCTACCAACATCAGGTCAGTTAACACTGTTTGATGGTCGCACAGGTGATGCGTTTGAGCGTCCTGTAACTGTTGGTTACATGTACATGCTGAAACTGAACCACCTTGTTGATGACAAGATGCACGCTCGTTCAACTGGTTCGTACAGCCTAGTAACTCAGCAACCACTAGGTGGTAAAGCTCAGTTCGGTGGTCAGCGTTTCGGTGAGATGGAAGTATGGGCACTAGAAGCATACGGTGCTGCTTACACGCTACAAGAAATGCTAACGGTTAAGTCGGATGACGTTAACGGCCGTACTAAGATGTACAAGAACATCGTAGACGGTAACCACAGCATGGAACCTGGCATGCCAGAATCGTTCAACGTACTGTTGAAAGAGATCCGCTCGCTAGGTATCAACATCGAGCTAGAAGACGAAGAGTAATCCTTTTCTCTCTTGATGAAAGTCGAGAGAATCAAAGCGATTATTTGGAAGAAGGTGCTCACTTTAGCGAGTGAGCTCCTTTTAACTCCTTACAGGAGCTGATTGTGAAAGACTTATTAAACTTTCTAAAAGCACAGCATAAGACCGAAGAATTTGATGCAATCAAAATCGGTCTATCTTCACCAGACATGATCCGTTCATGGTCTTTCGGTGAAGTTAAAAAACCTGAAACGATCAACTATCGTACGTTCAAACCTGAACGCGATGGTCTGTTCTGTGCGCGTATCTTTGGTCCAGTTAAAGACTACGAATGTCTTTGTGGTAAGTACAAGCGCCTGAAGCACCGTGGTGTTATCTGTGAGAAGTGTGGTGTAGAAGTTACACAAACTAAAGTTCGTCGTGACCGTATGGGCCACATTGAACTGGCTTCACCAGTAGCTCACATCTGGTTCCTAAAATCGCTACCGTCTCGTATCGGTCTACTAATGGATATCCCTCTACGTGATATCGAACGCGTTCTGTACTTCGAAATGTACGTAGTAACAGAGCCTGGTATGACTGATCTAGAAAAAGGTCAGATGCTTACTGAAGAAGAGTATCTAGATCGTCTAGAAGAGTGGGGCGACGAGTTCACTGCTAAGATGGGTGCGGAAGCTATCAAGGACCTACTAGGTTCTATGGATATGCACGCTGAAGCAGAACAAATGCGTGAAGAGTTAGAGACAACAAACTCTGAAACTAAGCGTAAGAAAGTAACTAAGCGTCTTAAGCTGGTAGAAGCGTTCATCGCATCGGGTAACAACCCTGAGTGGATGATCCTAACTGTACTTCCAGTACTTCCGCCAGATCTACGTCCTCTAGTACCTCTAGATGGCGGCCGCTTTGCGACTTCTGATCTTAACGATCTATACCGTCGTGTGATCAACCGTAACAACCGTTTGAAGCGTCTTCTAGAGCTAGCGGCTCCGGACATCATCGTACGTAACGAAAAACGTATGCTGCAAGAGTCTGTTGATGCTCTACTAGATAACGGTCGTCGTGGTCGTGCGATCACAGGTTCTAACAAGCGTCCTCTGAAATCTCTTGCTGATATGATCAAGGGTAAACAAGGTCGTTTCCGTCAGAACCTTCTAGGTAAACGTGTAGACTACTCTGGCCGTTCTGTAATCACAGTAGGTCCATACCTGCGTCTACACCAGTGTGGTCTTCCTAAGAAGATGGCACTTGAGCTATTCAAACCATTCATCTATAGCAAGCTAGAGACTCGTGGTCTTGCGACTACAATCAAAGCTGCTAAGAAAATGGTAGAGCGTGAAGAAGCGGTCGTTTGGGATATCCTAGACGAAGTAATCCGTGAACACCCAGTACTATTGAACCGTGCACCGACACTTCACCGTCTAGGTATCCAGGCGTTCGAACCAGTACTGATCGAAGGTAAAGCGATTCAGCTACACCCACTTGTTTGTGCGGCGTACAACGCGGACTTCGATGGTGACCAAATGGCGGTTCACGTACCTCTAACTCTAGAGGCACAACTTGAAGCTCGTACTCTGATGATGTCGACAAACAACATTCTGTCGCCAGCGTCAGGTGATCCGATCATCGTACCTTCTCAGGACGTTGTATTGGGTCTGTACTACATGACTCGTGAAAAGATCAACGTGAAAGGTGAAGGCATGTACCTTTCTGGCCCAGAAGAGGCTGAGAAAGCATACCGCACTAAACAAGCTGAGCTTCACGCACGCGTTAAAGTACGTATTACAGAAACTGTTGTAGACGAAGACGGCAACAGCACTACAGAAACCAAGATGGTAGACACCACTGTTGGTCGTGCAATGCTATGGCAAATCGTGCCAGCTGGTCTACCGTACAGCATCGTTAACCAAAAGCTAGGTAAGAAGCAAATCTCTAACCTACTTAACGAGGCGTACCGTAAACTAGGTCTGAAAGACACAGTAATCTTCGCTGACCAAATCATGTACACAGGTTTCGCATACGCGGCACTTTCTGGTGTATCTGTTGGTATCGACGATATGGTTGTACCAGCAGCTAAGTACACTGAAATCGCAGAAGCGGAAGAAGAAGTACGTGAAATCCAGGAACAGTACCAATCAGGTCTTGTTACTGCGGGCGAACGCTACAACAAAGTTATCGATATCTGGGCATCGACCAACGACCGTGTTGCGAAAGCAATGATGGAAAACCTTTCATCTGAAACGGTAGTTAACCGTGACGGTGAAGAGGAACAGCAAGAGTCATTCAACAGCATCTATATGATGGCGGACTCGGGCGCTCGTGGTTCTGCAGCACAGATTCGTCAGCTTGCGGGTATGCGTGGTCTGATGGCGCGTCCAGATGGTTCAATCATCGAAACGCCGATCACAGCGAACTTTAAAGAAGGTCTAAACGTACTTCAGTACTTTATCTCAACGCACGGTGCTCGTAAGGGTCTTGCGGATACGGCACTGAAAACAGCGAACTCGGGTTACCTAACTCGTCGTCTAGTAGACGTTGCTCAAGACGTTGTTGTAACTGAACATGACTGTGGCACTCACGAAGGTGTCGACATGATGCCTCACATCGAGGGTGGTGATGTTAAAGTTGCACTTTCTGAGCTTGCTCTTGGTCGTGTTGTTGCTGAAGACGTACTAAAACCTGGCACTGAAGACGTTCTTATTCCACGTAACACCCTGATCGATGAGAAGTGGTGTCAAATCATGGAAGAGAACTCAGTAGACAGCATGAAAGTGCGCTCTGTAGTAACGTGTGATTCTGACTTCGGTTGTTGTGCACAATGTTACGGTCGTGACCTAGCACGTGGTCACCTAGTGAACCAAGGTGAAGCAGTGGGTGTTATTGCTGCTCAGTCTATCGGTGAGCCAGGTACACAGCTAACGATGCGTACGTTCCACATCGGTGGTGCGGCATCGACAGCAGCGGCAGAGAACAGTGTTCAAGTTAAGAACAACGGTTCTATCAAGCTACACAACGCTAAATCTGTATTGGCTGATGACGGTAAGATCGTTATCACTTCTCGTGCGACAGAGTTAACTATCGTTGATGAGTTTGGTCGTACTAAAGAGAAGCACAAACTGCCTTACGGTACGCTACTAAGCAAAGGCAATGGTGATACAGTTCAAGCTGGCGAAACAGTTGCAAACTGGGAAGCGCACACACTACCTATCATTACTGAGGTAGCAGGTCGCATCCAGTTCGTAGATATGATCGACGGCGTAACAGTATCTCGTCAAACGGATGACTTAACTGGTCTATCTTCAAGCGAAGTAACTGACCCAGCAGCTCGCCCTTCAGCAGGTAAAGATATGCGTCCAGCTATCAAACTTGTTGACGAGCAAGGTAACGATGTAATGATCCCTGGTACTGATATGCCAGCTCACTACTTCCTACCTGGTAAAGCGATTGTGAACATCGAAGATGGCGCAGCAGTAGGTGTTGGTGCAACACTAGCACGTATTCCTCAGAAGTCTGGCGGTAACAAAGATATCACCGGTGGTCTTCCACGAGTTGCTGACCTATTTGAAGCACGTAAGCCGAAAGAGCCTGCAATCCTTGCTGAGCACACAGGTACTGTGAGCTTTGGTAAAGAGACGAAAGGTAAACGTCGCCTAGTGATCACACGTGAAAGCGGTGAAGCTTACGAAGAGATGATTCCTAAGCATCGTCAGTTGAACGTATTCGAAGGTGAAAAAGTTGAACGTGGTGATGTGATCGCAGATGGTCCAGAGTCTCCACATGACATCCTACGTCTACGTGGCGTACACGCGGTAACGCAGTACATTGCTAACGAAGTACAGGAAGTTTACCGTCTACAAGGCGTTAAGATTAACGATAAGCACATTGAAACTATCGTTCGTCAGATGCTACGTAAGTGTACTATTACCCACTCTGGTGACTCTGAGTTCCTACCTGGTGAACAGATTGAGTACTCACAAGTTAAGATTGCTAACCGTAACCTAGAAGCTGAAGGCAAAGAGCCTGCACGTTTCGAACGTGAACTACTAGGTATTACTAAAGCATCTCTAGCGACTGAGTCGTTCATCTCTGCGGCATCGTTCCAGGAGACAACTCGCGTACTAACAGAAGCTGCGGTTTCTGGTAAGCGTGATGACCTACGTGGTCTGAAAGAGAACGTAATTGTTGGTCGTCTGATCCCAGCTGGTACTGGTTTCGCATACCACCAAGAGCGTCAAGCTAAACGTTCTGAAGCGCAAGATGGTCCTTCTGCTGAGCAAGCAACGGATAACCTAGCGGCACTTCTAAACGCTGGTTTCTCTTCTGAAGAGTAAGTCATATAACGAGTAATCGTTAAAAGCTTAAGAAAAAGGCACCTTCGGGTGCCTTTTTAGTTTTTTATACTGCTTTGTTCTTCCGGTGGGATTTTCGATAAAGCTAGAAACAAAAAAGACCGACGATGATCGTCAGTCTTTTCTCTCAATCTATTTCTAAATGTTTGCAAATACTAAGCCCCAGGTGGCATAGACAGGCTTTCTGCGATTTGCTGTATCAGATAGTCCTCGACTTCAAAGCGAGTCTCAAGAATTTCCCCAATGAGACACATATCAGAATCGAAATCATTTAATTCATCATCTTCAGTCACTTCTGAGTACTTATCGTTAAAGTTCAATAATGGTTCAGTCGTTAGAACAATTTGACCATAGGTTTGATTGATCTCATTAGTCACGACAAAGCCGGTTGCTTTCCAACGGTCCATAACCATGTCATAAATTTTAAAGTGGCCTTCGGAAATGTAATCAACGAGGTGCTGACAGAAATCCTGCAGTTCGGAAGGAGATGGGAGTTCAATAACATTGGTTTTCGAACAAGGTTGCAGCGCTGCAAGCTTACAATATTCAACAATCAGGGATTGTCGTGTCTCTAACCAGTGATCAATGACATCACTTGAGCCACCCCACTGGTCTTGTGTTTGTTTGAATTTTCTTAGCATGACCATGCCCTCATGATCTGATCGCCCATCGGCGAACGTATCCTTTGCAAAGCAAAGTTAGTAAAGTTATTACAAACTCTTGTCCTTACTAGAATTTAGAGTGCACATTTACTTAACGATAAACTCTAGTATGAAATTAGATTGCCAGTAAAATGAACGAACTTCAAGCAAAGGGATGGTGTAATGTTAAGAAAAGGTGATGTTAACCGCGCGATAAATGCATACTGGTGTGTTGTTGCAGGAAGTGAAATTTGGCTGGTGGATGGTGCTGTGCCCTTCGGGTCTGCAGAGCAGTTATCACTGCCAGTAACGAGTGCAAGACCCATTGGTGAGTATTCTGGTTCGCCCGTCATGTGGCTTAACTTGGCCGATTTAGAGCATGATCTACCTTTAGTATCCCTGCGTGACTGCCTGCATTTTCCTGAGCCATTATTTATGTTGTTAAGTAAAGCTGTGCAATATGGGCACATGACGCAAAGTTTGCGCTTTTGTCCACAGTGCGGAGGAAGAAACTTTCTTAATAATAACCAGTTAGCCATGCAGTGTGGTGAATGTCGCACCCTTCATTATCCTAGAATATTTCCGTGTATTATCGTTGCTGTACGTAAAGAAAATCAGATTTTATTAGCCCAACATCCAAGGCATCGAAATGGTATGTATACGGTTATTGCTGGCTTCTTAGAAGTCGGTGAGACATTAGAAGAGTGCGTGGCTCGAGAAATTCATGAAGAAACGGGAATTCTCGTTAAAAATATTCGTTACTTTGGCAGCCAGCCTTGGGCTTTCCCATCCAGTATGATGATGGGGTTTTTAGCTGATTATGAATCCGGAGAGTTAAGCCCAGACTACACTGAGCTGTCTGATGCACAATGGTTTGGTATCGACGAGATGCCGCCTGTTGCGCCTAAAGGAACGATTGCAAGAGCACTTATCGAGCAGACGCTGAAAGATATAGACACTAATTATCTGATAAATAGATAAAAAAAACCCTCCGAGAGGGAGGGGGTAAGTAAGATGTCGTTATGAGATGCTGAGTACTAAGTACTCAGTTTATAATTGTAGTTTTCGCTAGCGAACAAATTTTTAACACTGATACCGATTGGGTGCAAATTAAGCATTGATTTAAAAGTTAATAACTTGATCCAGGTTGCAAAGCACACAGCTATTGGACTTAAATCAGTGATAGAATACCCCCTTTCACAGAAAGCCTAACAGTTGGAATTACGGAATGACTGAATTAAAAAATGATCGTTATCTGCGTGCGCTTTTAAAAGAGCCGGTAGATTACACGCCAGTATGGATGATGCGCCAGGCAGGTCGTTACCTACCAGAATACAAAGCGACTCGTGCAGAAGCGGGTGATTTCATGTCTTTGTGTCGAAATGCAGAATTAGCATCCGAAGTGACACTTCAACCATTACGCCGTTTTCCTCTTGATGCCGCGATCTTATTCTCGGACATCTTAACGATTCCAGATGCAATGGGGCTTGGTTTGCGTTTTGCTGCGGGTGAAGGACCTGTTTTTGATAACCCAATTACATGCAAAGCCGACGTGGAAAAAATTGGTTTGCCAGATCCTGAAGGTGAACTGCAATACGTAATGAACGCAGTACGCCAGATCCGTAAAGACCTGAAGGGTGAAGTGCCGCTGATTGGTTTTTCTGGTAGTCCTTGGACTCTTGCGACGTACATGATCGAAGGTGGTAGCTCTAAAGCGTTTACCAAGATCAAGAAGATGATGTACGCGGAACCACAAACTCTGCACCTACTTCTAGATAAGCTGGCAGACAGCGTTATCGAGTACTTAAACGCGCAAATTAAAGCGGGTGCGCAATCGGTAATGGTATTTGACACATGGGGTGGCGTACTAACGCCTCGTGATTACAATCTGTTCTCACTGCAATACATGCACAAGATTGTAGATGGTCTGATTCGTGAAAACGACGGTCGTCGCGTGCCAGTCACACTGTTTACTAAGAATGGCGGCATGTGGCTTGAGCAAATCGCAGCTACGGGCTGTGATGCGGTTGGTCTAGACTGGACAATCAACATTGCAGACGCGAAAGCACGTATCGGTGATAAAGTGGCGCTGCAAGGTAACATGGACCCATCAATGCTTTACGCTTCACCAGAGCGTATCCGTGAAGAAGTCGCGGGTATTCTAGAAGGTTTTGGTGATGCAGGTACTGGTCATGTGTTCAACCTAGGTCACGGTATCCATTTGGATGTGCCGCCAGAAAACGCGGGCGTATTTGTGGAAGCGGTACACGAGCTATCTAAGCCATACCACAAGTAAGTTAGATCTTTTGAAATCAAATGCCGGCATTCAGTGCCGGTATTTTTTGCCTAAAATTCATTTTTTCTATCTGAGACTCAAGGCTGTACAGCTCTAGTAGTATTTGGCCTACCATGATCTAATTACTACTCTAGCTGTACATTAGACATTAAAATTTAATATAAACAAATACTTATAATTTCTGGTTTTATGTTCTAATTTTCTTGTACAGATAAACAAGCAATTAGATCATGGGTAACCTAAAGCATCGAGTGAACGCGTTTTTTAAGGTATGGTACGACGTCAGATTCAAACCAAGGATTCTTCTTTAACCACAATGTATTGCGTGGAGATGGGTGAGGGAGCGGGATAAAGTCCGGTTCCCAATCTTGCCATTGCTGAACGGTTTGCGTGAGCGTCTTTGGTTTGTTGGTGAGATAGTACTGCTGCGAGTACTGACCAATTAGTAGAGTGAGCTCTATATTGGGCAGCTGCTCAAGAATCTTTTTATGCCAAGTGGGCGCACATTCTTTACGAGGCGGTAAATCACCAGAGTTCCCTTTGCCTGGATAACAGAATCCCATTGGGACAATGGCAATTTTATTTGGGTCGTAGAAAACGTCTTTGTCGATATCGAGCCATTGGCGTAATCGATCACCACTTGGGTCATTCCAAGGTATCGAGGTTTTGTGTACACGTGTGCCAGGGGCCTGACCGATGATTAGGATGCGTGCCCCTTTTGCTGCTTGCACGACAGGGTTTGCACCCAAAGGTAAGTTATCCGCGCAGATCTGGCAGGCCCTCACTTGCTGCAATAGCTCGTCTAACGACATTCTTAGTAACCCTTTTCGAAATCCACTTGATAATTTAATGAAAACCCATCGCGCCAGCGTAGATAGTTGTCAGCAAAAATCTCGATGACTTGCTCGGGAAAACTCAGCGCAGCAATGTGTGGAGTGATGGTGACTTGCGGTAGTTTCCAAAATGGATGCTCTACCGACAACGGTTCTTGATCAAACACATCTAAGAAGGCGTGTTCTACCCAACGGTTTTTCAGAGCGAAGAGCAACCCTGCCTCATCCAGTACGTCGCCACGACCTACGTTAAACAATAACGCCTGATTTAGTTGGCTGAGCGTTTGACGATTAAGTAACTGTCGCGTCTCAGGTGTACTTGGTAGAGTATTCACAACGATGTCGGCTTGCTCAAATGCCTTACTTAGTTCATTGATATGAAAGGTCTGATGAAACTCGCCGCCTGGAGTAGGGATACCTGTGCGGTTAATACCGATAGTTTTTATCCCCATTGCTTTAGCGGCGTTGCCCAGATAGCCCCCAATGCTACCGGTACCAAGAATTACCATGGTTTTACTTTTTAATGACGTGTACAGGTGAGGCTGCCATTGTTTGTTTTGTTGCTGCTGGTGGTATCGGGCAAAGTGGCGGTAATGGGCAATACTGTAACCCAAAACATATTCAGCAATCAGTGGACCAAAGATGCCTCGAACGTTAGTTAGAGTATAGTCCTGACGAAGGCTAGGGGATGTTAAGGCGTTGACACCAGCAAACGTGGATTGTACCCATTCAAGCTGTGAAAACTCGTCTAAGCTTTGTGATAGTAAGGGTGGATCCGCTAGTACGATCTGAGCGGCTTCTGGTTGGTCGGTGAGGCAAAGATCGGGCAGATTTTTCTCTGCCAGTAACGTTTTGTAGGTGTCGCGATGCTCTGAGAGCAGGAAAATCTGATTTGAATGCGGCATTAACTTTTTTCCCTGTGATGAATCAAGTACACTTTCGCTGTTTTTTTCTTCAATGATTGAGTGACTATGCTTAAGAATCCTCTTCAGGTTCGTTTAGAAAAACTAGAACCTTGGCAACAAATTACCTTTATGGCGTGTCTGTGTGAACGCATGTATCCAAACTATGCGATGTTTTGTGAGAATACAGAATTTGCTGACCCGCGTGCTTACCGAGCGATTCTTGATAGTGTATGGGAAATTTTGACAGTTAAGAACGCGAAAATTAACTTCGAACGCCAATTAGAGAAGTTAGAAGAATTGTTCCCAAGTGCGGATGAGTTCGATTTTTACGGCGTTTACCCAGCGATGGACGCGTGTCAGGGTTTGTCTACGTTACTGCATGGTCTATTGGATCGCGACTACCTTTTCGATTCAATGCTTAAAGTGAGCCAACAGTCGGTACAAACCGTTGCTGACCTAGAGCAAGCGCAAGGTGCAGAGCCAATCACCAACGACAACCAGAAAGAAAACGAAGCCGTATGTGAAGAGTGGGACGTCCAGTGGGCTATCTTCCGTCCGCTGCGTGAAGCGGTAGAACGTGACATCAGCTTGATTAAAGATTTGCGCGAAGAGCTACGTGAGGAAGGTGTGAGCAACATCGGTATTGCACTTTAATCGTTGAATAAATAGAAAAAGGCATCCTAACTGGATGCCTTTTTTTGTGCGTTTAAGCTGTTATACCTAGAGCTGATTACGATTCTTTCGAGTCAGGTTTCGGTGGCTCTTGAGCTTCTGGCTCTTTATCCTGCTTCTCCAGCTCGTTATCTTCTTCATCGTCATCGCGGCTTTCGATTACGCCGTGCATTTCTTTCCAGCTTTCCCAGCGTTGGTAAGCCAGCTCCTGCATGTCAGTGCTTTTATCTGCTTCGTCGATGATCTCCTCGCCTACGAGGTGTTCAAAAATATCTTCCAACGTTACCAAACCTAGCACGGTACCGTATTCATCAACAACAAGTGCCAGCTGTAAGCGATGAGTCATCATCTGGTCGAATACTTTAGGTAAAGTGGTATTGTTTAGCACCACTTGAATTGGGCGCATGATTGCTCCCAACTGTTTCTGTCCACAACCTGATTGTTGTAGTTTGAACAACTCAAGGCGATGCACAAAACCAATGATGTTATCTTTCTGTTCGCTGTAAACCAATGGGCGTGAGAAAGGCGTATCTTTGTGTTTTTCTAGGAACTCATTGATGGTCATTGTGGCATCGACACGGAATACTACTGGTCGTGGCGTCATAACCTGCGTTACGGGTACATCTTGGATGCCAAGCAAGTTGCTTAAGATTTTTGATTCACCCTCGGCAAATTCACCGCTTTCACGTGCCAGAATCGCCATTGCAGACAGCTCATCACGCATCTTTGGAGCTTCGTGGTTACGAGCAAGACGCTTGGTGATTTGCTCTGAGAACCAAACAAAGGGTGTAAGCGCCCATACCATCCAACGCAATGCGACCGCGGCAGTGGGTGCCAACTGGCGCCAGTAGGTCGCGCCAATCGTCTTCGGTACGATTTCTGAAAGCACTAAGATCGCCAATGTCAGCACTGCCGAAAAGATACCTAATGCTTCGCTACCAAATACAACCGCAGCTTGTGCACCAGCAGTGGCAGCGCCGATAGTGTGAGCGATGGTGTTTAAAGTCAGAATAGATGCCAGTGGTCGGTCGATATCTGATTTCAGCTTAGCCAATTGCCCAGCTGCGGGATGCCCCTGTTGATTGAGCTGCGCAATGTAGCTCGGACTGATACTCAGCAGTACCGCCTCCAGCACCGAACAGATAAACGAAATGCCGATTGCAATAGAGATATAAATGGATAACAGCAGCATAGTTGCCCTTGAATGTAGTTTGATAGTGGTTATTTGCAGCTATTATAACCGCAAAAGTGACTTATAAATTGGTCCAAATACCTTGGAAAGCAAGGGTTTTCAGGGGGTATGTGGTAACAAATTGTGAGTTATTACTCATATTATGGCTAAAAGTACGTCAGAAAATCGAAAGATCGCTTACAAACCTTTGCCAGATGGGGCATTTATGTTTTAGAGTGAGACGAATTCGATAACCTATGAGAAGGGAAACCTAATGAACAAGACCCAATTAATCGACTTTATCGCAGAGAAAGCAGACCTATCAAAAGCACAAGCAAAAGCTGCTCTTGAAGCGACTCTTGATGGTGTAACTGGCGCACTTAAAGAGGGTGACCAAGTTCAACTAATTGGTTTTGGTACATTCAAAGTAAACCACCGCGCTGCACGTACTGGTCGTAACCCTAAGACTGGTGACGAGATTCAAATCGCAGCAGCTAACGTACCAGCATTCGTAGCAGGTAAAGCGCTGAAAGAATCAGTAAACTAAGTTAGAATGCACCGAGGTATCCTGCCTCGGTGCAATTTCATGAAAAAACATCTACTCACTTCACTTCTCCTATCTAGCCTTACCCTTTTTGGCTGTTCATCGGTTGAAACTCCTAATTTAGAACAATTCACGCATTTTTCTGGTGGTAAAGTTGCGGGAGATGCTAGCAGCTTGTACTGGATGACAGAGAAACTCACTCGTGTGAGTACGGCGGCTGATTATGTGACTATGGGGGACAATGGTTGGTTCAAGAGTGATTATCGCTGGGATGAAGGTGAGTTGCGAGAGTTGATTCGAAAAGGCGAGCAAGTTGATACCAAACAAGAGTTGGTGCCTTTTCAAATCCACATCCGTTTCAATAAAGATGGCGAAGCGGTTTACCAACAATATCGTGTTAACCGTAAAGTCTTACCACTCCAGCATGACCAATTAGAGCGCTACAAAGCAGAAGCGAATGACGTAGTGGCATCGGTTAAGGCGCAGTCTCGTAACAATCAGAGCCTTATTCAAGGTTATTGGGATGGTCAATCGTTTGAAACCTGCAAAGGTAAGGTGTTCTCGACACTCGAGTTTAATCAGACGCTGCCAAAATTTATTATCGAGCGTCTCTCATCGGTAGACAGTTATGTGGTTTTTGTCGGCAAGCAGTCACGAAACAAAGCAATGGTCGATGAACTGTTGATGCTCAATGACGATGACTTTGATTGTGTTTCTCGGCCAAAGTTGATCTCTGAATAAACATTGCTTCGAATTCTGTCGAACAAGAACAATAAAAAAGGCGCTGAGTGCGCCTTTTGTTTTTTAGCCAACTTATGTTGTTTTTATTTGTCTTGCTCACGTGCAATTGCACGGTAGCCGATATCGTTGCGATGGAACATGCCATCCCAACTGATCTGTTTTGCAAGCTCGTAAGCACGCTGCTGCGCTTCTGATACGCTGTTGCCAAGTGCGGTTGCACAAAGAACACGACCACCGTTTGTCACGATGTCGCCATCTTTGTTATCTGTACCTGCATGGAAGACTTTTTCGCCTTCAATTTCAACTTGTGGCAGACCCGAAATTACGTCGCCTTTGTTGTATGCAGCTGGGTAACCACCGGCTGCTAACACGATACCAATCGATGCTCGTGGATCCCACTTCGATTCCGCTTGATCCAGTTTCTCGTCGATTGCCGCTAGGCACAGATCAACAAGATCCGATTCCATGCGCATCATGATAGGTTGTGTCTCAGGATCACCGAAGCGGCAGTTGTACTCGATCACTTTCGGAGTGCCGTCTTTGTCGATCATCAGACCCGCGTATAGGAAACCAGTGTAAGGGTTACCTTCAGCAGCCATGCCGCGTACCGTTGGGTAAATCACTTCTTCCATGATGCGGTTGTGGATTTCTTGTGTCACCACTGGAGCAGGAGAATATGCACCCATGCCACCGGTGTTAGGACCAGTATCTTTGTCGCCTACGCGTTTGTGGTCTTGGCTGGTGGCCATTGGCAGAACGTTCTCACCATCCACCATCACGATGAAGCTTGCTTCTTCACCATCTAGGAACTCTTCGATAACGACACGACTACCAGCATCACCAAATGCGTTGCCTGCTAGCATGTCTTTGATTGCGTCTTCCGCTTCTTCTAGCGTCATTGCCACAATCACGCCTTTACCAGCAGCAAGGCCGTCGGCTTTCACCACGATCGGTGCACCTTGCTCACGCACGTAAGCAAGAGCTGGCTCGATTTCAGTGAAATTCGCGTAGGCACCCGTTGGGATTTGGTGACGAGCAAGGAAGTCTTTAGTAAACGCTTTAGAGCCTTCAAGCTGCGCTGCGGCTTGGGTAGGACCAAAGATTGGTAAGCCCGCTTCGCGGAACGCATCCACCACACCAATAACCAGCGGTGCTTCTGGGCCAACGATAGTCAGTTCAATCGCCTTCTCTTTGGCGAAAGCAACAAGGCCAGCGATGTCTTCTACATCGATGTTTACGTTCTCTAGTTTTGGCTCTAGTGCTGTACCTGCGTTGCCTGGAGCAACGAAGATAGTCTCAACATTTGGGTTTTGTGCCGCTTTCCAACCTAGCGCATGTTCACGACCGCCTGAACCAATGATTAAAACTCGCATATGAAAATCCTTAATCTTATAAATACCGTTTGCTCAAACTCAGATATTTCGCAAAGACCTGAGTATGGCCTCTCTAATTCAATGGGACGAGGACAAGGCGACAAGTGAACTTATTCCTATGAGCATAGTATGCTATGTGATTAGGATAAGTGAACGCCGTCAACGCAGTTATCGTCCCAGTGAAGACGAGAGGATTAGTGGCGGAAGTGACGCATACCGGTAAAGATCATCGCCATGCCGTGTTCGTCTGCCGCTGCGATAACTTCGTCATCACGCATAGAGCCACCTGGTTGGATAACGCACTTGATGCCCGCTTCTGCAGCCGCGTCGATGCCGTCACGGAATGGGAAGAATGCATCTGATGCCATTACACAACCTTCAACCTGTAGACCTTCGTCTGCAGCTTTGATGCCTGCGATTTTCGCAGAGTAAACGCGGCTCATTTGGCCAGCACCTACACCGATAGTCATGTCGCTTTTCGAGTAAACGATCGCGTTAGATTTCACGTATTTCGCTACTTTCCAGCAGAACAGTGCATCTTTTAGCTCTTCTTCTGTTGGCTGGCGCTTAGAAACCACTTTTAGGTCGTCTAGGCTTACCATGCCTTGGTCGCGGTCTTGAACCAGTAGACCGCCATTCACGCGTTTCACGTCAAAGCCAGTTGTCTTCGTTGTCCATTCGCCACACTCAAGTAGACGTACGTTCTTCTTCGCGGCAACCACTTCAATCGCTTCAGCAGAAACAGAAGGTGCGATGATCACTTCAACGAATTGACGCTCAACAATAGCGGTTGCTGTTTCAGCATCCAGTTCTTGGTTGAATGCAATGATGCCGCCGAATGCAGATGTTGGGTCAGTTTGGTAAGCACGGTTGTACGCTTCTAGGATGTCTTTACCTAGAGCAACACCGCATGGGTTTGCGTGTTTTACGATTACACATGCTGGCTCGTTGAACTCTTTCACACATTCAAGCGCTGCGTCCGTGTCTGCGATGTTGTTGTAAGAAAGGGCTTTACCTTGGATTTGGCGAGCAGTAGAAACGGATGCTTCTTGTGGGTTTGCTTCAACGTAGAATGCGGCTGCTTGGTGGCTGTTCTCACCGTAGCGCATGTCTTGCTTCTTCTCGAACTGTTGGTTGAACGTACGAGGGAATTTGCTCTCTTCATCACCGTCTTTGTTCTCACCGTAAGATGGAACCATAGTGCCGAAGTAGTTTGCGATCATGCCGTCGTAAGATGCTGTGTGCTCGAATGCTGCGATAGCTAGGTCGAAACGAGTTTCGAGAGTGAGAGATTTGTCGTTTGCGTCCATCTCTGCAATTACGCGGCCGTAATCACCTGCGTTAACAACGATAGTCACGTCTTTGTGGTTTTTCGCTGCAGAACGAACCATGGTTGGGCCGCCGATATCGATGTTTTCAACAGCGTCGGCTAGTGTACAGCCTTCTTTGGCAACGGTTTCTGCGAATGGGTATAGGTTTACGACAACCATATCGATAGGGTTGATGCCGTGCTTTTCCATCACGTCATCATCTTGGCCACGACGACCAAGCACACCACCGTGAACTTTTGGGTGAAGCGTTTTAACGCGGCCGTCCATCATTTCTGGGAAACCAGTGTAGTCAGAGACTTCAGTTACGGCGATGCCTTGTTCGGCAAGTAGGCGAGCTGTACCACCAGTAGATAGGATATCGACACCGCGCTCAGCAAGAGCTTGCGCAAACTCAACAATACCTGTTTTGTCTGATACGCTGATAAGCGCACGGCGAATAGGACGAGCGTTATTCATGCTTCCATTTTCCTCAAATTCACGGAGTTAAAGATGTTTGCCAAAAATGAACTTGTTTTTACCTCTTGGGGTAAAATATTGGCCAGTTTTGGTAAAGACCTTTGCAGGGTGTTTTCTGGTTAGAAAACAGTCTCCACATTTGATGGCGCGTATTCTAACCAATTTATTACAAAAAAGCTCGCGCAATCGTTTGGCATCTCAAAAATAATTGCAAAAAAGTCGTTCTTTAGCTTTAAAAGTAACGAGATAGTTAATAGGGAAAGTTATGTTTCAGATAGGTGAACTGGCAAAACGTTGTGGTGTGACTGCCGATACATTGCGTTTCTACGAGAAAAACGCGCTAATAAAACCCGCAGGGCGAAGCGAATCAGGCTACCGCTTGTATGATGAAGAGAATCAAAAGCAGGTGCACTTTATCCTCAAAGGTAAAGATCTTGGCTTGAGTCTGGATGAAATTAAAGACCTGTTAGAAATTAAGTTAGAAGCGACAGAACACAGCTGTGCAGAGGTAAAAGCCATTACTTCTGCTAAGTTAGAGCTGATTGATGGGAAAATTAACGAGCTGACGAAAATTCGCCGAGCTTTGAAGAAGATTAATGATGCTTGTTGTGGTCATACAGACGATGACGCCACACATTGCTCTATCCTCGCAGCACTTGAGTAGTCTCATTCTTGCATCACTTAACTTAAGTTTGCATTTTTGGCGACTTGCTTTTCTAGGTACACGCTGCTTTCCCACCTATAATCTTGCCTTTAGTTACTTGTAGGAATCGACCATTGTCTAATTCCTAGCGTAACGCTGTCTGTAGATACGAGAGTTTTCATACATGGTTGGAGTCTATTTTCAAATCAATGACTGGGTTTTGAGCGTTGATGAAAATAAGCTGTATCGACAAGATAGGGAAGTTACTGTTGAGCCACGCTTAATTAATCTTTTGCACTTCTTAGCGGAGCATGCGAATGAGGTGTTCAACCGCGAGGAATTGATTCAGTACGTTTGGGCTGGAGCGATTGTGACCGATCAAGTGGTGACTCAATCCATCTTTGAGTTGCGTAAGCTACTACGTGACGGTCGAGAGGAAAATACCAACTACGTTATCACGGTGCCCAAGCGTGGCTATAAGCTGGTAGCGAACGTGGTTACTATGACGCATGAAGAGTTTGTCACAAGTCGGCAAAATGAAGAGATCCCACCTTCGGTTGAAGAATCGGAAGAGGATTGTCTACCTATAGCACCAGCCGTTACCTTTCCTGCCGGTCCTCTAACTCGCGCGGTCTGCGAGATGTCAAAAGAGAAAAAAGCACCTCAGAGCAAAAACAAAATCAGTCCTTGGCGATTGGGAATTATGAACTTCATCTGGATCAGTATGTTGGTCGTAGTGATGGGCGTGTTTACCTACAAGCAATCGGAAGTGCGTATTACCCAAGCCATCGATACCCATCTGATTGAGTTCAAGTTTCAAGATAATTTTACGAATGAAGGATTAAGCTACGATTTGGCAGACGGATTCGCCCAAAAGTTGATGTCCGACATTGCTCAAGTCAGTGATTACCGAGTCATGCTAAAGAAGGCGTCGTTTAATTCTGGCATTGTGCCTGGTAAATCGGTTGTGGTGAGAGTTCGTGAGAATGACGGTGGCAGCTTTTTAGAGGTGGAATATCGCAATAACTCATCTGAGAAAGTGTTGTTTAGTCGTCAATACGCGTTAACCAGTAGTCATTTAAAGACAGTGCTTCAACAAGCGTCGTTGGATTTGATGCAAGTGCTGAAAGTGTCGGATGCCAAATTGAAATCTACGATGCTGGTGGCGGGAATGCCAATGAATCCCGACGCGTTGGAGTTGTTTGTTCAGGCTAACCATTACCTTAATGTCTCTGATACTAAACAATTCCGCCAAGGTATCGACTTGATGGAAAACATTTTAGAAATCGAGCCGGATAATGCTTACGTTCAAGCTGAGTTGTTGATTGCTTACCATGTACAAAAGGCACTTGATTTCTCACAGGAGTTGAAGAAAGGGCGAATGCAGCAGCTCAGTGAAGCACTAGAGACTAATGTGAAAATGATGGTGGGGCCAATTCAACCGCGAATTTATGAAGCTTTAGCACTGCACGAAACCATCATTGGTGACATGGCGTTAGCCAAGCGGCATCTCGGACAGGCATTGAGGTTACGTGATTCAGTGCTTTCCTATGTGATTCGCGGTAAGCACGCCGAATTGGATGGTGATCTGGATTTAGCCAGTGAGTCTTACAGTGAAGCTTTCTATATTGATACGTCGGTTGAGACGTACCTGCTGTGCGAAAACTTGGTCTTCCCAAGTAACATGAAGGCGATTGATTACGCCATGTATCGCGCCGTTCACCCTTCTGTCGTTCGAATGCTTTAATTCTCTCGGACTCAACGTCAGCCTAATGCTAGCCCCTCATTTCGATGAGGGGCTTTTTTGTCGCTGTCGAAAAGTGAAAAGGGTGGGGCGGTGGGGCAATGACTTACGAAGGAGCTAACAACGCAAGCTTGCAACGGGAATACATACCCGCTTTGCTTCTCTATCTCTATCTCTATCTCTATCTCTATCTCTATCTCTATTGATTGTATGAAGTGTCTGGATGAGTTATGTGGCGAGAATGATTTTGGTGCCTTCTTGCATGCGAGATGAATATTGACTTGGGTCAAGAAGCGCGATCAGGGAGAGATTTATGGAATCAACACTTCAGGGAATTAACCCTTCGGGATGGGGAAGTTGATAGAGGTTGATAACTTTTATCGCGATGACCAACGAGTTGATGAGAGTTTATCTATCGGTAGAAGGTTTGATGTTTTTCTTGTAACTGTATGAATAATATAGTTTTATGTTTTTGTGTTTATCATGTTTATCTCAACTTGATGTTGATGAACTAATCATTTTATTGATAACACCAAGTTTATTTTTTTCCCGATTTTTGGGCGTAGTCTTCACTTCGAAATTTAGCGAGGTCGAGAAGGTTCCTCCTCATAGCATCTCGCTAATAACCATTCAGTTTGAGTCATGTTGACTCGAGTAGAATAGATTTGGAGATGTTATGTCATCGAATGCGAAAAAAATCGGCCTTATTGCCTGTACGGGTGTCGTAGCCGGTAACATGATGGGTAGTGGTATTGCACTATTACCTTCTAGTCTTGCCTCTGTAGGCTCTGTTTCAATCTTCAGTTGGCTGATCTGTTTGGTCGGTGCACTGAGTCTGGCGTTCGTTTACGCTCGTCTGGCAACCAAAAACCCACAAGAAGGTGGTCCTATCGCTTATGCTGGCGAAGTGTCTCCGGTATTTGGTTTCCAAACGGGCGTTCTTTATTACCACGCGAACTGGATTGGTAACCTGGCTATTGCCATTACAGGTGTTTCTTACCTTTCAGTATTCTTCCCTGTGCTTAATAACCCAATTCCAGCAGGTATTGCGACGATTGCATCGGTATGGATCTTCACTTTCGTCAACCTACTTGGTGGTAGCTGGGTGAGCCGTCTATGTACGCTTGGTTTAGTTCTTATCCTTATCCCAGTTGTTGGTACAGCTGCATTTGGTTGGACGCACTTCGATACTGCGCTTTACAGCCAAAACTGGAACGTATCAGCAGGCACTGACAGCCACGCGGTAGTAACAGCGGTTCTTATCTGTCTATGGTCATTCGTAGGTGTGGAATCAGCAGCGGTATCGACGGGTATGGTAGAAAACCCTAAACGTACTGTACCACTAGCAACTATGTTAGGTACTGGTATCGCAGGTGTGATTTACATCCTATCAACTCAAATGATCAGCGGCATGTTCCCAGCGTCAGAAGTTGCGGCATCAGGTGCGCCATTTGCATTGGCAACCACTGAGCTATTCGGTAGCTGGACTGCACCATTCGTATCAGCATTCACAGCACTAGCATGTTTCACTTCGCTAGGTTCTTGGATGATGCTGGTGGGCGAGGCTGGTAAACGTGCAGCAAGCGATGGCAACTTCCCTAAAATCTACGGCGAAACTGACAAAAACGGTGTGCCTAAGAAAGGTCTAATCCTTGCGTCAATCAAGATGACTGCACTGATGGTTGTACTGATGTTCTTCAGCTCTAAAACAGCACACGCATCAGACCTGTTCAACCAGCTAACGACTGACGCAGTTCTACTAACAATGCTGCCTTACTTCTACTCAAGCATTAACTTGATTCGCTTCGAAGGTATGACAACACGCAACGGCTTCGTAATGCTGTTCTCTGGTGTGGCTTGTCTGTTCTGCTTCATCGCACTAGCAGGTGCAGAGGGCGGTACGCTAACAGCAACCTTCATCGTGTCTCTAGTTATCTTGATGTTCTACAGCAAAAAAGCAGGTCTTGCTCAGTACGTGAAAATGCACGCTGAAGACATGCCTGCCCAAGCAAGCAACTAATCCCCAAAACGCTGGCACTACGGTGCCAGCCCATAAAACCCAAATTCACGCGGCGCTCACCTTACTCATTGCCTGTAAATGGCAAAGAGCGCCCTCATTCGCCTTGGAGATGTCCAAATGAATATATTCGCTATCTTGAACCACATGGGTGTGTTCTTTAAAGAAGAGCCAGTTCGTCAACTTCACGCTGCTCTTGAGAAAGCGGGCTACGAAGTGGTTTACCCAGTAGATGATAAAGACTTGATCAAAATGATTGAGATGAACCCACGCATTTGCGGTGTGTTGTTCGACTGGGATAAATACTCACTTGAGCTATGTGAACGTATCAGCCAAATCAACGAAAAACTGCCTGTTCACGCATTTGCTAACGAACAGTCTACTCTAGACATTTCACTAACAGACCTACGTCTAAACGTGAGCTTCTTCGAGTACGCTTTAGGTATGGCTGACGACATCGCTATCAAAATCAACCAAGCGACTGAGGCATACAAAGATGCCATCATGCCTCCATTCACTAAAGCGCTATTCAAATACGTAGAAGAAGGTAAATACACCTTCTGTACTCCAGGTCACATGGGCGGTACTGCATTCCAGAAAAGCCCTGCTGGTAGCATCTTCTACGATTTTTACGGTCCAAACACATTCAAAGCGGACGTATCAATCTCAATGCCTGAACTAGGTTCTCTACTAGACCACTCAGGTCCACATAAAGATGCAGAAGAATACATCGCACGCACATTCAATGCAGACAGCTCGTACATCGTAACTAACGGTACGTCTACATCGAACAAAATCGTTGGTATGTACTCAGCACCTGCTGGCAGCACAGTACTGATTGACCGTAACTGTCACAAATCTCTGACTCACCTAATGATGATGAGCGACGTGACACCAATCTACTTCCGCCCAACTCGTAACGCATACGGCATCCTTGGTGGTATTCCACAAAGCGAATTCAGCCGCGATGTCATTGCAGAGAAAGTGGCGAAAACACCAGGTGCAACAGCACCAACTTACGCAGTAGTGACTAACTCAACTTACGATGGCTTGCTGTACAACACACAATTCATCAAAGAGTCGCTAGATTGTAAACACATCCACTTCGACAGTGCTTGGGTGCCTTACACTAACTTCAACCCAATTTACGAAGGTAAATGTGGTATGAGTGGTGAAGCGATGCCAGGCAAAGTGTTCTACGAAACACAATCAACACACAAACTGTTGGCTGCGTTCTCACAAGCTTCAATGATTCACGTGAAAGGTGACTTTGATAAAGAATCTTTCAACGAAGCATTCATGATGCACACTTCAACTTCACCTCAGTACGGCATTGTTGCTTCTACTGAAACTGCAGCGGCAATGATGCGCGGCAACACTGGTAAGAAGTTGATGCAAGACTCTATCGATCGCGCAATCCGCTTCCGTAAAGAGATCAAACGTCTAGAAGCAGAAAGCGACAGCTGGTTCTTCGATGTATGGCAACCAGAAAACATCGATACCACAGAATGTTGGAAACTAGACCCTAGCGACACATGGCACGGCTTCAAGAACATGGATGATAACCACATGTATCTTGACCCAATCAAAGTAACGCTACTGACTCCAGGGATGAATAAAGAAGGCGAACTAGAAGAATCAGGTATTCCTGCTTCGCTGGTGGCTAAATTCCTAGACGAGCGCGGCATCGTGGTAGAGAAAACAGGTCCATACAACTTGTTGTTCCTATTCTCAATCGGTATCGACAAATCAAAAGCAATGCAATTGCTACGCGGTCTAACTGAATTTAAACGTGGCTACGACTTGAACCTAACCATCAAGAGCTTCCTACCTTCGCTATACAACGAAGATCCAAGCTTTTATGAAGGCATGCGCGTTCAAGAACTAGCACAAGCAATTCATGACCTAACTAAGAAATACAACCTACCAGAGCTAATGTACAAAGCGTTCGATGTACTTCCAGAAATGAAAGTAACACCACACGCAGCATGGCAAGAAGAGCTTCGTGGCAACATCGAAGAAATCAAACTGGAAGAAATGGTTGGCCGCGTAAGTGCGAACATGATCCTTCCTTACCCTCCAGGTGTGCCACTAGTACTTCCTGGTGAAATGGTGACTCAAGAGTCTCGCCCTGTGCTGGACTTCCTAGAGATGCTTTGTGAGATCGGTGCGCATTACCCAGGTTTCGAAACCGACATCCACGGTCTATACCAACAAAAAGATGGTAGCTACACCGTAAAAGTATTGAAGAACTAAGTTCCTCTCGAAGATGACGCCATTGGGAATGCAAGCATGCTCCACTCTTACGAGCTCAATGTGTCATCGAACAATAACGACATTTAGATATACCCCTAACTAATCTGTCGTAAAGAGAAGGGCAAGGATGCTCTGATCTTTTCTTCTATATATAGAAGAAACACTTTTCCAAGACTTCACCTGAAGTACCCCAAATAAAAAGCAAAGACCAAAAGAGCAGTTCGTCATCGTTCTGCTCTTTTTTTCGTCTTTATATAGATAGAAAGAGAAAAAAGAACCAAGAGAGATAAGATCAGCAATCAAAATCACAAAGAAATCGGCGATCTTTTAATGCAGAAGTCAGGTGTTTCATCATGAAAAGATCCTCTGCAACCCGAAATATTAGACAAGATCGTTGAGTATCTATGCAGAATGCTCGTTATTTGTTCGGTTGAGAGTTTTTTTGCAAAAAACGCTTGTACTAATTTCTCAACCCCCTATACTGCGCATCCACCGACACGGAGTGAGACGAAAGTCAC
>NZ_JAWOSW010000033.1:0-25909 GCF_033338535.1 Vibrio sp. Vb2131
TTTAAAATACAAAACGCCCGATGAAGTACATCGAGCGTTTTAGTTAAAAAGTGTCAACCCATATCAGGACGGGTCAAAGTGATGTGGAATCCATATGGCGAACCAAGTGAATGATAAAGCGCCAAACGACGAAATGTATCTCAATGAAGATTGGAAAAATTATTTTTATGTAAACGATAGAGGTAGGGATTGATACTGTTTATGTAAGGAGAGAGCGATTTATGAAAAGCAGTCGTTTCAATATGATTAGACACCTTTACTTTCTTAAAATAGGAAGGGCTCTAAGAAAGTAAAGGTGCAGATGATTTTTTAGTTTTTACCGCCGTCACTTGTTCTGAAGTGATAATCGAAGTTTATGATTGCACGATATTTAACTTCATCACGGTTAAGTGCGTATTCTTCAACTCTCACTTTACTATCATCGATTGCAATATCACGAGGGAAACCGCTTCCAATGATGTTTAGACGATTTCTAAGTTCATGTTTTGATAGCGTTTGGTATTCATCGACAAGATCAAACGCAGAGCTATAAGCGGCATCTTTTGTCGTAAAGTCATTGAGAACAACTTTGTTTGTAGAGTGTTCGACATGAATACCAGCAGTAGCAGATAAACTGAATAATAATAGTGATGAGAGCGTCATTAGTTTTTTCATATAGTCACCTTTTTATTTGTATTACAAAGTCAAGATGTCCAACGAATCCTTGTTAATATCTCTCGACAAAGGTGATAGTGCCATTATAGAAATGTGCTGTACATCACATTTGTGACCATTAACTATGGAAGAATTGTCAACAATAAAACTCAAGCACTTTTGACACTACGGTCAATGTGAAAAAGCGAATATCTGTATGGTTTCGTTAATAATTAAACCACTCTCGGAAACGCTGACTATTCAGTCAAAGCGTATGTTTCTTGTCGTTATAGTGACCTGCCTACAACTTAATCACTTAATGCATGCAATTCAATTGCAATGGCTTGGTATAGATTTTCATTCAGATCTTCCAGCGTAGTAACGATCCTACAAATTCTAGTGATTAAAAAGTCATTGTTTGTGGTTTTTTATTCTATTGTCGTGTATAAAAAAACTTTACAACAAATGATAAAGGAATATCCATGAAAAAGTTATTGTGTTTTGCTGCACTGGGGTTAGCTGTTTCGACGACGGTTAATGCAGACCCAATTTTAGACGACATCAAAAGTACAGGGGAGCTAAAAGTCTGCTTTGATTCTGGGTATATGCCTTTTGAAATGACAGCAAAAAATGGGCAGTACATCGGGTTTGATATCGATTTGGGTAAGCAAATGGCGCGTGCCATGGATGTTAAGTTTGTGCCGGTAAACACTTCATGGGATGGCATTATCCCAACACTGTTGACTGGTAAGTGTCACATGATTATGGGAGGGATGACTATCACACCTATGCGAAATACTCAGGTGAATTTCGCTGATCCTTATGTGGTTATTGGTCAATCCATTCTCGTAGATCTCAAACATGAAGGTAAAGTGTCTAGTTACCGAGATCTCAATAGTCCAGAATATGTTGTTGCAACTAAGCTTGGGACAACGGGTGAGCAAGCGGTAAAACGATACCTTCCGAAAGCTAAGATAAATCTATACGAAACTCAGTCTGAAGCGGTACTTGAGGTTGCCAACGGAAAGGTAGATGCGTTTGTTTATGACTTTCCTTACAACTCTATTTATGTGGCGGAAAACAAAGGGCAGTTAATGCACTTGGCCAAACCGTTTACTTACGAGCCTTTGGGTTGGGCTGTGCCGCAAGGAAATCCAGATACGCTTAACTTCTTAAACAACTATTTACGTCAAATTAAGGGCGATGGAACTTACGATCGCATTTACGATAAGTGGTTTAACGACGATAAATGGTTAAAGCAAGTTAAGTAATCATTTTGTTATTGTAGAGGAGCGGTTAGCTTCTGGCTTGGTTCATCGCCAACCAAACGGTTCGCGCTGTGAAGCTAACGCTTTTCTTTATTCAAATACCCAACCAACTTTAATCAAAGTCATTCTCGGAATCACATGCAAAATAACTTTAAATCCTTATTGTGGAACGCTGTTTTTGTTCTTGTTTTGCTATCAATTTGCGGTCTTGTCTATCTGTCAGGTAAGCGAATCGATTACAGCTGGAATTGGGAGCGTGTCCTTCCTTATATTGCCACTAACGCTGCTTCATCCATTACCGCGCCTGTCGATGGGAACATCATTCTCGACGAGAATAACCAACTGGCTCTGGAGAGTATTCATGGTGATATTGTTCTTGAACTAAGCCAATATAAGTCTGTCGACGTCTATGAAGGTGATCTTATTTTTGAAGGAGATACCTTAGCAACTATAAAAGAGTGGCGCTCTGGCCCAATTTTAGATGGTGTTGTGACGACCATTAAAATCTCACTCTGGTCACTTATCATTGCTCTAGCGTTGGGCTTAGTTGTCGGACTAATGCGTATATCCAGCAATCTGGCATTAAAAAAGCTGGCGCTTGTGTATGTCGAGGTCATTCGTGGAACGCCTCTTTTAGTACAGATTTTTATCGTTTACTTCTTTATTGGTACTGTGCTTGACCTTGAGCGTTTTACTGCGGGAGTGATAGCGCTCTCCGTGTTTACCGCCGCTTACGTCGCAGAAATTGTGCGGTCAGGAATCCAGTCAATCCCAAGAGGACAAATGGAAGCGGCGCGTTCACTAGGAATGAATTATCCCAAAGCGATGATTTATGTCATTTTACCTCAAGCGTTTAAGCAGACATTACCTCCCTTAGCCGGGCAGTTTATCAACCTGATAAAAGATTCCTCACTTGTCTCCGTGATTTCGATTACTGATCTGACAAAAGCGGGCAGGGAAGTCGTAAGTGGTAGTTTTGCCCCATTTGAAGTTTGGTTTACCGTAGCGGCCCTTTATTTGCTTCTAACTAGTACCTTATCTTGGGCAATACAAACGTTAGAAAAGAAATTGGCAGCAAGTGATTAATGGTGGAGTCATTAATGGAATACATTATTTCAGCAAAAACAATTAATAAAATTTACCCTAATGGCTGCCATGCGCTCAAGGACGTATCGGTAAATGTAGAAAAAGGGGAAGTGATTGTCATCGTAGGACCGTCAGGTTCTGGTAAGTCAACATTCTTACGGACGATCAATCAATTAGAGACAATAAATAGTGGGTCTATTATCGTAGATGGTATCGATATGTACCACAAATCTACGGATATCAATAAACTACGCGCTGATGTGGGCATGGTATTTCAAGGCTTCAACCTTTTTCCACATAAAACGGCGATAGAGAACGTCATGTTGGCACCTTTAAAGGTTTCTAAACGTGACCCTGAATCGGTGAAGAAAGAAGCAAAAGATTTGCTTTATAAAGTCGGTCTGTCGGAGAGAATGGATAATTATCCTAATCATTTATCAGGTGGGCAGCAGCAGCGCGTCGCAATCGCTCGTGCGTTAGCAATGAAGCCCAACATTATGTTGTTTGATGAACCCACATCAGCACTAGATCCTGAAATGGTTGGAGAAGTTCTTGATGTGATGAAAGATTTGGCCAAGGACGGAATGACGATGGTCGTGGTTACTCATGAAATGGGTTTCGCAAAAGAGGTCGCTGATAGGGTGTTGTTTATGGAAGATGGTGAGCTTTTGGTTTCTGACTCTCCTGAGCGATTTTTTGATAACCCCACCAACCCTAGATTGCAGAAGTTTTTATCTAAAGTCTTATAATAAAAAGAAAATTTGATTGAGGGCGAGTCCCTCAATCACTTCATGCACTATTGTGGCTCGTAACGTTCGCCTCGCCGAGAGACATAGATAATGGGCTTTTTACTCGAAGTTAATGGCGATAACATTAGCTTGGTCCGAATGAAAGGTCTGGTAAATACTAAAGTGTTTAATCAGCCATTAAGTCTTTGTTCACTTTAAACATAACAATTTCATTTTGAATTGATAAAAATTGTGTTTGAATAGAGCTTATGGATGTTTGGCGGTATGGATGTCTAAATGAAGAAAGTAACAATTTTAGATGGTGGCATGGGGCGAGAGTTGAAACGTATTGGCGCCCCTTTTTCTCAGCCGCTTTGGAGTGCACAAGCGCTAATTGAATCACCACAATATGTAAAAATGGCCCATGAGAATTTCATAGACGCTGGCGCTGAGATTATCACTGTTAACAGTTATGCATGTGTTCCATTTCACTTAGGAGAGGAACTCTATGCGAAGCGAGGGATTGAGTTAGCAAAATCTGCAGCCAAAATTGCCAGAGATGTAGTCACCAGCTCTAACGATAGAGTGCTCGTTGCGGGGTCTCTTCCTCCTGTCATGGGGTCTTACAGGCCTGAATTATTCGAGCCGAAAAGGGCACTGGAAGTGGCTTCTGAGTTATTTGAAGCTCAAGATCAATATGTTGATATTTGGTTAGCTGAGACCGTGTCTAGCCTCGCTGAAGTTGAAGTTCTATCAATAATTTTAGCCAAAACAGATAAGCCCAATTATCTTGCTTTCACCTTAATGGATGAGCCTAACTCTTTGCCTCGCCTTCGCTCAGGGGAATCTCTCAAAGCCGCGGTCAATACGCTGTTGAAAACAAATGTTTCAGGTATCTTTTTCAATTGCTCTATTCCTGAAGTTGTCGAGCAAGCGATCATTGATACACAAGCAGTATTGAGTGAGTCAGGTAGAGAATTGACGATAGGTGTTTTCGCAAATAGCTTTGCTCCGATAAAGCAAGCGCACCAAGCCAACGAGACCATTCAGGAAGTTGGTCATTTCTCTCCGACTGAATATCTTGAGTATGCTAAAAAGTGGCATGCGCAGGGAGCGAGCATTATTGGTGGTTGCTGTGGGATTGAACCACGTCATATTAAATTGCTAGCGACTTGGAGAGACACTCTCGAAAACGCCTAATTTTGGTGAAGCGCAGGGAAGTATGACAAGAGATTTTGTTTTTTATTCATCGTTATAGATAAAATAAAGGCCTTTCATATCTGGCAAAGTAACAAGATGCTTTAACTTGCTCATTCATTACCTTGCCAGTTTGCCTCGAGACTTTTATTAATTATTTTTGGTTCAGATTAACGACAATCTTTCCAACTGTTCTCTGATTTCGCATGTCCAAGAGTGCGTTACCTACATCTTCTAAGCCGATGATCTTCAGTTTCGGTACTTCCAATTCTCCATTTTCTAATAGCTCAGACACTTCCTTTCCGGCATTAACGATACTTGCAAACCCTCTCTCGCCAAAGACATGACCAGAGCCCAAACTTATTTGGTGGAAGCCCAAGCCTTTTAAGAAGGCATCTGGATATTGAGAAGGGTCGACAGTCTTGACGAGCTCCACCATTTCGCCCTCAAAGGTTAACACCGAGGCTGCAATTCGGTCGTTATCACCGCCTACACAATCGAGTGCAACCTCAACGCCATGATTTCCGGTAATGTCCATTACTCGCTGAACTACATCTTCATGATGATAATCAATCATATGGGTTGCTCCTAACGAGGACAAATATGCGTGATTAGCTTCTGAACTAGTAGCAATGATCTGTTCAACACCAAATGTCTTTGCTAACTGAATAGCAAAGCTTCCAACGCCACCAGCACCTCCGGCGATAAAAATGCTGCTTCGATTTGAAATATCGAGCTTGTCTACCAAAGCGCGATATGCGGTCCAGGCTGCGCAAGGTGTAGATGCTGCCACTTCAACCGGAACCTGAGGGTGCTTTATAAGCGTTCTTGAATCATGGATAGCAAATTCAGCGAATCCTCCGTGATGGCGTCTCATGTTTCCGTGATACAACACTTTATCGCCAACCTTCCAATCAACGACCGCATCGCCTACAGAGACTATTTCTCCTGATACGTCTAACCCGCCAACAAAATTGTTATCCATGTTAGTGACCATGTCTGACCAATAATGAATTTTTGCATCGACAGGGTTCAAACCAACAGCGTTAACTTTAACCAATACATCAAATTGGGTTTCTAGTTTTGGTGTAGGTAATTCGGATAAAGAGAAAGTATCTTTATCTCGTTGGTAAGTTATCGCTCTCATAGGTTTTCCTTATTATTAAGAATGGTCGAAAGTCATACTAACTCAGAGGGTGCTGCTGCAATAATTATGGTTTTTTCTTATTTTGATAATTTTAGGTTATGTTTGATAAAAAGGATTCGAGATGCTCTGAAATTATCATCGACAACCAGTCTGCATAGCTAACGACATGTAACTTTATGATAAGTAATGACTAGTTTTATTATTCCATTTTTATGGAAATATTTTGTTGATCTTTTGTTTTGTGATTCTATAATTCCAGAAATATCGAAACAAAGGCTTATCTATCAGGTAAGCTCGTTAGCGAAAAATGACTAGGAGAGTAAATGTGAATACAGAAATTATAACTATGGCTAAAGAAGCGCTGGATATGTTTGCGTTTCTAGCAACCGAACTTATCATCTTATTTCTGGCAATTAGCTACATTGTCGGTGTGTTGCAAGATTTTCTAACGCCAGAAAAAATTCAATCTATTCTCAGCTCGAAAAAGGGTAAAGGTTACTTCATTGCTGCGTTGCTAGGTTCGATTACGCCTTTCTGTTCGTGTTCGACCATTCCTTTCTTAAAAGGCTTGTTGCGTGCAAGAGCAGGTTTTGGACCTATGATGGTGTTCCTATTTGCAAGCCCGTTGCTTAACCCAGTGATTATTGGCTTGTTTGTGGTGACTTTTGGTTGGAAAGTTGCGGTATTTTACTTTGCTATTGCGATGTCAGTATCAGTGGTAGCAGGCTATGTACTTGAAAAACTAGGGTTTGAGCGTTACGTCAAACCAGAAGCATATCAAGCGGTAGGTTCTTCTTCGTGCGGTACTTCTTGTGGCGATTCAAGCAAGAAAAAAGAAGAAGCGAGACCAGCATCAAGCTGTAGTACCAGCGCCTGCAATGAACCTACGCCAGTTGCGGCGAAAACATCTTGTTGTGGTGATGCACCAAAACCTGAACCTAAAGTGGAAGTGTCCTGCTGTTCATCAGACGGTAGTGCAACAGCGACAGTCGTGGAAGAGAAAGAGCCTAGCCGCTGGGTACGTATTTGGCAATCAACTTGGAAAGACTTTAAGCAAGTGTTCCCTTATCTCATGATGGGCATTGCGATTGGTTCATTTATCTATGGCTTCATCCCGACGGAGTTCATTGCGGAGTTCGCTGGTGAAGCGAAGTGGTACGCGATTCCGGTCGCAGCAATCATTGGTATTCCATTGTACATCCGTGCAGAGGCGGTCATTCCACTTAGCGCGGCACTAGTACAAAAAGGTATGGCTCTTGGATCTGTTATGGCGCTTATTATTGGTAGTGCTGGCGCAAGTCTTACAGAAGTAATTTTGTTGAAATCAATTTTTAAGAACCAGATGATTGCTGCCTTCCTAATCGTTATCTTAACGATGGCCATGGGAGCGGGTTACTTATATACCTGGGCTTTTTTATAAAAATAACCCTCGGGCGATTGCTCGAGGGCTCTGTTTTTGTCGCCATATAGGGAAAGGGAAGTTTCCTATACCGCGCAGGCTATAAAAAGATAAAGAGGTTACTCGTAAATACTATAGGAGAAATACTTGCTGGCGATGGTTTTATGCTTACCGCTCTGGATCAATTTTTGTATTCCGCTATCGAGTAATGCTTTTAATTCTTTGTCTTGTTTTCTCACTGCTACGCCAATGCCACGGCCGAACCACTTTTCCTCTGTAAACGCTGGTCCAGTAAAGTGATAGCCTTCACCTTGTGCAGTTTCAAGAAAACCAGCACTTAAACCGATTGAGCCGCCAAATACAGCATCTAACCGTCCATTGAGTAGATCAGTAAATGCCTCATCGAACGTACCATAACGACGAATATCAATATCTGGATACAAGGCCGAAAGGTACTTATCACCAATTGTGGCTCTTTGAACTCCAATAGATAAACGATTTAGGCTGCCGTCATCCATGTTGATTTCTCTATCATTTTTCATTACAAAACGAGTCGGTACTTTTGCATAAGGGACGGTGAAATCGACTTTCTTTTCTCGTTCTTCTGTGATTGTCATTGCAGCAATAATCGCATCGTTCTTGCGACTAAGGAGAGAAGGGATGATGCCATCCCAATCCATTTTTGAGATAACGCACTTTACTTCTAACTCTTTGCATAACGCGTTAGCGAGGTCGACTTCAAACCCTTCTAGCTTTCCCTCTTTTGTCGTCCAGCTAAATGGGGGGTAAGCCCCTTCAACAGTGAAGCGAATTTGTTTCCACTCTTTCGCATGGCTGAAAACTGAAAATAAGCTAATAAACAATACGACTATCCATTTCATAAACGTTTCCTTGTAACTATTTGGAAACCAATGTTTAACACAAAGTAAGCAAATATCAATGAAAGTGCATATATGTGTGACCTTTCGCCCGCATTGTGTGAGCGAAAGGTTTTACGTGTATTACAGCTTATCTTCAATAGTTACGAGGGGAACTCTCGTTGAGACAGCGTGAAGTGCAATGTTGTGAATCATTTCATCGACCGTGGTACAGCTATCCATTAAGATCGAAACATCATACTTGTCCGCAGATTTTGAGATAGCAGTATGTGTCACGCAGTTTTGTGTCATCATTCCGCATACAAGTAACTCCGTTACATTTTTGCTTGCCAATACTTCTTCTAAACGTGTTCCTTCAAAGCTATCTGCGAAGTGCTTTACCACGATTTCGGAATTCGGCGCTAAAGCAAGAACTTCTGGGTGAATATTGGCACCGTCGCTGCCTTCATTGAAGAATGGGGCAATACCCATGGCAGGGTCGGCAATATGCTGAATATGAATCACAGGAATGTTTTGCTCATTGGCTTTAGTTATTGCTCTCTTAACATTGTCTAAAGTTGATTCTGTATTCCATAAAGGAAACTTTCCTTCTGGGAAATAGTCGTTTTGCAAATCAATTACAAGTAGGGCTTTTTGAGTCATTTTCTTTTCCTTTTATTCAGGATCATTGCGGTACGAATAATATAAAGACTTTTAGCTACCTTCTTTAGAGTCTAAAATGACACAAAAGAGTCAAAAAGCGACACTTGAAGATAATTGAAAATGAAAATAGCACTCGTTAATTACCCAGATAGCTCGCAAGCCTCCGTATATGGTTTAAGCGAACTCTTCGAGATGGCAAACCGTGCGGCGGCTAAATTGGGCGTTGATGTGCACTTTGAAGTAGAGATATTGGATCACTGGCCAAACACGCACTTCGATGTGAAAACAGCGGTAATGATTCCGCCTAGCGGCACTGGTCAATATTACTTAGAACCAGAGCCAGAGCTACTCGACTGGTTAAATGTCCAATATAGTAAAGGTGCGATTTTAGCCTCCGCCTGCGCTGGTACTTTTATTCTTGCTCAAACCCAGTTGTTGACCAATAAGTCTTGTACGACACACTGGGACTTAGCTCCTTCATTAGCGAGTCAGTTTCCCGATATCCACGTAAGACAAGAAGCCATCCTTATTAACGAAGGAACGATCATTACGGCTGGGGGTATGATGTCATGGGTGGATTTAGGTTTGGAGTTGGTTTCCTTATTTGCGTCACCGGCAGTAATGCGCCTGTTAGGAAAAATGTTGGTTATTGATACTGGTCCGAGAGAGCAACGCTTTTATCAACAGTTTACTCCAAACTTCCAACATGGTGATGAGGTAATTGTTCAAATACAGCACTATATAAACGATCATTATCAAGGAAAACTGAGCAATAAAGAGCTTGCAGAGTTGAGTTGTTTAACAGAAAGGACATTGCAGCGACGCTTTAAAAAGGCGACAGGTTTCAATGTTAACCAATACATACAAAGCTTAAGAGTACAAAAAGCTTGTGATTTACTTGAGTCGACAACCCTAACATTTGACGCAATATCATTTAGAGTGGGTTACCAAGATGTGAGCGCGTTCAGGAAAATATTTAATAGAATCGTAGGTTTAACACCGAAGTCGTTCAGATCTCGGTTCTGTTCATGAACGCCAGAAGTAAGATAATGTTGGTATTAAACATTTATAACTCAGAAGCAAACACCGCATATTTTTACAAGCTAGCTTAGCGTGATGAAAAGGGATAACAAGCTAAGCCAACCGTAGCGATCTTCTAAGTATTGAGAACTTTTTAGGATGCTTAAAGTGTTCTCAAATTACAACGACTTGTATAGGCCGCTGTTAATCGAAAAGCTATGTGATTTCCAAAACCAGTTTCCCAGTATGTTGCTTGCGTGAAAATACTTCTTGCGCTTGACCTATCTGGTTTAAGGGAAATGACTCCGCGACTAAGGGGCGAATTGCGTTCTGTTCGATATAGCGAACCAAGTTACCGAATACTTCTGGTGCCAAAACGGTACAACCAAATAACGCTAGGTCTTTAAGGTAAAGAGTTCTTACATCCAGCTCGACAATTGGGCCGCCTATGGCGCCGGAAACAGCGTATCTTGATCCTGGCTTTAGTACCTGAAGAAATTGTGGCCACTGCTCTCCTGCGACCAAATCAATCACTACGTCAACGCTGTTTTCTCCGAGAGTCGCTGTTAAATTTGCATCGCGAGGGATAACTTGGTTTGCTCCTAATGCCGTGATCTGTTCTTTCTTTTCTGGGCTGGCGATAGCAATGACGTATGCTCCACGCGCCTTCGCCAGTTGGATTGCGGCAGAGCCAACACCACCGGATGCCCCTGAAATCAGTACGGTATCGCTCGCTGTGACATTAGAGCGGACAAGCATGTTCTCTGCAGTTGAATAAGAACAAGGGAAGGAGGCCAAGTCGATATCCGATAAACTACTATTCACTGCATATGCATGTTTACTGTCAACAACAGTGAACTGAGCAAAGCCACCATCACATTCTGAACCGAAGTACCAAGGCAAGCTAAGTGCTTGACTGTTGAAGCGCGTAATACATGGTTCGATGAGCACGCGCTGGCCGACTCGTGATGGGCAGATATTCTCACCAACAGCGACGATGGTACCGCATACATCGGCACCTTGGATTCGAGGGAGAGATAGCGCGTCTCCTGACCAACTTGCATCCATGCTATTGGCGTCGTTTTTAGAATACCATGCTGTTCGGGTATTGATGTCGGTGTTATTGACTCCGGCGGCGGCTACTTGGATCAATACATCATCAGGCGAGGGGACTGGCACAGGTAGATCATCGCGGTAACGAAGCATATCTGGCCCACCATGACCGATAAGTTGGACGCCTTTCATGACTTTCGGGATTGTGGTCATTGATTGTTCTCCTTCATTAGTTCTAGCAGAGTGCGTTCAGCGGATGCAAAGGCAGCGTGACCGAGAACCGGCCATGCGTTGGATAGACCTTCATGTAACAAGAAGAGTGTGGTTGCGAGGTCTTCTCGCTGACTTAGTTGGCCCATAAGCTGACGGACCGTCAATTTGTGTTGTTTTACTGCTTGATTAATCGATAGATTTTCTGGATAGGCTGCTAATGCATTGATGGACATGCAGCCATTCGGTGCAAACTTCTTCATCCAATCCTCGAGGCGAGTGAATAGGTGTAATACAGCCGGTGCTCCATTGGCAGGGGCGTCTTCGAGCAAAAACCTCAAATACCTTTGATGGCGATGCTCGAGAGCTGCAACAATCATCGCTTCCTTGGAGGGGTAGTATTTGTACAGGGTTCTCAGGCTGACTTCGCAGGCGTTTTTGAGTTGGGGTACGCTAGGCTCGGCGAAGCCATACTGACTGAATGCTTTTTCTAGGCTTGCTGCGATTTTTTCTTTCACTATTTGATACACCAGGTAGAACGTTTGTTTTACCTAAGGGTAGAATAAACTTTCTACCTCAGTCAATGGTGTATTTAAACTCTGTATTGAAAGCCCGACGTAATGCCGGGCTAATTTAAGTGATTTTTATCGATTTGGAACGTGAATCAGTGTGCCGTTGCGGGCTGCTCTCCACGCTTGTCTAGCATTCCGCTGAAACGGGTTAGTAGTAGAGCACCTAATACTACGATCGCGCCAATCCAAGGTGTGTGCATCAGCCCAGCATTGGCCACGATAAGGCCACCGCCCCAAGAACCCAGTGCAATACCTACGTTAAATGCAGCAATGTTGAGACCAGAAGCGACGTCGACTGCATCAGGTGAATATTTCTCTGCTAGTTTGACAACATAAACTTGAAGTCCTGGAACGTTACCAAAGGCAAAGGCACCCCAGACAAGAATGGTCACTACTGCAGAAATTGGATTAAATGCTGTGACACTAAACACGAGCAATACCACAATTAGGCCCGAGAAAATCGCTGTCAGAGCTTTGATTGGCCCCATAGAGTCGGCCATCTTTCCGCCCCAGATGTTGCCGAATGCGACTGATACACCATAAACCAACATAATTAGGCTGATAGCGCTAGAGCCAAACCCCGAAACTTCTTCCAAAATAGGAGCCAAGTAAGTGAAGGCTGTGAACGTACCACCGTAACCGAGCGCGGTGATTGCGTACACCAAAAGTAGACGAGGTTGAGTCAAGACTTTTACTTGCGATGACAGCTTGGTTGCTGGTGGTTGTTTCAGATTACTCGGCACTAGCAGAGCGCTTCCTATCAGTGCGATGATTCCAAGGATCGCGACGATTAGGAAGGTTGCCTGCCAACCAAATGTCTGGCCAATCCAGGTGCCAAGTGGCACGCCCGTCACTAGAGCTACGGTGAGACCGGTAAACATAATAGCAATTGCGCTAGCTGCTTTTTCTTTTGACACTAGGCCAGTGGCGATAGTCGAGCCGATCGAAAAGAACACACCGTGTGCAAGCCCGGTCAGTATCCTTGCTGTAACTAGTGTGTTGTATCCAGGTGCTTGCCAGGCTAACAGATTGCCAAGAACAAACAGTGCCATAACAGAAAGCAGAACGTACTTTCTTTTCCAGTTACCAGTCAGCGCTGTTAAAACGGGAGCACCAACCGCGACACCAAGTGCGTACAGGCTAACTAAAAGACCCGCTGAAGGTAATGATACGTTGAGGTCGGAGGCCATAGTCGGTATCAGACCGACAATTACAAACTCCGTGGTTCCAATAGCAAAGGCGCTAAGCGTCAATGCAAGTAAAGCTAAAGGCATAACAACTCTCTCTTATAATCATTGAATATGAATGGATAAACGAATAGCCCGTTTCCATGCCGTGTATTATTAAAGAGTTATTCGTTGCGAAAAATGGTGTTTATTACAAAATACTTTTGCTATAAATGATGAAAATGCGCAGTTAAGAAAGGGGATGAAATGTTAACCCGATCAGATGAATTAGAGATTCTTATGGCAGTTGTGGATAGTGGTGGATTTTCTTCCGCTGCTGATGCACTAGGTATTCAAGTCGCTAGGGTGTCTCGTGCGGTTAGTAAAGTTGAATCACAGTTGGGGGTAACCTTGCTGAATCGCACGACGCGCAGAGTGGAAGTTACTGAGGAAGGGCATCAGTTTGTTGAAGCGGTTCGGTTAGGTTTACTACAAATACAGCAAGCTGAAGAAGAGATCATCACACGAGGTGAATTACCCAAGGGGCGCTTAAGAGTTGATGCCGCTAGCCCATTTGTTTTACATCAACTCGTGCCGTTAATTCAGCCATTTAAAGAGGCTTATCCTGATATTCAACTCGATCTTACCTCTAATGAGGGTTTTGTGGATCTATTGGAAAAAAGAACCGATGTGGCGATACGTATTGGACGATTATCGGATTCAACACTGCATGCTAAACCTTTAGGAACAAGCCCACTATTTATCGTTGCCACGCCTGGTTATTTATCTAAACGAGGTTTCCCTGAAGCGGTGAGCGATTTGCGCAGTCATAACTTGATCGGTTTTTCTGGCGCTAAAGTGTTAAATCAGTGGCCATTACGAGGGTTTGAGATGATAGAGCCTGATACCCTATCCAGCAGTGGTGAAACGGTTAGACAGTTAGTGCTGGCAGGGAACGGCATTGCATGTTTATCTGGCTTTATGGTGAAAGATGATCTTGATTCTGGACGGTTAGTGGCATTGTTTGAATCGGAAAAAATCACAAATACTGGACGAGAACAGGTCAATGCTGTCTTCTACAAATCTTCTTCAGTCTCTAAACGTATTTCCGCGTTCATCGACTTTATTCAACCAAGACTTACTTTAAAATAACTCTATTATTGTTGTTTTAACAAAAGAGTTTTGTCGTTATTGCAGCTTTTGTTTTTCCAAGTGCCAAGCCTAGCGTGCCACCCCTTAGTAAGGTGGCACATATTTTTATTTGATCTTAGTTAAAGCGTGGCAACACGTACTGAGCGATCTGTTCCATTGATTTCTCAATTGGTTGGCTATTACGACGGAAATGCAACCCGATGTGATTGACTCCTGCTTCTTGCATTTTTTCTAGCTCATCGCTCAAGCCATTGACTCCGGCCCGGATACCAAAATGATGCCGAACGACTGGTGCATTTGGGTTATCGACTAAATCAAGATGAATAAAGCTGGCGTAGGGTTTGTTTCCCGCTACGGAGCGCCAAAGTGCAACGCGGTGTTCATGATCATCAGGTGTGCCTGGGTAGGCGAGCCAGCCGTCTAGGTTTTCTCCTATCCATTGTGGACTTTGCTGCGCTAACCCTGCGACATAGATAGGAATATCAGCAAACTCGGGTAATAACTGTAGATCGTTACCCAGCTTATCATTTTGCGTATCTTTCAAAATCTCTACACTTTCTCGAAAAGCTGAGCCACGGCTGTCAAAGTTGGCGTTAAAAACGGGATATTCACTAGGACGGTCTCCACTAGCCACACCGAGTATCAGGCGGTCACCACTTAACTCGTTGATGGTCGCAGCGGCTTTTTTCACTAGCCAAGGTTGTCTTAACGGTAATACTATCGCAGCTGTCCCTAGTAGAATGTTGTCGGTGCACGCAGAGAGATAGCCAAGATAACTGAATGGTTCATAAATTTGTGCCGCGTCTCCAAAGTTAGGGTCGTACAACGGGACATCTCTCACCCACGCTACGTTAAAGCCTAACTTATCGGCTAACATAATACGCTGTTTATGTGCACTCATGTCTGGTACGCCGAACGGTTTTCGTTGGAGCAGCCGTTTTTTCTGGCCTTCTTGGGTCCAGTCATTATCTAGGGGGAGCTCAACACCGATGGTGAATCTGTTACTTAAATCTTTATGCATTATGAAGCCTGACTATTACTTTGAGTACTAGGAGGCAAGGTGCCTCCCTGATATTCAGGACACTATGAGATTTTTGTTGTGAGAAAAAGCGGCTAAAAGACAAAAGTGTTTTGCCACAAACAGCGGTGGTCTTTAAAGGAACTGGTGGTTCTCTACCTTGATTTCTTGCTTGATGAAGTCAATAAAAGAGCTGATCCGGCGTGAGGTGCTGGCATTTTTGTAATACACCGCATGAACGGGCTGTTCGACATTATGCGTGTGTTCACTAAGCACGCCCACTAAGCGACCAGCTTGTCGGTCAGAGTAGGTCATAAAGTCAGACAGGCAAGCTATCCCCGCACCATGTAAGGCTAAACATCTTAGCGTCTCGCCATTATCAGATCTTAGGCTACTCATAATACGCAGAAGTTTGTTCTTATCATCCATGATCGGCCATTCCTTAAGATACTCCGGCTTGTTGAATCCAAGTAGCTTGTGATTGAGTAACTGATCTATTGAGGTTGGAGTACCATGTTGTCTTAAATACTCTGGACTCGCGACGATTCGAATCCGACTTTTACCAAGAAATATCGCGCGCATGGTTGAGTTTTGTAGCTCACCGATACGAAAAGCAATATCGGTTTTTGTTCCCAAAAGGCTAATATTTTCCTCATTGGAATTGAGTTCGATTTCGACTTCTGGATAGAAGCTCTGATATTTAGCAATGTGCGGCGTTAGTACGTGCAGTAAGAACGGGGTAGCTGCGTTTATTCGTAGGAGGCCAGAAGGCTTATATTTCTGGCTTTTCAGTTGTGCTTCGGCATTCTCTACTGCTTCTACAATATGTCTGACTTTATCGAGGTATATCGTTCCTTCATTAGTAACATCTAACTTACGGGTTGTGCGATTTAACAAGGTCGTTTCGAGTTTGGCTTCTAGCCGAGATACCGATCGACTCACCGCCGAGACGGTCATCGATAACAGTTCAGCCGCAGAGCTGATTGAACCCGTATCGACCACGGCCATAAAGGTGCGCATTTCATCTAGAGTAGCTTTCATTGTTGAATATATTTCAAATTAGATTTGAGTATTGTTAACTTTACGGAAAGTTTCTTGCGGCGTAAAGTTTTGCTTCGAATCAACTATAAAATCGATAATTCAGGAGATTTAGATGAAAGTACCATCATTTGGCGTCGGCACGTTTCGTTTAGAGGGTGAAGTAGTTAAGGATTCAGTCCGTAATGCGTTAGAAGTGGGTTACCGCGTAATTGATACTGCACAGATTTACGGTAATGAGGTAGAAATCGGTGAAGTATTGACACAGTCCGGTATTGCACGTGATGAGCTATTCATTACGACCAAGATCTGGGTTGATAACATGAACACGGAACAACTCATTCCAAGTCTAAAAGAGAGCTTAGAAAAGCTAAATACAGATTATGTGGATTTGACCTTGATCCATTGGCCTGGCAATAACAATAACTTGAACGAATACATGGCTTCATTACTTGAAGCTAAATCGCAAGGGTTAACCCGTAATATTGGCGTATCCAACTTTAATATTGACTTGTTGCAACAAGCGATAGAAGTGGTCGGTAAAGAGAATATTGTTACTAACCAAATCGAGCTTAGCCCTTATTTGCAAAATCGTAAGTTGGTCAGCTTCATGCAGGAAAACGATATTCAGGTAACGTCTTACATGACCTTGGCATATGGGAAAGTACTTGGGGACCCAACTATTGCAGGTATTGCTGAGGACTATCAGGCCACGCCCGCTCAAGTCGCGCTTGCTTGGGCTTTGTCAAAAGGTTACGCGGTGATCCCGTCTTCAACTAAACGAGAGAATTTGGCAAGTAACCTGAAAGCACTTGAACTTAATCTGAGTGAAGAGACGATTGCAAAGATAGATGCGTTGGAAAGAAATGGCCGCGAAGTAAACCCTGAAGGGCTAGCGCCTGAGTGGGATGATTGAGTGAGTTTCACGGGAAATCATTGTCTAAATGACACCTCTGCAATCGCTGACTTCCTCAGCGTTTGACGGTAGTACAACACCATAGACGATAACGGCTCGCTTGTCTGACGATAGTGCGAGCTTTTATCTTTTTGGCCTATTAGTTTACTGTATTCTCCCGGCCTTCAATTTGGCCGGGAGACGTCATTTAGAGAACAGTTACCATTCGATTGTAGAGCCATCAAATACGCGGAAGCTTCCGGATTGCTCAAGTGTTAGCTGTTCTGCGACCGAAACAATACCAGCAACACTTTCCTCGGCAGAAAAGGTTGCGTCCTCACCGCCCATATCGGTTTTTACCCAGCCGGGATGAACTGCGACAGTTTTTACTCCTCGTGATTCGAGATTGCGTGCTGCTGATACTAGAACCTGATTAAGCGCTGCTTTAGATGCTCGATAACTGTACATGTTACCTGAACTGTTATCGCTTAAACTCGCAACTCGGGTTGAGATTCCCACGATGGTTTTGTGCTGACTTTTCGCAACGTTGTCTTGTAGGGCTTGAATTAGCAGGGCAGGTGCGACGGTATTTATGTTTAGTACTTCTAGCCATTTTTTCTGGGTCATTTCGCCAAGCGTTGCACACTCTTCGCCTAATACACCTGCATTCAGAATTAAATGATCGAGCGGACGATCCGCTAATCGAGTGGCTAACTGATCGATATCTTGTTGGTTAGTGACGTCTAGAGCCATCAGTTGAAGTTGATTGGATTGGGTTACTAGTTCATTGAGCTGCTTAGCATTTTCTGGTGAACGACAAGTTGCGATAACTTGCCAACCTTTTCCAAGGTAGTGGCGGACAAATTGCAAGCCTAAGCCACGGTTAGCGCCAGTGATTAATACAGTAGACATCGCTTCTCCTACGTTGTTGAGTTGAACAACGACCATATTAGAGGCGACGTATAAGCATGTAATCAAAACAGTATAAAAATGGCCTAGGATTCGACATTGTCAAATCTTAAAATTTGAGAAAGATTCTTGCAAAGTGTTTTAGCCTAGTGACCGTCAGTTCGGAGGCAGCACCGCTAACACCTGCAACAGCAACGACTTTACCATCCAAGTAAAGGGGGATCGCTAAGCAATTGAGGTTTGGCTCTGCCTCTTCTAAATCGAGTGCGTAACCTGATAATACAACCTGATTAAGTTCAGTTTCTAACGTGGGGGATATTTGGCTTTCAAGGCGCAATGTTCGACGAAGCTCATCATCAAAACTAATAAAAACTTTGCCGATCGCAGATGTTGTGAGTCCTTCTCGTTTCCCTCTCGGGCTGCGGATAGTAAGAGGGTTATCCTGCTCTATAGCATCGATATACAAGTACTCTTTAGCGCCACTTTGTACAGCGAGGTAAGCTGTGTTGTTAGTCATTTGGGCCATTTTTTTCAGCAATGGAACAAAATGTTGTCGGATAGCTTCGTTTTTTTGTTCAATCGGCTTAGACAGTTCATAGCATCTAAACCCTAGGCTGTAGCTATGGTTGTGTTTGGATACATATCCAAGAGAGTGTAGAGTCGCAAGTAACCCGTGAACAGTCGTCTTATTTAACTGGATCGCATTACTGATCGTCTGTAATGATAGGGGAGACTCACTCATCGAGAGCAACTCGAGGATTAGAAAACCTCGCTCTAGAGACTGAATGTTTTTTCTTGCCTTGGGCACAAAGACTCCTTGATGATGGTGTTGCATCTGAATGGCTTACTGATGCTTCCACCTATAACAAACCACTACGCTGGTGGTTTGGCTTTATTAGAGAATATACTCAGCACTTAAACTGATCGGCTCGTTGTATGCGTCCACAAGAGAGTTTTTTCCTTGCTTCTTAGCATTGTATAACGCTTGGTCTAATATCGAATAGAGCTTATCAAAGTTGGTGAGTGGCATTGAGGTTGATAGATAGGCCAGACTCGCAGATATATTCAATTGATGGTTATTAATCGAATGTACACTCTTTTCTGAAATTGTTTTATGCAGACTTTGTATTCTAAAGGGAACGTCAATCTCATCGACGTTTTTCAATAGCAAGATAAACTCTTCTCCACCTAAACGCCCCAAGTACTCTCCCTTATTAAGTTTAGCTTTAAGCGCTTTGCAAACCTGTTGTAGTACTAAGTCGCCAGTTGGATGACCATACTGATCATTAATCGCCTTAAAGTCATCTAGATCGATTAATGCTAGAACGTAGCGGAAGTCTCCTTCCGCTTTGGAGGTTTGGCTTTTAATCGTCTCTATAATTGCCGCTCTGTTTAATGCACACGTTAAGCTGTCTATTTTGGCTTTTAAGCGTGTTTGTCGCTGAATCATCAATGCCAGAGCGAGGAGAAGCAATAAACAGAAAACAACAAAATTATAAGTGCGTTGTTGGTCTGTGAGTTTTTCAAACTGATACTGACTTAGAAGAGTTTCGTTGTTCAACTGCGCGACTTGTAGATCATATTCATACTCTTTTTTAGTGAGATCTAGTGCCTCTAACGCCTTGATATTACTCGCGTCTCGGTTCGTTAGTTCAATCGTCGAGTAGGCCTTGTGATGCTCCAGCGCCTTTTTGTAATCATTTTGAGCTTGGTATGCTTTTGAGAGGAGTAATTGGGCTTGCGCTTGCAATAAGGGCCTAGCGTTTTTTACCGCTAATCTTAACGCAATTGTACCGTGTTCAATCGATTTTTCGGGTGTATGGTTCTTTAAATATGCCAATCCAGCAGCCAAATGACCCTCTGTTTCAAGGTGCGTATTCTCATAAGTTTGGGCAATGTTTAATGCTCTTCCAATGTAATCTACCGCGGTATCCAATTGCCCAGAATCGGCCAAAGCAGCAGATAACCCTAAATAGGTCAACCCTTGCCCGTATGGATAATGAAGTTGTTCGAGAATCGTTAATGCATTTTTGTAGTGGCTGATGGACTTATCGAGTTCTTTGGATTTTCTGTACATCGCTCCTAGACTATGTTCGACTTGCGCAACTTCAAGAGGTGTCCCTTCATCTTGGCGAACCAGTAAGGCTTGAATGAGATATTGCTCTGATTGTTCAAATTGCCCCAGCTCTGCAAGTAAATTGCCGACGTCATTGTAAATCCCTGAATGATCGCTTTGCGTCGACATGTTGGCCATCAACTGTCGATACAAACTTAAGGCTTTTTCATAGTCACCGCGGTAATTGTAGTTATTTGCTACCACGCGCAAAGCAAGATCAACAGGGAAGTTTTCTTGATGCTTATGATTTAAGTGGCTCTCTAAGGATGAGCAATAAAAGTTTGCTTTGTGATAACGACCTTGTTGATTCAGCGTATAACAAAGTTGATAGTTCATCAGAGCCTTGCCTTCGGAATCGGATATTTTCTTCATTGTCTGTCGCAAAGAAGAAAAGCTATCTACTGAGGCCTCGTAACTACCATGCTTACGTTCATTTAAGGCAAGAATATATTCTGATTCTAATTGAGAAAAATGGTTGTCTAAGACTTGACTGCTGCCGTAGTAAGGCTGATTTATGTTTGACATATATTCATAAATCAATCCACTTACGTAGAGCTTTTCGCTGTCCGATTTCGCTGTATGGTAGCGATCTTGAAGCATGCTCAATGCCGACTCAGGGTTGCTTCGTAGTGTGGTTTGGTAGACAGAGTGCCACTGTGTGATATTTTGGTTTGGTTCAATATCTTGAGTGTCGCTTGCATATACTGGAGTGAGCAAAAGTGACGCAAGCAAGGGATAGAGCACGCGCATGTTTAAACGAGCCTTTAATTTAAGGTGCCTTTAAAGTTGAGTTATCATAGCGCTTTTAACGCATCAGCGTTGTGATTAAGTTGGGTGTACTAAGAAAAAGAGTAGTAAAACTATGCACTTGGTCGAGATATTGAAAGAAGAGGCATAAAAAAGAAAGACCTCAACATAAAGTTGAGGTCAGAAATCTTTAATCAATGTAAAGCTTTGCTAGATCTTGAGGCTCCATTTCTTTGCCTTCTAACTGATCGTTCCAGTTAGTTCCAACAAGAACACCATCTTCAGCAAGAGTCAAAAGCCAATCTTCAACAAAGATATCTAATGGGATTTCTAGTACAGTAAAATCTGACCATTCTTCAACATTATGTGCTTCTGCATCTTCTTTAGAAGACCAGAAAGGCATGACTTCGCTGTTTTCGAATTCAGTTGAATCGCAAGATAGCCAACCTTCTTCATTGCGTAAACCCCAAACCAATTGGTTTTCTTTCGTTTCTGCAACAAAAAGGTCAAGGTTCGCTTGGATATCTGATGTAAGTTTGCTCATTTCAAAACTCTCGTTGTTATGACGTGGCTAGAGTAACACTAAAGTGCCGATTCCTAAAGCATAATACGGTTGTCGAAATGAGTAAAAATAAAGGAGCCGAAGCTCCTTTTCTGAGGTTAAGTATTCACTCGTTTTTGTTTGCTTTGTGCTTGCAGAGCAAACAAAAACAGGTACTTTACCTTTCTGGAAGAGTTGTGAATATTGTCCACTCTCTTTTTATCTCGCCTTTGTAACCAACGACTGATGCGGTTACTCGACGATTTAAAGCATGGCTGACTTCATCGGTCCCTTGTTGTGCTAAGTGAGTGTCACCAAAACCAACAATGCGGACTCTACTCGGTTCGATGTCGTAGCTTAGTAGGGCTTCACGGACATTGCGTGCTCGTCTTTCAGAAAGATCTTGGTTATGCTTTGAACCGCCAACTTTACTAGCATAGCCGTGCAGCTCTATCGAAGTAGTAGGGTACTCTTTTAAAAAGTCGGAAAGCTCTCGGACTTGTCTTCTGAAGACTGGATTGATCTCATCAGAGTCGTTAGCAAAAAGTATCCGCACTTGCATGTTATCTGATGCTTTAATGTATTCTCCACAACCGTCGTTGTCGACCTCTGAGCCTTCAGGTGTACCTGGGCACATATCTCGAGCATTGATGACACCATCGTTATCGTCATCTTGCAAATCTGCTATTTGTTCTGCATTTGGTACAGGACGATACTCATATTCGTCTTCAGCAACAACGTGTTGAGTGATGGCGAGCATACCCAATGCAAATAGAATCTTCACTGGTTTCATGATCAGTACTCCACCTTTTCATTCCATTCTGTAGGTACATCGACACGCAAGGCATTTAACAATTGGCCAGTCGCGTTCATAACGCGGTACTTGGCGTACTGCTCTGAGTATCGAGCATCTAAGTAGTTCTTTCTCGCTTCGAAAAGTTCGTTTTCAGTATTTAACAAGTCCAGCAGAGTGCGTTTTCCAATGCGATACTGCTTTTCGTAGGCGATGACAGTTTCAGAGGCCGAATCTACGTGATCCGCTAGGAACTCTTTTTGTTGAAGTGTTAAATCTAACGCACTCCAAGATAGACGAAGACCTTCTTCTACTTGGCGGTATGCACGTTCTCTTAGGTCTTTTGCTTTATTTAGTTGGTAGGCAAAACTTTCAGCGTTGGCTACGTCACTACCACCGTTAAAGAGGTTGTAACGCATACGTAACATTGCTGTTGTCTCTTCGCTGCTTCCTTCGATACCGCTTGCATCATCACGCCATGTTTGAGCCGCTTCTACCGATATCGTTGGGTAGTAAGTTCCCTTAGATTGCTTGTATTGGAACTTTGCAGAGTCCACATCAGCTACCGAAATTTTGATTACTGGATGTGACTCGAATGCCAAGTCAATCGCTTCATCGATGGTGTAGGGAATAAAGTTTTGGTCCGCTCTTGGGAAAATCAATCCTTGTGGTGACTGTCCGACAAGGCGTGTAAAGGTGGTGTGGCTGTCATATAAGTTGTTCTGAGCTGCCACCAAGTTACCGTGAGCCTTTGCTAAACGAGCCTCTACCTGGGTTAGGTCTGCTGTAGAACCGATACCTGAGTTAACTCGCTTTTTAATGTCTTCATAGATCTTCTTATGCACTTTCAAGTTATTCTCGGAAAGTGTCAGAATTTCATAAGCTTTTACTGAGTCTAAATAAACTTTCGCGACCTCTAAAGCGGTGTCTTGGGCATCAGCTAGAAGTTGATAACGGACCGATTCAGCATCAGCTGCTGTTCGATCCATATCATTAAGTGTCGCTGAGCCATCCCATATTAGCTGGGTTAGTGTCACGGTGGCTTCTTTTCTTGTCAGATCGGTTGAATCTCGCCCTGACTCTGCAGGTTTGATTCCTTCGTAACCGATACCGGCATCTAAGTCTACGGATGGGAGGTAAGCACCACCAGATGCTTCATTCACATACTGCTTGCTAACGAATTCATTGAACGCACTTTTGATGTCAGGATTGGTTTTTAATGTGTTTTCAACCGCTTGCTCTAGCGTTTGCCCAAAAGCATGACTAGCGGTGAACATACCAATACAAAAGGCGTTGGCACGAGTCCACTTCACTGTGATTCTCCTAGATAATGGTAAAAATTCTCGAGGTGATAGGGCTTATAAGTGGAATACTTATAAGGGCGTCAATAATTTAGCGCACAATAACATTAATATGCGATGAAGTAACCTGTTGATTCGCTGTTCATTTGTTTCAATTTTGATAAATCAACCTACTAAATCTGCCTAAAAATTGAATTAAGATCTCAAATTAAACATGGAGGTAATGGCTAGAAACGAGAGTCCAGATTTTAATAAAATAAAACACTTATGCATCTGGATTCTTATTGATGTATGACACATAATTACTTTATTGAGCATCAAATTGCTGTTATTGCACTATATATTCGGGCAATATATAGCAAATTAGTATTGTTAGTCAAAAACTTGACAGTTATTTAGGGTTAAGGTTTATATGGATCGTACAGCATTAGTGCCACTCGGTAATCAAGTCGTCGTAATAGGTTTGGATGGGCAGCTGAGAGTCCTTGCAGAAGGACAGCAGCCTCTACCAGGTGAAGTGATAGTGGCAATGACAGATGCTGCGCCTCAAGACCTGAAAATTCAGCTTGCTCAAGAGCAAGGTTTAAAAGATATTTCAGACGATGTAGCACAGATTATTAGTGCTATTGAGCAAGGTCAAGACCCTTCTGCTATTGATGAAGAACTCGCACCTGCAGCGGGTGAAAATAGTGGCTCCAGTTTGCAAAATAGTGCCACGATTGTACGAGATGGTACTGAAGTGCTAGCCTCAACAAACTTTGAAACTATTGGCCTAGAATCCCTCGGCTTATCTGAAACACAAGCGTTGACCTTAAATGACTTCTTCACAACAGGTATCGAGACAAGTGGGGATGGCTCAAGTAAGCCACTTACTAATTCTCCAGTGACATTAAGCGCTGTTGAGGAAGATAGCGATCCAATCACGATAACTACTGAAGAATTACTATCTAATGTCAATATTGATGATGCCGATACTCTTGTCATTACAAACGTCACTATTGAGAGTGGGAATGGCACCTTAATTGATAACAGCGATGGCTCTTGGACTTACATCCCAGAAGCTGATGATGACACTGAAGTGTCATTCTCCTATGACATCATTGATGATGATGGTGGTGTTATTAATGGCACTGCTAACTTAGATATTACGCCTGTTAATGACGCGCCAATAGCAACTAATGATGCGATTCAAACTGACGAAGATTCCCTGGTTGTAATTGATGTGCTCGCTAACGACAGTGATATTGAAGGTGATGATTTAATCATTACCTCTGCTTCTGTACCAGAAGAGCAAGGTATCGTTGAGATTATCGATGGTAAGCTTGTTTTCACTCCGGCTGAAAATTTCAACGGTAATGCAACGATTAGCTACACCATCTCAGATGGTGAGTTAGAGGATGAAGCTCAAGTTTCGGTAACAGTAAACTCAGTTAACGATGCGCCTATTGCCTCTAATGATACAACAATTACAGAGGAAGATAGCTCAGTAACGATTGATGTCCTGCCAAACGACACCGATATTGATGGTGATAAGCTGTCGATTGAATCAGCGTCTGTACCTGAAGCACAAGGTACAGTTGAGATTGTTGATGGCAAACTGGTCTTCACACCGGCTGAGAACTTCCATGGTGACGCCGAAATCACTTACACCGTGACCGATGGTGCACTGACTGACCAAGCGACGGTCAATGTCACCGTAAATGCCGTAAACGACGCGCCTGTGGTTGAAAGCAGCATTGCAGACCAAGCCTTGGCGGAAGACTTTACGCCATACAGCATCGATCTAAATACCGCTTTCAGCGATGTGGATAACGTGGATGGCGATCTGAGCTTCAGTGTCTCTGGCAACAGCAACATTCAAGTGGCGATCGTCAATGGGATTGCTACGTTCACTCCAACCGCAGACTGGAACGGCTCAGAAGCGTTGACGTTTACTGCCACCGATCCAAGCGGCGAGAGCGTTAGCCAAACGGTGAACTTCACGGTAGCGCCTGTGGCGGACATCGTGGCAGACAACGCGACGGTTGTGGAAGACACGCCGACCATCATTAACGTCTTAGGTAACGACACGTTCGAAGGCGACGATAAAGTGGTGTCGCTGGATAGCAATAACGGTCCAGCTAACGGTACGGTCTCGGTCAACCCGGACGGCAGCGTCACTTACACGCCAAACGACAACTACCACGGCACAGACAGCTTCACCTACATCGTCACATCTGGGGGCGTCAGTGAATCCACCACGGTGAACGTCGATGTCACACCAGTGAACGATGCGCCAGTGGCAAAAGATGACACGGCGATTACTGACGAAGACACGCCAGTGACGATTGATGTCCTGCCAAACGATACTGACATCGATGGTGATACATTACGTATTGACTCGGCGTCTGTGCCGAGTGA
>NZ_JAWOSW010000034.1:0-24014 GCF_033338535.1 Vibrio sp. Vb2131
TGGCGCTGGACTAAACAAAGGCCCCCTTTTAGGGGGCTCACACAAAGCCACCTTCTTTAGAAGGTGGTAATTTACTTAGAAAATAACAATTAATGATATAATTGTCGTTTTAGTAAGCATGATAGGCATTAGACGTGTGAAAGTACCTAAGCGAGTCGGCACCTTATTGGCGACAGCACTATTTTTTAGTGCACTCACTGCCGCTTACTACTATCAGAAATATCTGACGTTGTTAGAAAACAATGTTGAGAACACCGCTCAAGAAGCGTTACATCAATTGGCCTATACTGGCCGTGAATACAGCAATATTCAGGATCAAATCGAAACGATCAGTGACCTACTTGGTCACAGCCAAAGTCTGTATGAATATCTGCGCCAACCTAACCGGGTGAACCGTTCCATCTTAGAAGACATGTGGATCTCGGTCGCAATCAATCAAAAGTTGTATAAGCAAATTCGCTTTCTTGATGTTTCTGGTCGAGAAAAAGTTAGGATTAATTATGAGATTGAAACAGGCGCTGCGTTGCCCGCGATCAAATTGCAAAATAAGTCAGAGCGAGATTACTTTCAATTCGCTAAGAACTTAGACGATGGCGAAATCGCTTCGTGGGGGATAGGTTTAGAACGAGAGTATGGCGAGTTAGTCTATCCCTATAGCCCGTCACTGCGTATTTTGATGCCTATTTCGCTTAACGGAAAGCGCGAAGGGTATCTTGTGCTTAATGTTGATATTGACTATTTATCCTCTCGACTCAACTATTCGTCAGTGCTTGATTTCCATATTGAGCTGATTAAGAGTGACGGATTTTACATTGATAGCCCTAAATCAGCTCGTTTGTATGGCCATATAATTCCCGCTCGCTCTCAATTTAATTTTGGCCGGATGTACCCAAACATTTGGCGTAGTTTAAATTCAAAAGATTCGGGCTATGCTTACAATGGTTCGAATTTGGTCGCGTATCGCACCATCCAGTTTGTTTCTAGCGAACCTCTTCATCTGGTTATTGATCTTACCAATGAGCAGTTATTATCCCGAGCTCAGAGGGATATTGATGACTTAATCCAAGAAGCGTTTTTTGTTTTAAGTTTGGTGCTCGGCTTCACTTTGCCGACGGCAGCCCTTGCTCTGCATTATCGGCGTCATAGTATGGAATCGAAGTTGGCTCGAGCTGCTCTTGATGGTATGACTGCGGTGATGATCTCGGATGCTTCACATAGAATCATCATGGTTAATCAAGAGTTTGAAAACATGATGGGTTACTCAACCAAGCATGCCCAAGGTTGGAGTGCACATCATTTAATTCTCTTACCTGAAGATCTCGAAGCAAACCTGAGTATCTGGAAAACACTGAAGAGTGAACACGTATGGGAAGGGGAGATTCGTTGTCGAACTAAGTTTAATCAAGTCTTTACTGCAATAATGCGTATTCAGGCGAATTTAACCAAGTCAGGTAAAGTGAGTTATTACATTACGTCGCTGGTGGATATCTCTGGGCAAAAAGAGTTAGAAGAAAAATTACGAAACCTAAGCGAAAAAGATGGCTTGACGGGGTTGTGGAACCGCCGAAAATTTGAAGAGCAATTGGCGCAATATGCGGGGATTATTGAACGCTATCCTGATAGCCCTCCTGCTTGTTTGGCGTTGTTTGATATTGACCACTTTAAACGTATTAATGACGAGCTAGGCCACGACGAAGGAGACAAGGTGATTTGTAGTGTCGCAGAAACCCTCCTAGAAGAAGTCCGCAGCACAGACTTTGTATCTCGTGTCGGTGGTGAGGAATTTGCAGTGATCATGCCGCATACAACACTAGAAGAGGCTGAAATTGTATTGAACAGGCTACGTGTCGCGGTTCAAATGCGTAGTGATAGAGGCATTACTGTCAGTGCTGGGTATAGTGATTTAACCTCTGATCGTACAAGAACGTATAAATGTGCTGATATTGCTTTGTATGAGTCAAAAAGTGCAGGGCGTAACTGCGTATCGCTGTGTCATAGTTATGATGATATTGCTTAGTGCTTTTACAAAAACGAAAAAACGGGGATAGACCCCCGCTTTTTAGTCTCAGCGTTATTCGCTAGCCAGTATGCGACATTGGTTGTCGATGGCGGCTTCGATACACTGTATTGACTGTCTCAAATAACGCTCTAGATAACCTAAAGCATCCTGACTCTTTTTGTCTAGCGATGCCTTCATCAGTATTTCTTGCTCATCGAGATTACAGTGCCCAGGGTTCCCTGTGCCTAAAATCTGCATCGCGAAGTATTGGTAGCGTTTAATTTGCGTGAGTAGATCGCGGAAAAACCCAAACATATTGACAGAGCCAGCACCTTCAAACAGCGCAGTAAGAAACTGATTTTGGCGCTCTTCCCATTCCCTCCAACAAAAGCTTTCGCCAGGTTTTACTCGGGATAACTTGTGATAAGCAGTTAGTACATCCAGTTCCCATTTTTCATCGCCAATCATAATTGCCTTACTGAGTAAGCATGCGGAGACCATTTGCAGGCTTTCGTACAAGTCATGTAACTCATCTTTACATACAGGTGCAACCCAGCAGCCTTTTTGCGGCTCGAGTTTGACGTATTTGCTCCAAGATAATTGCACCAATGCTTCTCGAATGGGTGACGCTCCTACGTTGTACTTCTCTTTGAGTTCGGCAACCACGAGTTTTTGACCTGGTTTAAGCTCGCCATCGAGAATATCCTGACGGATCATTCTTAATACTTTGTCGGTAAGAGTGGGACTAGACACATACACCTCATAGAAACTTTAATCGTGACGATAAAATTAAACAGTACGAAATTCTGATAGAGGTAAATAATACAATTAGCCTATTATGAGAGCAAGAAAGCCATATAAAAAAGGAGGGCATAAGCCCTCCTTCTCAAGAAACTGAAGTGTTAAAAGTTCAGTCTTATAGCACGTGTACAGAAGCTGTGTTCGTAGTGCCTGAAGCAACTAGAGCGCCAGAAACCATAACAACGATATCGCCTTTGTTACCTAGACCTGATTCTAGAGCAAGTTCTTTACCCGCTACGTAGAATGCGTCAGTGCTTTCGATTGAATCAACAACTACAGGAGTAACACCTTTAGTTAGAACTAGCTGTGCAGCAGTTTTCTTGTTAGTTGTTAGCGCTAGAATGTTTGCAGTTGGGAAGTACTTACGTACTGAACGTGCAGACTTACCGCCTTCAGTTGCAACAACGATAAGTGGAGCAGCTAGTTTCTCAGCTGTGTCTACTGCACCTTTACATACTGCTTCAGTGATGCGTAGGCGTGGGCTGTCTAGACGAGAACCTAGTTCAGCTTTTAGCGCTGAGTCAGTACGGTTCGCGATTTGAGCCATGATAGTTACCGCTTCAACAGGGTATTTACCTTTCGCCGTTTCACCAGAAAGCATTACTGCGTCAGTACCGTCCATTACCGCGTTAGCAACGTCGCCTGCTTCCGCACGAGTAGGACGTGGGTTGTTGATCATAGAATCAAGCATTTGAGTTGCTGTGATAACCATCTTACGTGCACGGTTACACTTCTCGATCATCATTTTCTGAGCGAAGATTACTTCTTCAGCTGGGATTTCAACACCTAGGTCGCCACGAGCAACCATGATGCCGTCAGAAAGTTCTAGGATCTCATCGAAGTTATCAACACCTTCTTGGTTTTCGATCTTAGAGATGATGTGGATGTTCTCGCCGCCGTTTGCAGCAAGTACTTCACGGATTTCTTGAACGTCAGACGCTTTACGGATGAAAGAAGCTGCTACGAAGTCAACGCCTTGCTCACAACCAAATTTAAGGTCGTTCTTATCTTTTTCAGATAGTGCAGGTAGGTTTACAGAAACGCCAGGAAGGTTAACACCTTTGTTTTCGCCTAGTGCACCGTTGTTAAGAACTTTACATTTAACTTCAGTTTCCGTCTTAGAGATAACTTCCATCTCGATTAGACCGTCGTCTACTAGGATAGTGTTACCTACGTTTAGGTCTGCTGCGAAACCAGCGTAAGTTACTGCAACTTTATCTTTGTTACCTACAACTGAAGTGTCAGTTGTGAAAGTGAATTCTTGACCTGCTACTAGATCAACATCGTTACCGCCTTCTAGCTTGATAGTGCGGATTTCTGGACCTTTAGTATCTAGAAGAATTGCTAGTGGTTTGCCAGTAGCTTCCATTACTTTACGGAAGTTCGCGATACGAGTGCCGTGTTCTTCGTAGTCACCGTGAGAGAAGTTAAGGCGCATTACGTTCATGCCTGCGTTAACTAGTTCAGTTAGCTTCTCTACAGATTCTGTTTTAGGGCCAATCGTACATACGATTTTGGTCTTTTTCATGGAAGATACTCTCCGGTAAGTATAGTTACAATTTGAAAGTCGGTTATTTACTCTGAAGTCAGGACGTTTTTGATGACATTTAGTACCTGTCACCCACCGATTTTTCGTCTCATTATTAGAACTTCAGATTCTGAAAGTCTTTCACCAAGTTTAGTCATTTTATGACTAAAAGATCGGCGATTTTGGTTACCTTTTTGTGACTAATCCCACTTTATATGCAGAAAGTTGCAAAAAAATAGCCTTCAATTCTGTAATTTTTTTTCTTTTCGGTGGCGAATTCTACCACTGAATGAATCCAATATCACTGTTTAAGAATTGTCTTAGGACAAGGTTTTATCGAGAAATATTAATTTTTTGGATCGAAATAAATGGACTTGAAAGTTTCGGTTTGACTATAATAAGTTTCACATCGAAACTTAAAATCAAAACTTAAATGTCGAAACGAAACACTCAATTAAGAAGACACGCCATTTCTAACTTGGTTTCTGAACTAGGAGAAGTCAGCGTTGATGAACTTGCTCAGAAATTCGAAACCTCAGAGGTCACGATTAGAAAGGATTTAGCTTCTTTAGAGAAAAACGGCCAACTTCTACGCCGCTATGGCGGTGCGATTGCTATCCCAAAGGAAGTCATTCACGAAGAATTGGGCGCTAATGTTTCGACTCGAAAGTTAAGCTTAGCAAAAGCAGCAGCATCATTGATTCGCGATCATAATCGCATCGTGATCGACAGTGGCAGCACGACTGCCGCGCTGATTCAACAGTTGAATGACAAACGTGGCTTAGTGGTCATGACCAACTCGTTGCATGTTGCTAACGCTCTTAATGAATTAGAGAGCGAACCGACACTGCTGATGACTGGCGGTACTTGGGATACGCACTCAGAGTCCTTTCAAGGCAAAGTGGCCGAATCTGTATTACGAGCTTACGACTTTGACCAACTATTCATCGGTGCGGATGGCATTGATCTCGAGCGTGGAACCACGACATTTAATGAGTTGGTTGGCTTAAGTAAGGTAATGGCAGAAGCGTCACGTGAAGTGATCGTAATGATCGAGTCCGAAAAAATCGGCCGTAAGATCCCAAACTTAGAGCTCGCTTGGCATCAAGTTGATGTGTTGGTGACCGATGCAGATATCCAAGCAGAGCATAAAGTACAGATTGAACAATATGGCGTGAAAGTCATTTGCGCCTAATAATGTAATCAGTTTCATATTTCACTTCCCTCTGGATAAAGGCCTTTGCTTGCTGCCTCTATTTGAAATCATGGCTAGGGAAGAACAAAACTACAAACGGAGATAAACACATGTGTGGAATCGTAGGTGCAGTAGCACAACGAGATGTTGCAGAAATTTTGGTTGAAGGTCTACGCCGCTTAGAGTACCGCGGTTACGACTCTGCTGGCGTTGCGGTTGTTGATGGCGAATCAAACCTAACGCGCGTTCGTCGCTTGGGTAAAGTACAAGAATTGGCTGATGCAGTAGAAGAAGCAAAAGTGATCGGCGGAACTGGTATTGCGCACACTCGTTGGGCGACGCACGGTGAACCTTCTGAAATCAACGCTCACCCACACATGTCTGGTGATATCGCAGTGGTCCATAACGGCATCATCGAAAACCATGAAGAGCTGCGTGAGCTGCTTCAATCTCGTGGCTACGTGTTTGAATCGCAAACGGATACAGAAGTTATCGCACACATGGTTGAGTGGGAACTTCGTACTTCAGAAACGCTATTAGAAGCGGTACAAAAAACAGCAAAACAACTTGAAGGCGCATACGGCACGGTAGCGTTGGATCGCAAAGATCCTTCACGCATCGTAGTAGCGCGTTCAGGCAGCCCGATCGTGATCGGTTTTGGTGTAGGTGAAAACTTCCTAGCGTCTGACCAACTTGCATTACTTAACGTTACGCGCCGTTTCATGTACCTAGAAGAAGGTGACGTAGCAGAAATTACTCGCCGTGAAGTCACTGTGTTTGATGCAACGGGTGAGCCAGTTGAGCGTGAAATTGTTGAATCTAATGCAGAGCATGATGCAGGTGATAAAGGCCAATACCGTCACTTCATGCAAAAAGAAATCTATGAGCAACCTAAAGCGTTGATCAACACAATGGAAGGTCGTATCACGTCAGATTCTGTTGTGACAGACGCGATCGGTGTGCACGCGGCAGACATTCTAAGCAAAGTAGAACACGTACAAATCGTGGCGTGTGGTACGTCTTACAACGCAGGTATGACGGCACGTTACTGGTTTGAAGACATTGCAGGCGTTAGCTGTGATGTAGAAATTGCGTCTGAATTCCGTTACCGCAAGTTTGTGACTCGTCCAAACAGCCTTCTTATTACGTTGTCTCAGTCTGGTGAAACTGCAGATACGTTAGCAGCACTTCGCCTAGCAAAAGAGAAAGGTTACATGGCGGCGATGACCATTTGTAACGTAGCAGGCTCTTCTCTGGTTCGTGAATCAGATTTTGCGTTCATGACTCGCGCTGGTGTTGAAATCGGTGTGGCTTCAACCAAAGCGTTCACGACTCAGCTTTCTGCACTACTTATGCTGGTAACAGCACTGGGTAAAGAGCAAGGTCGCATCAGCAAAGAGAAAGAAAAAGAGATTGTTGAAGCGCTACACGCACTTCCTAAGCAAATCAACGCGGCACTTTCTTTCGAGAAAGAAATTGAAGCACTAGCAACGGATTTTGCAGACAAGCACCACACATTGTTCCTAGGCCGTGGCGAGTTCTACCCAATCGCGATGGAAGCGTCTCTAAAACTGAAAGAGATCTCGTACATCCACGCAGAAGCGTACGCGGCGGGTGAACTGAAACACGGTCCTCTTGCGCTGATTGATGCTGACATGCCTGTTGTTGTGGTTGCACCAAGCAACGACCTACTTGAAAAGCTAAAATCAAACGTTGAGGAAGTACGTGCGCGTGGCGGTCTTCTGTATGTATTCGCAGATGCAGACGCAGGCTTCGAAGGCGATGAAACAATGAAGATCATCACGATGCCTCACGTTAGTGAAATCACGGCGGCGATCTACTACACCATCCCAATGCAATTGCTGTCTTACTACGTAGCACTGATCAAAGGTACGGACGTAGACCAACCACGTAACCTGGCGAAAGCGGTAACGGTTGAGTAATTGCGCTTAACAGCAAAAATCCAAGCGGCACATGCGAGAGTATGTGCCGCTTTTTTATTTAAGCCCACTTTAAGGGGGTGAGTTATTGACCCAACTGGTGAGCGGTTAGAATTGCAGAGTAGACATTTTCTGCCGTCACTGGGAATGGCATATTGTGGATGGTTTCTCCCTCGGCCGTTGAGGCTTCGGCGACCTCGCGCAACTTAGCGTGGTTAAGCTCTTTAACGCCCATATCAAATAAGTTGGTTGGTAGACCTACAGAGCGGCAGAATGCAAGAACCGTATTAATCTCTTCCATCGCTGCGTTTTCTAATACCAGCTGAACTAGTGTGCCGAACGCGACTTTCTCACCATGATAGAGATGATGACACTCTTCAAGCTTAGTTAGGCCGTTATGAATAGCGTGAGCACCCGCTAGACCACTGCTTTCAAAACCGATACCGCTCAGGTATGTATTGGCTTCAATAATGTTTTCTACCGCTTTGGTGCTCACACCATTTTCTACCGCAGCTTTTGCTTTTACACCATCTTCAAGCAAGGTTTCATAGCAAAGTTTCGCAAGCGCTTGTGCTGAACGCGTCGCTAACCCACCAGCCATTGTTGCCTTACCAGAAGTCATGTTGGCACGAGCTTCAAAGTAGGTGGAAAGCGCGTCGCCCATCCCCGATACAAGTAAGCGAACAGGGGCTTTGGCGATGACTGACGTATCCATGATGACCATGTCTGGGTTTTTAGGGATCATCAAATATTCTGCAAATTCACCTTCAGGTGTGTATATCACCGCAAGCGCTGAGGTTGGCGCATCAGTCGAGGCAATCGTAGGAACCACCACGACAGGAATTTTGGTGTAAAACGCAACAGCCTTTGCTGTATCTAACGTTTTACCACCACCAATACCGACAATGACATCGTGTTTCTGAGTGGCACAAATGTCCGTGATGCGTTCAATCTCAACGCGCGAACATTCGCCACCAAAAATGTTCATAGTGAGTGGAAGCTTTTCGTCAGCAAAACTTTGCTTGACGTCATCACCAACCAGGTTAGTCACGAACTCATCGGCAATTACTAACGGACGTTCACCCAATGTTTTTACATAGTGAGCGATAGATGTAAGTACTTGTTCACCTTGGACGTATTTGCTTGGGCTGATAATAATTTTGTCCATAATTCAAACCTTTAACCTTTTTTATGTGTGTTTTGGACTGCAATGAATATCCATTGTAGGGATAAGGTTTATATTAGGTTTGGTGTGGTAAGTGGTGAAGGATATCTCTGGTTTTGTTCCATGCTTTTATGACCTCTGTGTCAAACCGACTGTCAGAAGTAATAAGCATCAGCATGCTTTATGGCGACGATCACTATTCAGGACAATTTGTCGTTTTACGTTTCATATTGAAACAAAAATGCCGAAGTTTTTGTTTCAATATGAAACAGATTGATTTTTGTTGAGCACGCTTTTTCTCTGTTTAAGATGAATTCATACCCTACATAAAAATATAAATGGAATGAGATAGAACGATGAAAAAGTTAATTAACCAAGTTGATGATGTTGTATTGCAGCAAATGGAAGGTCTGGCATTGTCCCGCCCTGAGCTAAAAGCGAACTACGAACCTCGTTACATGTGGCATGAGGAAACTCCGGGGCAAGTGGCACTGGTTTCTGGTGGTGGCTGTGGTCATGAACCTTTGCACGCAGGTTTTATTGGTAAAGGCATGCTGACAGGCGCCTGCCCAGGAGAGGTATTTACTTCACCTACGCCTGATCAAATGTACGAATGTGGCAACCAAGTGAATACCGGTGAGGGCGTGCTGTTTATCATTAAAAACTACACCGGTGATGTGTTGAACTTTGAAACGGCTGTGGAGCTGCTTCATACCGATGGTATCAAAGTTGGGTCGGTGTTGGTGGATGACGATGTTGCAGTCAAAGACAGCCTATACACCGCTGGTCGCCGTGGCGTTGCTGGAACGGTATTGGTTGAAAAGTTAGTTGGGGCTGCCGCGAACAAAGGTTATTCGTTGGAGCAATGTGAAGCGCTGGCTCGTCGCGTTAATAACCACTGTCGTTCATTTGGCGTGGCGCTTAATGCTTGTGTTGTACCCGCAGCAGGTAAACCATCTTTTGTTCTGGAAGATGATGAAGTGGAGTTTGGTGTTGGTATCCATGGTGAACCAGGTATCAAGCGAGTGAAATACACCGATGTCGATACGTTAGTGGATGAAATGTTTGCTGAAGTTGCTGAAAACACACCTTATCAGCGCACATTGCGTATTTGGAATCGTGACGAAGGTGAATGGGATGAAGTGGAATCCAGCATTGAGCCTTTCGCCGCTGAACACGACTACATCGTGATGGTGAATGGTATGGGTGGTACGCCAACTTCAGAGCTTTACGGAGTGTACCGTCGTCTGGCTCATAACTGCGAGCAAGCAGGGTTCCGTATCGTGCGTAATATGGTTGGTAACTTCTGTACGTCACTCGATATGGAAGGCGTTTCGATTACGTTGCTAAAGGCAGACAAAGAGATGTTGGAGCTGTTTGATGCTCCTGTCGATACGGCCGCGATCAAGTGGTAACAGGGGAGAGCAAACATGCAAATTGAAAAACAACATATCGTTCACTGGCTAGAGTTATGTGCAAAAACGTATCAAGAGAATCAAGATTTTCTGACCGACCTTGATCGTGATATTGGTGACGCCGACCACGGTCTCAATATGAACCGTGGCTTTAAAAAAGTTGCTGAAAAACTGCCGCAATTTGCGGACCAAAATATCGGCAGCATTCTCAAGAATACGGGTATGACCTTGCTTTCTAGTGTCGGTGGGGCAAGTGGCCCGCTGTATGGCACGCTGTTTATTCGTACGGCTGCCGCTGTCGGAACTCGAGAGCAATTAACGTTTGAAGAGTTAGTGGATGCACTAAAAAGCGGTGTGGATGGCGTGGTGTCTCGTGGTAAAGCAGAGCTGGGTGATAAAACCATGTGTGATGTTTGGTTACCCGTTTTAGTTAGCGTGAAGGCGTCGTTAGAAAATGGCATGAGCGCCGATCACTTACTTAATGAAATGGTTGAGCTAGCAGAAACGAACGCGGTTGCCACGATTGAAATGTTGGCGAAAAAAGGGCGAGCAAGCTATTTAGGTGAACGCAGTATTGGTCACCAAGATCCCGGTGCAACCTCTTCTTTGTTAATGATTAAAGCACTACAGCAGGCAATAGCAGGTAATTAAGATGGTGGGAATTGTAGTTGTATCTCATAGTCGTCGACTTGCCGAAGGGGTGGCAGAACTTGCCTCCCAAATGACGCAAGGCAAAGCCAAGCTTGCGATTGCTGCTGGGATTGATGATCCAGAGAACCCGATCGGAACCGATGCCATTGCCGTGATGGAAGCGATTGAGCAGGTACAAGATCAACAAGGGGTTGTTGTGTTGATGGATCTTGGCAGCGCGTTGCTTAGCACGGAAATGGCTCTGGATCTGATTGATGATCATGTGAGGGAAAATGTCACCCTTATCTCGGCACCTATTGTTGAAGGAACCATGGCGGCGTCGGTGGCTGCCGCCGCCGGACTGCCTTTATCGACGGTAGTCGAAGAGGCACAGAATGCGTTAAGCGTAAAACAAGAGCACCTTGGTGATCTGCCACTAACATCCGCTGAGATAGCGCCAGTATCAGAGAACTTTGAGCAAGAATGGACATTTGATTGGGTAGTGCAAAATCCGCATGGATTACATGCTCGTCCCGCTGCGGCCATTGTTGGTGCACTCGCGCCTTTTGACTGCCAATTATGGTTGAAAAAAGGCGAGCGCCGTGTGAACGCGAAAAGCTTAAACAGCATTGCGAAACTTGGCGTTCGTAGCCAAGAGACGATCACGCTGTGCGCACTCGGCTCTCAATCCAGTGAAGCAATCAAGGCATTTGAAGCCTTAGCTTATGAGCACTTCGGAGAAAAAGAGGCGGTTGAGCAAGGCATTATCGAACCTGAAGAAAGTTCAGATACTCTGCTCGATGGCATGGCCTCAAATCAGATTGAAGGTGCTGTTGTTGGTATTCGAGTCAATGACGGTATCGCTACTGCTCCTGCTGTCCTTTTTACTCATGAAATGCCAGCAGTGCCTGAACGTGATTTCCAAAGTGAACAAGATGAAATTGAACGGGTTAAGCGTGCGATAGGCGTGGTTGTTCAACATTTGCAGGAGCAAGCGAAGCAGCCGAAAGGGGAAATATTTGCTGCTCATAGCATGATGCTCAGTGACCCAGAATTATGGGCATCGGTCGAGTCGCGAATTCAAACGGGCATGATAGCCGAGCAAGCTTGGGTAGAATCACTGCAAACGTTGGCCGAAGAGTTTCGCCAGGCAGAAAGTCAGTACATGCGGGAACGCGAAGCAGATGTACATGATATCGCACGCCAAGTTATGGTCGAAATGACAGGCGTAACGCCTAATGCCATCGACATTCAGGAACCGAGTATTTTGTTGGCCCGCGACCTGATGCCTTCTGATGTGGCCGGGCTTGATAAATCGAAAGTGCTTGGTATCTGTTTGAGTGAGGGAGGGAAAACCTCTCACAGTGCGATTCTTGCTCGTGCGATGGGGATTCCTGCCATCGTTAAAGCTCAGGGCTGCCTTGATGCTGTGCGTGCTGGTCAAGTGGTGACTATTGATGGCTTCCGAGGGCATTTATGGTTCTCTCCTTCAGATGCCGTACAGCAGGAATTAGAAGCTCAGCAAATTGAGTGGCAAAGCATCCGACAACGTGCATTAGCGAGTGCTCAGCAAGCCGCAGTCACCTGTGATGGTGTCCATATTCAAGTATTCGCCAATATTGGTGGACCGAAAGATATTGATGATGCACTAACATCGGGGGCTGAGGGCGTTGGTCTATTTCGGACTGAGTTTCTATTTCAAAACAGTGATGAGTTGCCGACTGAGGAAGCGCAATATCAAGTGTATCGTGATATTGCTGCCGCACTTGGTGATAAGCCACTTACGATTCGTAGTCTAGATGTTGGCGGTGACAAGCCTTTAGCCGCTTATCCTATGCCAGCAGAAGATAATCCATTTTTAGGTTTGAGAGGGGTGCGGTTGTGTCTTCAACATGAGTCATTGTTTACCGCTCAACTTCGAGCCATTCTGAGAGCCTTTCACGAGCAACCGAATATTCAATTGATGATACCGATGGTGGCTCAGGTTGAAGAAGTGAGAAAAGTAAAAGTGCTGTTGGCGCATCAAGCAAACCAACTCGGCTTGGATGCGACTCATTTGCGCGTTGGTATTATGATTGAGGTGCCAGCCGCGGTGTTGAATGCTGATGCGTTAGCTCGAGAAGTCGACTTTTTCTCTATCGGCACCAATGATTTGACTCAATATGTTATGGCCGCCGATCGAGGTAACGCTGCTGTTGCTGAATTGGTGAACTACTTTGAACCATCGGTACTAAAAGCCATTGAGCTCACGTGTGCAGCAGGCGATCGCGCGGGCATACCGGTTAGTATGTGTGGTGAGATGGCTGGCGATCCAAATGCCACAGAAACATTGCTCCGCGTGGGGTTGCGAAAATTCAGCGCCAGTTCGAGCATGCTACCGGGACTAAAAGCGCAGATTCGTCAGTTGTCTGTCGATGTTTAATCGATACCTTATCGTTAGTACACCTGTACCGGCGTGCTTACGCCGGTTTTACTTTTGTTATAGGAACGCCAATTCACGACTTAATACAGCTTCATTTGCTCCTGCAGCCCAAACTTATTAATTTTTCTCCATAAGGTCGTGCGGCCAATTTGCAATGCTTTCGCCATATCATGCATTTTGCCATCACACTGATTCCAAGCCTGAACAATCGCTCTTCTCTCGGCTTCTTCTAACGTGATTACTGGCGTATTTTCTGCGGTATGGCGAGAATTCAGTTTAATGTCTTCAGGAATATCGTTCAGCTTGATTAAGTTGGAACTGCGGTTAAGCAAAATTCGCTCAGTTCGATTTCTTAATTCGGAGTTATTGCCTGACCAACGAAAATTCATCAACGCTTCCAGTGCGACTGGCTCTATCGAGATCGTCACATTGTGGCGGCGTTCGTAATGGCTGATAAGCTGCTGGACGAGAAATTCAATGTCTTCTTTACGCTTTCGTAGTGGTGGAATATGCAGCTCGTTCGAGGAGATTTCATAATAAAGTTGCCGACCAAATGAGCGCTGAGTGACATACTCGCTGATCTCTGAAGCGGTGCTGGTAATAAGTTGAAAATCTACGGGGATCAATCGCAAACTGTCGCTGCGGCTGACGAGCCCAGTTTTTAACAACTTAAGTAGCACGGCTTGTAAATCGGGCGACAGATATTCCACCTTTTCTAAAAAGAGCGTACCGCCATGGGCGAGCTCAAACTTTGAAGGCATGCCTTGCCCTTCGTCGTACCCCAGGGTTTCTTTGACCAGTTGCTCTGTATTGATGGAGCGGCAGTTGAGCGTAATGAATGGTCCTTCTTTGTAGGCGCTTTCGTTATGAATCGCCATGGCGAGAGTGGCTTTTCCTACGCCTTCTTCACCTGTAATTAGAATCGGTGATTTTGACTTTATGGCCCGTTTTGCCACGGTAATGACATGCTTCATTTTTCGTGAAATGACGGGCAAAGTGCTGAACGTATAGCGCGCACTGCCACCTATTTGTTGTTGAGCAAGTTCGCGAATTTTATCGATAGGGTGCAAGAACAATAAGTGTGTGCCGTCGTTGAGTGGACGCAAGGTGATGATCGCCTCAACAAACTCGCCACGAACCTCTACCGTTGTGAGTTTACGGTTTATGCTCGCACCTGACTCAATACTAGTAAGGACATTCGGTGGGAAGCGCAAAACAGAAAAGACTTCTTTATCCAAGACCTGACTGGCTTCAATGTTTAACAAACGCTCGGACTGGTGATTTACCATGGTGATGCGATTTTCTTCATCCCACGCTAGAAGGCCGTCATCCATGCACTCTAACGTTGCGTTATGCGCACAAGTGAGGCGGTTCATGTTTTCTTGTTCCGACTGAATGTGGATTTGCAAGCTGACTTCTTTCGCGCTCGACGCGATGATGACTAAGTCTTCTTTCTTATAGCTTTCCGCTTTTCTGAAAAGGCATGTTGTACCGCGTAATTTTCCAAATTGGTCAAAAACAGGCGCAGCTACAGAGGCATAAGAGTGCAAGTGGCGATTGAAATGTTCGGCAGCAAAAACTTCACACGGGATATGAGTATTGATACAGAGATTGACTGCATTTGTGCCTATCTTTCCTTCGGAGAGAAAACAGCCTTGTTTTATGCCGAGCGTTTGCATCTCTTGTCGCATAGAGTCGTGCCCGACGGTGGAGAGAATACAGCCGTTGCCATCGGTTACCATCAATAGCAGGTCTTCGTCCCCTAGCATGTCGTAAGTGTCTTCAAGTACGGTCGTGGCGCATTCGATGAGGTGCTCGTTGCGTTTCATCAGAGATGAGAAGGTAAATCCAGAGGCAATATGTGGCTTTGACCAGGTGTAAGGGCTGCATTGCTTTATGCAACGCTCCCACGACTCGAGGACGGGAGTGCGGGAAAATTCTGGAGATACCCAGTGGTGTTTCTGGAAAAACTCCCACTTAGTTTTAGTGTCTTCGATTGAAAGCATGCGATCCCGTTTCAATACTAGCGATAGATTGGTCTGATGTTACAGAGACATCGGAATATGGACTGTGATGGCTTTCACGCACGTTGTATAGAAGAATGTGCAAAAAGAGGGGCGAGTTGAGGAGGCTTCCTTGCCAGTTTTTCGATTAAAAAGGGCTGTCTTTGCCGAGCTCATTGCAAATCTCGACAATGGCAAGTGAGAGCCCTGACTTAATGATTTGTTGTTGACGTTGCAGTTGTAGCTGATAAAACTCAAGGTCGATGTCGTCATCTGGTTCGCTGACTTCCAGTTGCACCATGCCCATTTTCTTCACCAAGTGCAGTTTCTTAATTGGTTCTAGAATATTCGGGTCAGTGAATTCGTAATCTGAAGCGTCACTATTGAGTTGGTTTTTGAGTTTGATGATGTCTTCGATGTCGTGGTAAATGTCATCGGGGAGCACTCCCAAGCCAAACAATAACTTCAAACGAACAGACAGATCGCCCAGCGGTCCAGAGTCTTGTAGCAGCGGACCGACAACCGATTGAACAGCGAAGTTATCTTTACGAAAGATTCTTTGCACTAACCCGTCGATCGAATCGTTAAAAACGTCGACTGCTGCAATGAAAAAGCCTCGTACCGATGGTGCGCTGTTTAATCGCTCAATGATCTCGGTTTCGTTGATGTTATCTGCCATATACTGAATACATTTCTAATTATTAGCTATCCCAACTCTTCAAGCAGAGAAGGACATAGAAGGGGAGCCGAGCTCCCCTAGGTAAATCAAAGTTGGTTGTAAAGTGTCTCGATTTGAGCCACTTCATCGCTGTCTTCTGCAAGACCTGTGTATGTCGCTAGCGTCTTCTTCACTCCCACTTCTTTTAATGAGTTTTGTAGCTCTACGGCTTGTGGGTCAGTGTCGTTAGTGTACTTCAACGCAGCGGCAATGCCTTTCAAAAGTGTTTGATTTTCAGTGCCATACTCAATTGTACCGAGTAAAGGCTTCACTAATCTATCGTTTGCACCCAATTTTCGAATTGGTTGACGACCTACGCGATCCACCTCATCCACTAAGTATGGGTTGGCAAAGCGTCCTAAAATCTTCTCGATGTAGGCGTTGTGCATGTCACGGTCGAAGCCGTAGCGTTTGATCAGCACTTCACCACTCTCTTGCATCGCCTGTTTTACTTCAGCGTGAATGCTTGGGTCTTCAATTGCTTCACGAATGGTACGATGGCCTTTCAAGCAACCTAGGTAAGCGGTAATGCAATGGCCTGTATTGAGAATGAACAGCTTGCGTTCTACAAATGCCATTAGGTTGTTGGTTCTTTCCATGCCTGCGATGTCAGGTATTTCGCCCTTGAATTGCTGCTCATCCACAATCCATTCGCTAAAGCTTTCTACCGTCACTTCTAGTGGGTCATCGTTCGCTGCTTCTGCTGGTGGCACGATGCGGTCTACCGCTGAATCGACAAAGCCAACCAACTCGTCTGCTTTTGCGTGCAATGATTCATCCAAGTGTTTGTACACTTCACCTTTTAGGTGTGTGGTGCCACGAACCATGTTTTCACACGCTATGATGTTCAATGGTTTATCGTTACCTGCTGCAAAGCGTTTAGCAATGCCGGTAGCGATGGTTTTTGCAATGATGTCCAGTACGTTAGGGCCAACCGCTGTTGTTACCAAGTCGGTTTTTACAATGCGGTCGATGACATCTTCACTGGCTGAGTTTACCGCGGTGACGTGAGTTACTGTGTCGATTTGGCACTCAGTACCGACCACTTTTACTTTGTATTCTTGCTTGTGACTCAGTTGGTCGACGAGTGGAGCGTCAACGTCTGCAAATGTGACCTCGACTTCTGCATCTGCTAAGAGTTTTCCGATGAAGCCACGACCAATGTTACCTGCGCCAAAATGAACTGCGTTTTTCATAATTCTTACCTACCAATGTCTAAAATGTTGACTTACGAAACTAGGGGGAGGCCAACCGCATAGGGGGTGACAGCTGACCTCATTTGCCTCAGGAGCAAATTAAAGGGGTAATTAAGCCGCTTGTTGACCGCCAAGGATGTTCAGAATCTCTTCCACATCGTTGGTGCTGGTTAGCTTCTCAATTGCCTCCGGCTCATCGAGCGCGTTCGTAATGGTGGTAATCACCTGGATGTGCTCATCGTTCTTAGCGGCAATGCCGATAACCAGTTTCGCTACATCATCGTCGTCTTCAGTAAATTGGATACCCGATGGGTATTGGCAGATTACAATGCCGGTTTTCTTCACGCGGTCTTTCGCTTCTACCGTGCCGTGAGGTACTGCGATAGATTCGCCTAGGTAAGTAGAAACCAATGCTTCACGCTCAAACATCGCGTCTACGTATTCTGGTTCTGCGTAGCCAAGTTCGACCAACTTGTTGCCCGCGAAGCGAATCGCTTCTTCTTTGTTGGCAGCTTTCAAACCTAGGTGAATGTTTTCACGCTGGATTTGGAACACCGACGTTTGCTGTGGCTCGAAGTTGTCGTCGTTTGCTGCCACGAGCGAAACTTTTACCATTTGGTCGTCATTGGCTGCGGATTGGTTTTGCGCTGCTAGTAGTTTGGTGACTAGCTGGTTGTACATCTCGCTGTCTAGGAAGTTAGTCAATGAAATGTGGTGTGCGTTTGGAGCATGCTTACGTGCACGATCCGTTAAGTCTTTATGAGTAATCACGATATCTGCACTCTCTGGTAAGCTGTTAATGGCAAGGTTGGTTACGTGGATGTTCAGACCTGCGTCTTGAACCTTTTTGCGTAGCATGCTCGCGCCCATTGCACTCGAGCCCATGCCCGCATCACAAGCGACAATGATGCTTTGTACTGTCGCTAGGTCTACGTCACCTTTGCTTTGGTTGTTTACCACCGCATCGTTTTTAGATGCAGATTTCATGTCTTTCATTTGTGATGTTGCTTTTTCTAGTGCTGCTTCATCACCGTCTTCTTCTGTTGACGTTTGAGTCTTCATTAGCAGTGCTGCTACGGCGAATGACACGCCTGTTGCTGCTGCGATAGACGCTAGAACACCAACGATTGAGCCTTTCTGAGTCATCAACAAGATTGCAAAGATTGAACCTGGTGATGCTGGAGAAACGATACCTGCGTTAAAGATAGTTAGAACGAATACGCCAGTCATACCACCTGCGATAGCCGCAAGGATTAGGCGAGGGTTCATTAGGATGTATGGGAAGTAAATCTCGTGGATACCGCCGAAGAAGTGGATGATTGATGCACCACCTGCAGTTTGACGAGCCGTACCTTTACCAAACACCATGTAAGCTAGCAGGATACCTAGACCAGGACCAGGGTTTGCTTCGATTAGGAAGAAGATCGATTGACCTGTCTCAGACGCTTGTTGGATACCCAGTGGAGAGAAGATACCGTGGTTGATCGCGTTATTTAGGAACAGGATCTTCGCAGGTTCAACGAAGATTGAAGTCAGTGGTAGTAGGTGAGCAGAAACTAGGAAGTTAACGCCAGCCGCCAAGCCACCAGAAAGAATTTTTACGAATGGACCGATAAAGATGAAGGCAAGGATCGCACATAGCATGCCGATGATGCCCGCAGAGAAGTTGTTAACCAACATCTCGAAGCCACTTTTTACTTTACCATCGATGTAGTTATCGAATTTCTTGATAGCCCAGCCGCCCATTGGGCCGACCATCATTGCCCCCATAAACATTGGGATGTCTGTGCCGACAATCACACCCATTGTTGTGATTGCACCGACTACCGCACCACGATCGCCGCCAACTAATTTACCACCGGTGTAACCGATAAGTAGTGGCAGCAAGTAGGTAATCATTGGGCCAACCATAGAGGCTAACGTTTCGTTTGGTAGCCATCCAGTTGGGATAAATAGAGCAGTGATAAAGCCCCACGCGATAAACGCGCCGATGTTTGGCATTACCATGTTTGACAGAAAACGACCAAAATTTTGTATCTTGATCTTGGCATCTGGTGATATCATAACAATTCCCCGTTCGATGTTCTGATGAATCTTGTTGTAGTAAACGGTTCGCCAAAACCGTTTGTTTGATTGCTTAGTACCCAATCAATTTACCACACATTTTCCAATTGGAACTGACAACGGGTTTTTCGTGATCTACGCCCGCATTTCTTAGGCTGAGAAACGGTTTTTAAGTGACCAAGTTCAACTTATTAACTTGTAACTTAATAACAAAAAGCCACTTTCAAATCTGTCAATAAAAATCTTAGTGATCAATCCGATCTTCTGACAAATTTAAAATTAAAATACTTTGTGACTTTGATCACTTTTGATTTTTTTTGAAATTCGAATTAAATACTTGTAATGATCAATGTCACGTTTTGTGTTGAGTTGTGGTGGATTTAAAGTGTGACCTGGATTTGTTTTTGTTTTTTGTGAAAGTTTGTGACGGAATTGGTGAGATAAATGCTATCTAGATCTTTCGATAGATTGTATCTATGAGAGTCTTTTCGGCGCACTTCACGGAGCACGCCTAATTAGTTGATGAAAGGGTAAATAAAGAGAGTCGCCACACGGTTCTTCTTGTGATTCCCAACTCTCTACTTAATCACTGTTCTTAATCATCGTTGCTATTAGTATGATAGACGAGGTAGTCATGAGCTTGCTCGCGTCCCATATACCTTGCCAACGTCTTTTCTTGAACATCGCGCAAATCCACCATAATCAATCCATCTAGAGCGTTATTGAATGCAGGGTCGATGTTGAAGCATACCAGCTTGCCATTGAGGCTTAAGTACTGACGCAGCAAAACGGGCACTCCTTTCCCTTCATCGATTCTGGCAATGACACGTGACAATAGCTGTAAATCACCCAGAGCGGTGAGCATGCTGGTATTCCAGTCACGGTGGTGCTCAGGAAGTGGGTTAGAAGGCGTGACGTATTCTGCACAGTTGTTGTCGTAGTGGTGCAGTGTCATTGATTGAGCCAGTAATTGACGTGCAGTATCGCTATAATCGTTGCTAATGCTTACCGGACCAAATAGGTGAGTGTAATCTGGGTTTTGATGAACGAACGTTGCGATGCCTTTCCACAGCAGCAGTAGCGCGCTCATGCTCTTTTGATATTGCTGCGCAATCACTGAGCGCCCCATCTCGATGGATTTACCCATTTGGTCGATAAAGCGTTGGTCATAGTTAAACAACGTTCGTGAATACAGACCTGCTACGCCGCGCTTTTCAATCAGTTGATCAACCAGACCTAAACGATACGCGCCCACCAAGCATTGGTTCTCTCTGTCCCACACAAACAGATGCAGGTAATCATGATCGAAATGGTCAATGTCTATTGCTAGTCCCGTCCCTTCGCCAACTTGTCGAAAATTGAGCTCACGTAGGCGACCAATTTCATGCAGTAGGGAAGGGATATTCTGCGACTCCGTGCAGTAGACATCGAACTCACCACTTGTTAGCAGCTTGGACTCTTTTGGTAAGCCGTTCAGCTCTTCAAGCAATTCGCCTACGGGTAACCCTGCCGCTATTGGAGAGAGCATTTCTGATGAAGAAGAAGGCTTCACTGAATGGGGTTCACGATTGAGCAAGTAAGTGTTGAGCCGCAAATAGTTCACTACTTGATCATCGTTAAGCGTGTTGATCTCTTTAAATTTTATCGCTTGGCCAAAGGATAAGTTGATGGTTTGCGCCTGTTTGTTCAGCAGTTCTCGCCCAAGCAGTAGGGTGCGCAAAAGTGGATGGATTTTCCCTGCCATATAGAAGCGTTTCGAGTTCTGGCCACTGATGAATACTGGAACTGTCGTGGCTTTGTTTTTTCGGATTAGGCTGCTTACGCTTCGACTCCACGCTTTGTCTTCCAAGCGTTGCTGTTTGGCATCGACTAACTGGGAAACCTCGCCGGCAGGAAAGACAAGCAATAAGCCGCCACTTGCGAGGTGTTTATTGGCCGCTCTCAGGGCTTTCATATTCGATTTGACGGCGTCTTTGCCTTCAAATACATCGACACCAATAAAGAGCTGATCTAACTCCGGCACGGTTTTCAGGTATTGATTGGCTAGGATTTGGATATCGTCTCTGACCATCAACAGTAATTCAGCCAAGATCACGCCTTCCACACAACCAAGCGGATGGTTCGCCACAATGACGGTAGCACCTTGTTTGGGAACTGAATCGAGTGAACCATGAGCAATACGATAGTCGATACCTAAGACATCCAGCGTGAAGCGGAGAAAAGTTTTGGTATCGGCATTAACGGGGCGTTGGGCGTAGAACTTATCAAGTTGGTTTAAACCGGTTGCCCATTCAGCAACGTTTTCACCAATGCCAAACGGCGTTTTACGTGGGAGACGAAAAGGGGTCGAACTATCCATATTTACCTCAGCGTACAAGTTGCTGATTGGATAGTAGAAATTACAGATGACAATTCAGAGGCAAAAGCATGAGCCTTTGGTGACAAACCAATGAAGCTTTATTGACTAAAGAAAACGGTATATCACTGTGCTATGAATCAAAACTCGCGTTATGTCTCCCTCTTAAAACAAGAGATAGGCTATCTTATCTAGAACAAAGATTAAGCTAAGTTGATATTTATCAGGGGGAAATAATGGAACGAGTTTCCAATAAAGCAGCACTTTGGATTGGGCTAAGTTTGATACTTGGTCTTGGCATACTTGGCTATTTTATGCAGCAGACGGCGGTGAAATACCGAGCCTATGAAAGAGTCGTGACAGTAAAAGGTTTGTCGGAGCGTGAGTATCCTGCTGATACGGTGATTTGGCCGATTCAATTTACTCTAGCGAGTAATGATATGGGAGCCATGTTTGATGAAATTGACCAGCAAACCCGTTTGATTTTGGACTTTCTAAGTGCCAAAGGGCTTCCTGAAACCAGCGTTTCCCTTTCTTCCCCAGCGGTCATTGACAGAAAAGCACAGCAATATGGGAGCGAGCAAGACATTGAGTATCGTTATTTGGCCTCGCGAACCGTTACGGTTTATAGCCAGAGTGTTGATGTTGTTCGAGCGGCAATCAATGAAATAGGTGAGCTAGGAAAGCAAGGCGTTTTGCTTAACCAAGATCCTTATGCAAATCGTGTTGAGTACAGCTTTACTAAGCTGAATGATGTGAAGCCAGACATGATCGAAGAAGCGACTAAGAATGCGCGTGAAGTGGCTGAGAAATTTGCGAAAGACTCACAGAGTTCACTGGGTAAGATCAAACGTGCAACTCAAGGGCAGTTCTCGATTTATGACCGAGACAGCAACACGCCTTACATTAAGAAAGTACGAGTGGTATCGACGGTTCAATATTACTTATCTGATTAAAGTTGCGCTCATATAGTCAATAGTTGGTCGTTCCATCACCTTCTATTTGTAGAGGTATCTATGCTCTGTGATAGGGAAATCAGTCTTCGCTGACGCTATATACAAGTACTTTTTTATAAAACTAAGTTCTTAACAGTGATGAGGTGAGTTTGATAATAATCAAGCTCACTTGTTTCTTATGAGCGTAAGTTAGTATGACTTATTGCTAGAAGGAATTAGTATCATGGCATACAAGCACTTTGTTAGAGAACTACTGGGTTTAGCGATTGTTGTCTCTGTCGTCTTTGGCGTATTAGGCGTGATGTTAGAGCTCTTCGCACTGACGGCACTTTGGGAGCATCAGCAAACGATAGCCGATGTTTTTTTCCATGAATCTCTCTACTTCATCGTATTTTTAATCCCACCATACTTCCTCTGGAAGTTGATTAACCGCCCTGAATTGGTTTCTGCTGATCAAGCTTATTTGGCAATGAAGTTAGAGGCTGAAAGTCGACAATGAGTCGATTTAGTGAGTAATGAAAAGAAGAGGCTATGAGAAAACATTAGCCTCTTTTCTATCTGATTCGTGGGGCAAAGTATTCGCTGCTTTATTGATTAAAAAGCTGCTTCGATTGTGCCTTTGAAAGTGCGATCGAGATAATCACGAATCGCTTGAGATTGATAAATAGAAACGAACTTTTTATACGCTTCATTATTTTTGTCTGCGTCACGAGTGGCGATGACCATGACTGCTAATGGGGCGTCTTTTGCTTCAAGATAGATACTTTGTTTCTTCGGATCTAAACCAGAAGACATTACGTAGTTCATTGTAATCGCAGCCGCGTCCACATCATCTAATGTTCTTGGTAGCTGAGCGGCATCTACCTCGACAAATTCAAATGATTTTGCGTTTTTTGTGATATCAGTTAGGGCGGCTTTATGGCCAACACCCTGTTTCAGCTCAATTAAACCTGCATCGGCGAGTAGCAACAGACCACGACCACCGTTGGTAGGGTCATTTGGAAGCGCTATACGTGCATTGTTTGGAAGCTCTTGCAGTGAGCGATACTTATTGGAATAAAGCCCCATACGCATAAGAATGGACTGACCAATTGATACTAATTGGGCGTTATGGCTACTGTTGAAGTTGTCTAAAAATGGCTGGTGCTGATAGCTATTAATATCGATGCTACCATCGCTAAGAGCGGCATTAGGTGTCACGTAGTCAGAAAACTCAATGACTTCGACATTCAAACCTTGCTTCGCTGCCTCCTTCGCTACCGCCTCGACTACTTGTGCATGTGGTCCAACTGTCGCGCCCACTTTAATGACAGAGTCATCTTTTTCTCCACAAGCGCTTAAGCCGACTACTGCCGTGAGAATCAAAGCTAGTTTCTTTAAGTGACCAATACTTTTCATTGTAGCTCCATTTTTGCTTTAGACGTCCATACGTTTATATGTCCATGCTATCAGAAGTTGTCTGAGGGTCAATGGTTTAAATCACGAGCAGACATTTTGTTTCATTGCTACAAAAAATTTGTATGATGTTTTGGGTCTTAATTTTTGATCATGTGCCGTCCTAAATAAGGTTGACACTTTCCACCCCCAAAATTGGAGAGTGTTATGAAATCAACAACTAAAAGAACT
>NZ_JAWOSW010000035.1:0-19178 GCF_033338535.1 Vibrio sp. Vb2131
CTTTAAAATACAAAACGCCCGATGAAGTACATCGAGCGTTTTAGTTAAAAAGTGTCAACCCATATCAGGACGGGTCACAGTCTCTTAAATCATGAAGATAAAGATAACTGCTAGTGCAGTGATGAGGCCTGCAAATGCATAGCATGCAATTTTACCAATCACACCAGTGTGGAATTTAAGGTCGTGCATGCCGTGGTGTACACGGTGCATTGCGTGCCACATTGGCAATGCTAGCGTGCCAATGATGAATAGCGCACCGATGATGCTGGTTGCGAATGCAGAGACACGCTCGTAGCTCATCGCTTCTGCGTCAATCACGCCTAGTGGTACCAAGATACCTAGCACAAGAACAGTGATTGGCGTGATCATCGCGAACCAAGTACCGCCTGCGCCAAACAGACCCCACCAGATTGGCTCATCAGAACGTTTTGGTGATGTGTTTACACTATAATTCGGTTTCATTGCTCAGCTCCTTACACCACGATGAGAACGATCAGTGAGATGAACGCAACCGCGGCCCACTGAGTCAATACGATGATCTTCTTGTCCACTGGTTTGCCTTTCAAACGAATTGGCATTACTTGTGGCATCATGCTGAAGAAAGTTTGAGCGTGGAATAGGCTACCGAGTAGTGCAACGATGTTGATTGCGACGACGATTGGGTTCGCCATGAACGCTAACCAACCTTGCCATGCTTCAGGACCTTTCACCAAGCAACCTAAACCGAAAGTTAGGAACAGAGTGAATAGAATTAACGGAAGCACCGTCGCTTCACGTAGCATGTAGAAGCGGTAGAAAGGATGGTTCTTCCACCAAGTGCGTTTTACTTCACGAACGTAAGGTTTACGATTGCTCATCCTTATGCCTCCACTTTCTTTGGTGAACCATCAGGTTTCAACATAGCAATCACGAAGTCCATAGAAGACTCCACTTTGCCTTGGTTTACAGCCGCTGCTGGGTCAACGTTCTTCGGACAAACTTCAGAACAGTAACCAACAAACGTACAACCCCAAGCACCGTTTTCACCGTTGATAAGCTTCATGCGCTCATCTTTACCGTTGTCACGGCTGTCTAGGTTGTAGCGGTGGGCTAGCGTTAGTGCAGCAGGACCGATGAACTCTGGGTTAAGACCAAACTGAGGACATGCTGCATAGCATAGACCACAGTTGATACAGCCAGCGAATTGCTTGTATTTCGCCATCTGTTCTGGCGTTTGCAAGTTCGTACCGTCTTCTGGTTTACGATCGTTACCAATGATGTATGGTTTGATTGCTTCTAGGCGCTCGATGAATGGCGTCATATCAACAATCAAGTCTTTCTCGATTGGGAAGTTCGCTAGAGGCTCGATAGTCACGCCGTCTGGGTAGTCACGTAGGAAGCTCTTACAAGCAAGTTTCGGTACGTTGTTCACCATGATGCCGCAAGAACCACAGATCGCCATACGACAAGACCAACGGTAAGACAGATCTTTGTCTAGGTGGTCTTTGATGTAACCAAGTGCGTCAAGTACAGACATGGTTTCATCGAATGGGACTTCGAATGTTTGCTTGTATGGTTCTGCATCTTTTTCTGGGTCGTAACGCAGGATGTCTACTTTTTGAATGCGATTTGCTGACATTATGCTTGCTCCTCTGCGTTCTTCTCTTCAGCCGCTGCTTTTTCTGCTGCTTCACCGTATAGACGAGCTTTTGGTTGTGACTTAGTGATGGTCACATTGCTGTAATCGATACTTGGTGCTGACTCTGGCTTGTAGAAAGCAAGTGAGTGTTTTAGGAAGTTCACGTCATCACGTTCTGTACAACCGTCGTCTAGACGCTGGTGCGCGCCGCGCGATTCTTTACGTAGAATCGCAGAGTGAACCATCGCTTCTGCGACTTCTAGGCCGTAACCCACTTCGATTGCGTATAGAAGGTCTGTGTTGAACACTTTACCTTTGTCTTTGATGCTGATGCGTTTGTAGCGTTCTTTCAACTCAGTGATTTTGTCGATAGTCGCTTGCATCAAATCTTCTTGGCGGTAGATACCACAGCCCGCTTCCATGGTGTGACCCATTTCTGTGCGGATCTCTGCCCAGTTTTCGTCGCCTTCTTGGTTCATCAGTTTCGCGATGCGTTCTTCAACTGCTTTTACTTGCGCGTCAATTGCCGCGTCGTTCCAGCCTTTGAATTCTGCCGCACGTTTCACTGCGTTTTCACCAGCTACGCGGCCAAATACCACGAATTCAGCCAGTGAGTTAGAACCTAGACGGTTCGCACCGTGAAGGCCAACAGATGCACATTCACCAACCGCGAATAGGCCTTTAATGCGAGTTTCACAGCCGCCGTCCGTTTCAATACCACCCATGGTGTAGTGAACGGTTGGACGAATTGGAATCGGCTCTTTTGCTGGGTCTACGTTTACGTAAGCTTTTGCTAGCTCACAGATGAACGGTAGACGCTCTTGTAGGTACTCTTCACCAAGGTGGCGAAGGTCTAGGTGCACCACGTCACCCAGTGGGTGTTTGATGGTGTTGCCTTTCTGTTGTTCGTGCCAGAAAGCTTGAGAAACTTTGTCACGAGGACCCAGTTCCATGTATTTGTTCTTCGGTTGGCCAACTGGAGTTTCAGGGCCCATGCCGTAATCTTGTAGGTAACGGTAGCCATTCTTGTTAACGATGATACCGCCTTCACCACGACAACCTTCCGTCATCAGGATACCTGTGCCTGGAAGACCGGTTGGGTGGTATTGAACGAATTCCATATCACGTAGAGGAACGCCGTGACGGTAAGCCATTGCCATACCATCGCCCGTTACGATACCGCCGTTGGTGTTACAGTGGTAAACACGGCCCGCGCCACCTGTTGCTAGAACAACAGATTTTGCTTTGATAGTAACAAGCTCGCCTTCAGACATGTGAATAGCAATCAGACCTTGAACTTCGCCTTCATCAACAAGCAGATCCACCACAAAGTACTCATCAAAACGTTTGATGTTGCTGTACTTCATTGATGTCTGGAATAGCGTATGAAGCATGTGGAAGCCAGTTTTGTCTGCAGCGAACCAAGTACGTTCAACCTTCATACCACCAAAGCGGCGTACGTTGACTTCACCGTTCTCTTTACGACTCCATGGGCAACCCCATTGCTCCATTTGGATCATTTCGCGAGTCGCGTTCTCTACAAAGTATTCAACAACATCCTGTTCACATAGCCAGTCACCACCGCCAACAGTGTCGTTGAAGTGGTTGTCTAAGCTATCTTCATCCTTGATAACTGCTGCTGAGCCACCCTCTGCAGCGACCGTGTGGGAGCGCATTGGATAAACTTTAGAAATCAGAGCGACTTCTAAGTCTGGGTTTGCTTCAGCCGCTGCAATAGCAGTACGAAGACCAGCGCCGCCTGCGCCGATGACTGCGATATCTGTGGTGATAATTTGCACAGTTATCCTCCAGTGTGTGATTGCGGAAATCCGCTTGTTATTGTCATTACGAGGCGCTCCTTAAAAAGAACTCCCCAAAAGTAGTAGGGTTAGTGTAGATGAGCCACATGGCAGAAAAATTGATGTAATTGGGTTTTTGCTTCGGTAATGCACTTAAGGGCATAGAATTTATAGGTTATGTGACTGCTATCACGGCATCGAGGTTTTGGCCCTCAAGCATTAACATTAGGGATGTTAAACCCGTGTTGCGTGACATTAACCGCATGGATAATAGGATTTTAACTGAGTGTTTTTTGTTCTGCGGCACGAGTAATGCTTGCCTCAAATTTGCGAGCACATTAGTAAAAAGAAGAAGGGATATTCCTCTCTTCTTGAAGAGGAAAAAGCATGTAGAATGAGACTTTCCTCGCTGAATTAAAGTTTGAGAGACTTGTTATGCAAACCAACTGGCAACCTACTGCTTCCATTGACCAACTTCGTCAACGTGCGACGTTAATCGCGTCGATTCGACAATTCTTCGCTGACCGACAGGTGATGGAAGTCGATACGCCAGCCATGAGTCACGCAACCGTGACTGACATCCATTTGCATACTTTCCAAACCGAGTTTGTTGGCCCAGGCTATGCCGATGGCAGTAAGCTGTTTTTTATGACCAGCCCAGAATTCCATATGAAGCGCCTTTTGGCTGCGGGCAGCGGTTGTATTTATCAAATCAACAAAGCATTTCGTAATGAAGAGAATGGTCGCTACCACAACCCTGAATTCACGATGTTGGAGTGGTATCGCGTTGGCTTTGACCATCATAAATTGATGGATGAAATGGATGACCTGTTGCAGCTGGTATTGAAGTGTGGCGCAGCGCAGCGCATGACGTATCAGCAAGCCTTCATTGATGTGTTGGGTGTGTGTCCACTGGAAGGCTCGATGACTGAGCTGAAAGCGGCGGCAAGCAAGCTGGGTTTGAGTGACATTGCTGAGCCAGAAGAAGATCGCGATACGCTGCTGCAACTACTATTTAGCGTGGGAGTAGAAAACAAAATTGGTCAGGACGTGCCGGCTTTTGTGTACGACTTCCCTGCATCACAGGCGGCGCTTGCGAAAATCAATCCTCAAGATCATCGCGTCGCGGATCGTTTTGAAGTGTACTTTAAGGGGATAGAGCTGGCGAACGGATTTCATGAACTGGATAACCCGAAAGAGCAATTAGCGCGCTTTGAACAAGATAACGCAAAGCGTATCGAAATGGGTTTAAAACCACAGCCGATCGATTATCATCTGATCTCTGCACTGGAAGCAGGGTTGCCAGATTGTGCAGGGGTCGCGTTGGGTATCGATCGTTTGATCATGCTGGCGCTAGGCTGTGACCACATTGATCAAGTGACGGCCTTTCCATTTCCAATTGCATAAGGACGTCCAATGAACCTGACGGCTGCACGTTTCGTCATCTTTAGCTACGCCATATTGATCGCTTTTTTATCTCTGAGTTCAGGTGAACTGCAAGACTGGGGCAATATCGCGTATCTCGACAAAATGCAGCACGCTATGGCGTATAGCGGCTTTGCGTTTTTAGGTTGCTTTTGCGTGTGGCGTTGGCGTCAACGTTGGGCGGTGGCGATTGGTATTTTGCTATTCAGCGCCGTTATTGAGTGGTTGCAAGGGTATGTAGGGCGACAAACTTCTTGGTTAGACCTTGTCGCCAACTCAACTGGCATCTTAACTGGTCTGTTATGTTACCGTATTTGGAGCCTCTATCGACCTAGGTTGGTGAAGTCGCTATACTCGATTCGTTAATGAAGAGGGAACACGATAACAATGAAAACGCGCGACAAAATCGTCTACGCGGCACTGGAGTTGTTCAACCAACATGGTGAGCGAAACATCACCACCAATCACATTGCCGATCACATCGAAATTAGCCCTGGTAATCTGTATTACCACTTCCGCAATAAGCAAGAAATCGTTCGTGAGATCTTTGCGCTTTATTCAGCAGAACTTTTAGAAAGATTTACCCCTATTCAAGGTTCGCAAGAGAGCCTGACTATGCTGAAGAGCTACCTAGACTCTATTTTTACCTTGATGTGGAAATACCGCTTTTTCTACGCAAACTTACCAGAAATCTTGTCACGAGATGAACAGCTACACGAACAGTACATCGATGTGCAAGAGAAGCTGCAAGCGAACCTCATTGCTATTATGCAAGAGTTCGTAACGATGAAGCTGTTGAATGTCGATCAACAACAGTTGAAGTCATTGGTATGTACATTGCACTTGATTGCGTGTAGTTGGTTGGCGTATCAATCCGCGATGGCTTCAAAAACCAACATTACCGAGCAAATGGTGAAGCAAGGGATGTTGCAGATGCTTAATGTCGTTAAGCCATTAGCAACTGAGCAGGGCTTAGAGCAGCTACTGTTATTAGAAGATGCGGTTAGCAATCTACACAGTTAAACGTCAAACTGCTTAATATTTCGAGAGTCACTCTCATTTTCGAGTCGTGGCTCGAGTTGACTTGTCAAATATGCCACGCACAATAGTCCCATACGCTAAAAACCCTTGCAGGGATAAGATTCTCGATAAAGGAACTATCGCCCCATGAATTACGACATTTTTAATGGTGATGCTGATGGCATCATTGCTCTTCTACAATTGCGTTTGGCTGATCCTGTCGATGCCCAGTTAATAACCGGTGTAAAGCGCGACATCAAGCTGGTGGAAAAAGTAGATGTGCAAGCGGGTGATGAGCTGACTGTGTTAGACATTTCGATGGAAAAGAACATGGCAGGTCTAGAGCAAGCTTTGGCTCAAGGCGCGCACGTCTTTTACGCCGATCATCACAAAGCGGGCGACATTCCTCAGCATGGTAATTTGGATGCGCACATCGATCTCGATGCCAACATGTGCACGGCGTTGATTGTCGATAAGTTGCTTGATGGGCGTTTTCATGACTGGGCGATTACGGCGGCTTATGGCGATAACATGATTGCTAAAGCCGATGAGTTAGCGAATAACGCGGGCTTGTCGCAGCAACAGAAAGAGCAGCTAAAAGAGCTGGGTACTTTAATTAACTACAACGGCTACGGATCGAAAGTCGAAGATTTACACTTTCACCCTGCGGAGCTGTACCGAGCTTTGCTGAAGTACACGTCACCATTTGAAGCTATTGAAGATACGGCCTCGCCATACTACCAATTGCAATCGGCTTACCAACAAGACATGGAGGCGGCTCTCGCAGTGCCTGCCATGCATGAGAGCGGTAAGCTGAAGTTGTTTGAGTTACCAAACACGGCGGCATCACGCCGAATCAGTGGTGTTTATGGCAACTGGCTAGCAAACCAAACCCCTGACTCTGCGCATGCGGTACTTACTGAAAATGCAGATGGTACTTATACGGTTTCACTCCGTGCCCCGTTAAACAATAAACAAGGTGCCGTGGCCGTGTGTGGTCAGTTCCCGACAGGTGGGGGGCGAGAGGCGGCGGCAGGAATCAACGCGTTAAGCAAAGATGATGTGCATGCTTTTATTGATGCGGTAGAAACCTACTACGCATAGCATTTTCCAAAACATGAATACAACAAAGGAGCCGAGTGGCTCCTTTTTTTATGATAAGTCAATAAGTCAGATAATCAGCGCTTTAACCAAGATTTCGGATCCTGCGCTTCACTATTACGACGAATTTCGAAGTACAGCGATGGCCTGTCTTGACCGCCCGTATCACCCGCGAGAGCAATCACTTCGCCTGCGGTGACTCGATCGCCTTCTTTTTTAGTTAACGCTTGGTTGTAACCATAGAGGGTCATGTCACCTTTTCCGTGGTCGAGCAGTACCACTAAACCGTATCCGCGCAGATACTCAGCAAATACGACAGTACCAGGATAAACGGCTTTCACTTGTTGACCATAGTTGGCAGACAACACCATGCCCTTCCAGTTTACCTGCCCAGTTTGTCGCGTACCAAAGTTGTGTAACACACTGCCTTTGAGTGGCCAAGGCAACTTACCGCGCTGTTTGCCGAGTCCGTCCATTGGCACCGCATTACGCTTCGCTGCTTTGGCGATCTCTGCTTTTAAACGGGTTTCGTTGCGTTGCAGCTCGGCTAAGTAGCGTTTGTCATTCTTGATACTGCTCTGAATCTTATTCAGGGTTTGCTTACGCTTGGATTGTGTACTTGCTAGCGCTGTACGTTTTTCGGATTGCTGCTTGAGCAGAGTCTCGATTTGCTCTTTTTCTAGCTCGAGCTGGTTTTTGTTGTGCGCTAATTCTTGGGTTATTTTGGTGATCGCATCAATCACTTCAGCACGTGCTTTAGCTAAATGCTGGAAGTATTGGCTCATGCGGTCTTCTTCCACACCTTGATTTAACAAGTGACCATTGGCCTTCGCTCGCTCGGTTACGTAATACGTTTGCAGCAGCTGTTTGAGTTCTTCTTCTTGCTCTTGACGCTGTGCTTCTTGCAAGGCAATTTTCTCTTCTAGATTTTCTATGTTTTTGTCTGCTTGTGCGAGGTTAGACTTGGTTTGTCGTATTTCACGCTCAAGCTTAGAAATTCCAAGCTCTTGATCTTTTAATGATTTCTGTAACTCATTGAGCTGCTTTTCTTGGGAAGAGAGCGATTTGCGCTGACGGCTTATCTCACTGGATACGCCTTTGAGCTCTTGCTGACTCACAGCAGAGGAGGTAATGGGATAAGTGGCAGATAAAGCACAAGTTAATAAAATAGCCGAGCGTAGAACAGGGTGATTTTGTTTTCGCACTTGAGAGTTACCTACCACGTTGTTGTCAAAAAGGTTTGTTGACGATTAAATACCATCTCCATGGATAAAGCTTTGCGACTTGCCGTTAAAGCCTTGATCCATATCGAGAGAGGGTTTATCCGTTTTTGGACGTCCGACGATTTTTGCAGGCACGCCAGCCACCGTTGTGTGAGGAGGCACGGCTTGCAATACCACAGAGCAAGATCCGATTTTCGCGCCTTCACCGACTTCGATATTGCCAAGAATCTTTGCACCAGCGCCGATCATCACACCCTCGCGAATTTTCGGGTGACGATCACCGCATTCTTTACCAGTACCACCAAGGGTGACATCTTGCAGTATAGACACGTCGTTTTCGACCACGGCAGTTTCACCAATCACGATGCCTGTTGCATGGTCGAGCATGATGCCACTACCAATGCGCGCTGCAGGGTGGATATCGACCTGACATGCTACCGAAATCTGATTTTGTAGGTAAGTCGCAAGAGCGTGACGACCTTGCTTCCATAGCCAGTTTGCTACTCGGTAGCCTTGCAGTGCGTGATAGCCTTTTAGGTACAGCAATGGCATTGAGTACATTGAAACAGCAGGGTCGCGATTGACCGTGGCACAAATATCACAAGCCGCGCCGTCAGTGATGGTTGGATCAGCTGCAAAGGCTTCTTCAACCACTTCACGTACAGCCATCGCTGGCATGGAAGCGGTGTTCAATTTATTAGCCAGAATATAACTCAGAGCGGCACACAAACTTTCATGCTTGATAATGGTGGCATGATAGAAGCTCGCCAGCATAGGCTCTTGTTCTGACATTTCACGGGCTTCTGAGACAATTTTGTTCCAGACTTTTTGTTTTTCGCAGTGTTTCATTCTCAATATCCAGAGTGGTTCTTCCGTGACCCGACAACTTCAATTTTTCTCAGATGAGCTGCAAAGGGCGGTAGATTGCTACTTTCCTTCGGCTTTTTTGTCACGAGCAAGTAAATCTTGCGCTGCTAAGCGCGCATCTTTTCCTTGATACAATACTTGATAAATTTGATCAACTATCGGCATCTCAACACCCATACGTTGAGAAAGTAGCCATACTTCTTTTGTATTGCGGTAACCCTCAACCACTTGACCAATTTCTTCTTGAGCCGTATCAACGTCTTTACCTTGGCCTAATGCCAAGCCAAAGCGTCGGTTACGTGATTGGTTATCGGTACATGTCAGGACAAGATCGCCTAAACCCGCCATGCCCATAAAGGTTTCTGGCTGTGCACCCAGCGCAGCACCAAGGCGACTCATTTCAGCCAAGCCACGAGTAATTAATGCAGTACGGGCGTTGGCGCCAAAACCGATACCATCAGACATACCCGCACCAATCGCAATAACGTTTTTCACAGCACCGCCCAATTGCATACCAATAAAGTCACTATTGGCATATACGCGGAAGGTTTTGCTACAGTGGATTTTTTCTTGTAGATCCGCAACAAATTCAGAATCTGGAGACGCAACAGAGATTGCAGTCGGCATACCCATTGCGAGCTCTTTCGCAAACGTTGGGCCAGACAATACTGCTAGTGAGTAGTTTTCACCGATAATGTCATAAGCAACGTCTTTCAGTAGGCGCCCCGTTTCAGGTTCAAGCCCTTTGGTTGCCCAACAGATGCGAGAGTCTTCGCGCAAGAATGGTTTACAGCTGTTTAGCACGATGCCAAAGACATGGCTTGGAACCACAACCAACAAATCTCGGCTTGCTTGAACGGCTTTTTCTAAATCCGATTCAATGATCAAGCTTTCAGGGAAATCAACACCTGGTAAGAAGGCATGGTTAGCTCGGTCTGCTTCTAGGCGAGCCATGTGCTCTGGCTCGTGTCCCCAAAGGACAACGTTCGCGCCGTTACGAGCGAGTGAGATTGCCAAAGAGGTGCCGTATGAGCCTGCGCCAATCACAGTCATTGCGATGTCTTTACCGTAAGCATTGTTTGTGTTTGCTTGTGTCATGCTACCGCCTAATTGTCTTGCTACTAGTAGAATCTAGTTCATAATCACCAGATTTTACGCTCTCTAGGGATTAGGAACTAGGAACTTTTGTCAGAAATAAAAAATGCACATTGCATCGGATGATAGACGCTATGTGCATTTTCTTCGAGTCGGTGACGAAAGCTTATGGCTGCTCGTCACTTACAATACGTGAATTACGCTTGAGCTTCGCCTTGTTGAGCTTGCTGTTGTAGGTAGTTCATGAATAGCGCGTCGAAGTTAACTGGCGCTAGGTTCAGTTGAGGGAATGTACCTTTAACAACTAGGCTTGAGATAGTTTCACGAGCGTAAGGGAATAGGATGTTCGGGCAGAATGCACCTAGGCAATGTGCTAGTTGACCAGCTTCCATTTGCTCAGCAGTGAAGATACCACCTTGTTGAACTTCACATAGGAACGCAGTTTCTTCTTCGTTCTTCACAGTCACAGTTAGACGTAGAACCACTTCGTAAACGCCTTCACCAAGCTCACGGCTTTGAGTGTCTAGGTCTAGTTTAACGTCTGGGTTCCATTCTTTTTGGAAGATTACTGGAGAGTTTGGCGCTTCGAAAGAAACGTCTTTTAGGAAGATGCGTTGAATTGCGAAGTTTTGTTGTGCTTCTTGAGGTGCTGCTTCAGCCATTTTTTAATCCTTAATAAACATTTGTTGAGTCTAGAAACGCCTAAACTCAGAAATTTGGTTTGTCCTGAGACTAACTGAGCAAATGTACCTTGACTAGATGAAGCGTGTATTACGTGCAAAGCGTCACAACTTAGGGCTTCAACTGCTTTCTATTTGCTCAGTTTTATATCCACGAGGCTTGGCAAAATCGCGTTTAAATGCGTACCTTAGTTTTTGCCACGTTCCTACTTTTTACCACGAACTAAAGGTAGGTTTGCTTCGTTCCATGCAATCAAACCATTCTTAAGTAGGCTAACTTTTTCAAAGCCCGCTTTTACTAGAAGGTTCGCGCTTTCTTGAGCGGTTTGGCCCGTCTTGCATACAACAATGATTGGGTCTGATTTATGGTTTTCAAGGCTACCCAAGTTACCTGCTTTGATGTCTGACGGTAAAATGTGAAGTGAGTCGGTGATATGACCTTTTTTGAACTCATCTTTTGTGCGGATATCCACAACAACGCCGTTTTCACGGTTCATTAGGTGAGTCAGTTGGTTTACGTTGATTTCTTTGTATGCTGCCGTCGCTGACTTCACGATGTTCATGATAAATGCGACAAGAAGACCTACCCAAACCAAAGATAGAATCATGTTCTGTTGGAAAAATTCAATGTACTCTTGCATGTCTTGAGCTCTTACGCTGTTGGCGGAAAAATAAAGCAGGAGTATAGCGAGGTTACGGCTCTTAGGCGAGAGGGTTAAAATTTTCTAACGAATAATTGAGATCTCTATAAACCCGTTATGCCCTTACTATCCGTACATTTCGCTCTGGTAGCTTGATTGCTTTGGCCTATTGGACTTATCGGTTTAAGTGACTTCTGTTTTACTGAGAAAAGAGAACAATAGGTATTAACCCATCTTGTTTGATGTTGCTTTAAATTAGCACTGTTTCAAGTGCAAAAATAAGAATGAGAAGCGTAAGAAAACCGAACTTAGACTGGGGTGTACAAAGCGTATTAGAAATGACTATGCTTGTGGAACACGTTTGTCGGCACTGACTCGTTGTTCGCTTAACTTGTAAGATAGCAACAATAAATCGCAAACATTATTTGATCTTAACCTACAGTTTTGGTTAAAAAGTGTAGTAAAATTACGCTAGTTTTGTTTCAAGGTTAGATAGGGCAGCGAGGCCCTACGCCAAAAGTTACTTAAATTTGATGAGGTCATCACTATGTCAGCTAAGAAGCCACTGGCTCTAGTTATCCTTGACGGTTACGGTTACCGTGAAGACACAGCAAGTAACGCAATTGCGAATGCGAAAACACCAGTAATGGATGCTCTGATTGCGAATAACCCACACACATTAATCTCTGCTTCAGGCATGGATGTTGGCCTTCCTGATGGTCAAATGGGTAACTCTGAAGTTGGTCACACTAACATTGGTGCAGGCCGCGTTGTATACCAAGACCTGACTCGTATCACTAAATCAATTGCTGATGGTGAGTTCGAACAAACGCCTGCGCTAGTTGAAGCTATCGACTCTGCAGTAAAAGCTGAGAAAGCAGTACACATCATGGGCCTGATGTCTCCAGGCGGTGTTCACTCTCACGAAGACCACATTTACGCTGCAGTTGAAATGGCAGCGGCTCGTGGCGCAGAGAAAATCTACCTACACTGCTTCCTAGACGGCCGTGACACACCACCACGTAGTGCTGAAAACTCACTACAACGTTTCCAAGACCTATTTGCGAAACTAGGTAAAGGCCGCGTTGCTTCTCTAGTAGGTCGTTACTACGCAATGGACCGTGACAACAATTGGGATCGCGTCCAAGTTGCTTACGATCTTCTAACTCAAGCTAAAGCTGAGTTCACAGCAGAAACGGCAGTTGCAGGTCTAGAAGCGGCTTACGCTCGTGAAGAAAACGACGAATTCGTTAAAGCAACAGCTATCAAAGCAGAAGGTCAAGAAGACGCAATCATGCAAGATGGTGATGCGGTTATCTTCATGAACTACCGTGCTGACCGTGCACGTCAAATCACTCGTGCATTCGTTCCTGCATTTGACGGCTTTGAGCGTGCAGTATTCCCAGCAATCAACTTTGTGATGCTGACTCAATACGCGGCTGATATCCCTCTAGCTATCGCATTCCCACCTGCGTCTCTAGAAAACACTTACGGTGAGTGGCTATCTAAACAAGGTCAAACTCAGCTACGTATCTCTGAAACAGAGAAATACGCACACGTGACTTTCTTCTTCAACGGTGGTGTTGAGAACGAATTCGAAGGCGAAGAGCGTCAATTGGTTGCTTCACCAAAAGTTGCAACGTACGACATGCAGCCTGAAATGAGCTCTCCAGAACTAACAGATAAGATGGTTGCGGCTATCAAGTCTGGTAAGTTCGATACCATCATCTGTAACTACCCGAACGCAGATATGGTTGGTCACACTGGCGTTTATGAAGCGGCTGAGAAAGCAATCGAAGCTCTAGATGAAAGTGTGGGTAAAGTGGTTGAAGCAATCAAAGAAGTTGGCGGTCAACTATTGATCACTGCGGACCACGGTAATGCAGAAATGATGATCGACCCTGAAACTGGCGGCATCCACACTGCTCATACTAACCTACCAGTACCTCTAATCTATGTAGGTGACAAAGCGGTTGAATTCAAAGAAGGCGGTAAACTGTCTGACCTTGCACCAACCATGCTTTCTCTAGCTGGTCTAGAAATCCCAGCAGAAATGACGGGTGAAGTACTAGTTAAATAATTAACTAACGGCTCCGAATGACAAAAGCCCGAGTTTAAACTCGGGCTTTTTTGTATCTGGCAGTAAGGGCTGGTCTGTAAGGTTACTGAACCAAAATGCCCGCACCAATCACAGCTAGGGCTGCGCCCAACCATGCAAATCGGTTTGGTCGGCGTTTAGTGTAAATCCAGAGCAGTGGTAGCAACATAATTGGCGTGGTTGAAGATAGAAGTGCAACCATACCTACATTTCCTTCTTGCAGTGCGTATAAGATTAGCGTCATGCCGACGGCCATCGCCAAGAAACCATTAAGCGCAGTAATACCAAATATGCGCCAAGTAATGTGTTGCGTCGAGCGAGCGACTTTGACTCCTAGAATTAACAACATGCTGTGGGCGAAAAAGGCACTGATCATTCGAATAGCAGAAGCCGCAACTGGGTCAATACTGGTTTGCATTACTGGCTTGGCGATGATGCCGCCCAATGCTTGGCACATTGCTGCGGTTAAGCCAAGTCCAATACCCACCCAGATGTTACCTTTAATGTCTTCCAAGACGTTATTCACTTGACCTCTTCGGCCAAAGAATATCGCCATCACCACGCCGCTAAATACCAATGATGCGCCCAGTAGTTCTATTGTGGTCATGACTTCGCTAAATAAGAAGTAGCCCAAGATGGCAGAGAACACGGCGTGGCAAGAGAAGAGTAACCCGGCTTGTCTTGGCCCCATACGATTCAAACACGCGAATAGAGCGGTATCGCCAATAAAAATACCAATCAGTCCTGAGGCCATCATTGGCGTTACATGTTCCCAAGAAACCGTTAACCAGCCGCCAGTTATCCAGGCCATTGTTGATAAGATCACGGCTGTGCAGCCCATACGCCAGCGGCTGTAAGAAAATGCGCCTAGGTGTTGTGCAGGAATGACCGAAATTAGGCTAGAAACTGCCCACAGAAAAGCGGCGCATAAAGCAAGCCATTCGTAACCCATGATGTGTCGACGTCCTTGTAGAGTAGAGGAGTCTTAATATGCACGAAATTTATGGGATGTAAAAGCCGCTCTGTAAGGGCAGTAGCTGGAGAGCAGCTCCATGACAACACGCTTTTTCATGGAGCTCTTCGATTAAAACAGTACCAAAACTGCGCCATACACGATAAGTAGACCAATCAAACCGAGAATCAGGCCTACTTTCGCCATGTCTTTGCTCTCGATGAGGCCTGTTGAATAAGCCAAAGAGTTTGGTGGTGTGGAAACCGGTAAGATCATGCCAAGTGATGCGGAGAAGGCGACGACAACCAGTAAACCTTGTAGGCCACCAACCGCAATAAGGCTTGGCATTGATGTACCAATAGCGGCAGCAATAGGCATCAATAAGTTTGCTGTTGCGGTATTAGACATAAAGTTCGCCATTAACCAACACACTACTGATAGGGCTAAAACAACGGCAAATGGTGATAGCAGGCTGTAATCAATGGCGTGCGCTAATGCTTCGGCTAAGCCCGTTTTGTCTAAGGCAATACCAATTGCTATACCACCGGCAACCAGCCATAAAACATCCCAGTTAATCAGCTTGAGCTCTTCTTTTCCCATAATGCCCGTTAACGTGAACACTGCTAGTGGGATAATCGCGACAACGTATGTATTCATGCCATGCACTTTCGTTGTCATCCAAAGCACAATGGTTAGTGCAAAAGTGATGTAGACGACGATCGCACGCCAGCTCCTTTTGAATGTACCATCTAGCTTTAGTTTCATTTCTGGTTCGCTAGACGGAAACAGCTTTTGCAACAAGAACCAAGCTACAGTGAGTTGTACCAACACAAAGGGTAGACCCATTGTCATCCACGATAGGAAGTCTATCGCGTTTTCCCCAGTGAGATATTGAAGCGCTATCGCATTAGGTGGCGTGCCTATCGGAGTCGCAATGCCGCCTGTATTCGCGGCAATTGGAATACACAACACCAGTGCTTTAATGCCTAAATCCCCTTTAGGTGCTGAAGCGACGATGGGGCCAAGCAGGGCTAGCATCATCACGGTCGTGGCAGTATTGGACATAAACATTGAAAAAACGGCGGTAATTAACATCAAGCCCAGCATTATGAACTTAGGTTGTGTGCCGAATGGTTTTAATAGAACTCGGGCGAGGTTGTTGTCGAGCTCGTATTTGGAAGCCGCAATCGCGAGAGCAAAACCACCCATAAAAAGAATAATGATCGGTGAAGAGAAGGCCGAGAAAATATCGGTGTAAGCAATTAACTCTCCTAAATCATGCCCCGCTGGTGGATTGCGAAATAGATGCAAACCTTTATCCGATATCATGATCAGTTCAAGAGCGATAATAAGAATGGACGTAGCAAAAACGGGAACCGGCTCGAGAACCCAAAGTAGAGCAGCAAGAAGAAAAATAGCCAACAGGCGATGCTGAATTAAAGTGAGATCGTCAATAGGAATAGCATCGATCGGCATCATCAAAACACCGAGCGGAATTAAAAAGCACACCAGCAATTTCGCCAACGTGTTTACACTCATCTTTGGCATTGGCTGCCCCTCTAAATATTCATTCTAAGCGCAGGATAATTGATTGTGGAATGAGGGTCTTAGAGGCAGGTATGAGTTTGAGAAATAGAGGCTAAATTTCGAACGGAGTTTTGCTTTTTATCAATAAAAAGAGCCCTTAATAAAGGGCTCTTTAACGGTGTTTTACTTATTTTTTCAAGGCGTAAGGTGTGCCCATAACGGTTGGCTTACCGTTTTCCATGCTTGCGTCAAACTCAATCGCGTCTTTGGCAAACAGGTTAATAACAGTAGAACCCAGTTTGAAGCGGCCCATCTCTTCGCCTTTTTTCAAGATCACGGCCTTGTCACCCTCTGCTGGGTAATTCCATTTGTAGACAGTGTTTCCACGAGGCGGAGTGATCGTGCCAGCCCATACTTGCTCAATGCTACCAACAATTGTCGCACCAACAAGCACCTGTGCCATTGGACCAAACTCAGTATCGAAGATACACACCACACGCTCGTTACGTGCAAATAGGTTCGGTACGTTTTCTGCTGTCAGAGGGTTTACTGAGAACAGGTCACCTGGTACGTAAATCATTTGGCGCAGAGTGCCGTCACATGGCATGTGTACACGGTGGTAATCGCTCGGAGATAGGTACAATGTTGCAAAAGAACCATCTTTAAATTCGTCCGCTAAATTCGCGTCACCGCCCAGCAATTCTTGTGCTGAGAAGTGATGACCTTTTGCTTGGATAAGTTGACCATCTTCAATAGGGCCAAACTGGCTAACACAAGCGTCGGCTGGATGAGTGATGACGTTTTCGCCTTCAGAAATTGGGCGTGCGCCTTCTTTTAGCTCACGAACGAAAAACTCGTTGAACGTTTTAAAATGCTTAGGATCTGAGTGCTTTGCCTCATCCATATTCACATTGTATTGTTTGATAAACCAACGAATAACTGCTGTTGTTAGACCGCCAGCTTTTGCTGAAGCCAGTTTACCCATTAGGCGAGTGAGGCCGTGTTGTGGGATCCAGTACTGCAGTCCAACTTTAAACTTGTCCATCTTTAATTCCGATACTTCTGTTAGATTCGCGCTTTAGGGCGCGTGATGTTACTGAAATTTAATTTGCTTGTCAGTATTAGGTGAAGACTTTTTACACAGTTACAGCCTTAACTCAATTACAGATCGGCTTTTTTATTACGTGAATACTGACGATTTGCTTTGTTTTCAACCATGCTTTCCAAAATACGATGATAATTTTCAAAGCGAGTTTCGTTAATTTCCCCGTTCTCGACAGCTTCACGTAGAAGGCAGCCTGGGTCATCATTGTGTTTACAATCTCGGAACTTGCAACCGCCTAAATATGGTCGAAATTCAACGAATGCTTTTGTTACTTCTTCTGCTTCCAAATGCCAAAGACCAAATTCACGTACTCCAGGTGAGTCGATCAAATCGCCACCCGTTGGAATGTGGTATAAACGTGCAGCCGTCGTGGTGTGTTGGCCCAAGCCAGAGTTCTCAGAGACTTCGCCTTCTTCCACTTCGCTCTCTAGTTCCGGCATTAACGCGTTGACTAAGCTGGATTTCCCTACGCCTGATTGACCAACAAAGATATTAATTCGATCACGCAGCAGGGTTTCTAGTTCAGCAATGCCTTCTCCAGACTTCTTGCTGACCAGAAGCACTTTATAGCCAATACGTTCATATTCTTTGAGCCATTCTTCATACATTGCACGGTCATCGGCTTCTAGAAGGTCGACCTTATTTAAGACCAACAATGGCGCAATATTCAGTGTTTCTGATGCAACGAGATAGCGGTCAATAATATTTAGCGATAGCTCTGGTAATACCGAAGAGACAATGACCATTTGATCAATATTGGCTGCAACGGGTTTTAGGCCATCGTAATAATCTGGACGAGTGAGCACTGAAGAGCGAGGTTCTACCGCTTCAACAACACCAGAGATGCCCGCCATAGACTCCAATCCTTCGCGCCATAAAACACGATCGCCAGATACTAGAGACTCAATACCACGGCGGAGGTTACAGCGTTGAATTTCGCCTGTTTCAAGGTCTTCAATGTCCGCGTGCTGACCAAAACGAGTGATCACGAGACCTTGCTTGCTGGCGCCTAGCATGTTTTCATCCCACTGAATGGAATCTTCTTGCTTCTTCAAACGCTTTTGTTGGTTGCTACGTACGCGTCGCACCTGACCTTTGGTTAACTTTTTCTTCTTTGCCACAATTCTGTACTTTATGTGAATTTACTCAAATGGTTGAGCCGTACTCTTGGCTCCGTGTATGAGTATCGTGTTTCTCGTATTTTGAGGTATAGTACCTCTTTTATCGATAAACAAATAGGCGGCGTAACCATGTCCTTTAGCGATCAAAACCTAATTTGGGTTGATTTAGAGATGACAGGGCTTGATCCTGAAACGCACAAAATCATCGAAATTGCTTCTATTGTCACGGATAGCGAACTAAATATTTTGGCTGAAGGTCCAGTGTTAGCGATTCATCAGCCGGAAGAAGAACTGGCGAAAATGGACGACTGGTGTACTAATACGCATACGGCAAGCGGTTTGGTGGAGCGCGTTCGAAACAGTCAAATCTCAGAACAAGACGCAGTCGCACAAACCATTGAATTTTTAGAAAAATGGGTGCCAAAAGGGGCGTCGCCAATATGTGGTAACAGCATTGGGCAGGATCGTCGCTTTTTATACAAGCATATGCCTGAGTTGGAAGAGTTCTTCCATTACCGATATGTTGACGTTAGTACTCTTAAAGAACTAGCACGTCGCTGGCAACCTGAGGTGCTAAATGGGTTCACAAAACAGGGAACACATTTGGCCTTGGACGACATTCGTGAGTCCATCGCAGAACTTAAGTACTATCGAGGTACTATTTTCAAGATTTAACTGTTAAGGTTGCGATCCAAATTGTTGTAATTTATATCGCTTTTGATTGCTTTTTCGTCGTTCAGTAAAAAAATAAAGTTTTTTTGAAGGAAGGACTTGCATCACAAAAAAATGCTCTTATAATTCGCAGCCCTAAACAGCGGAAACGTTGTTGATGCGACACTAGCTCAGTTGGTAGAGCGCAACCTTGCCAAGGTTGAGGTCACGAGTTCGAACCTCGTGTGTCGCTCC
>NZ_JAWOSW010000036.1:0-18095 GCF_033338535.1 Vibrio sp. Vb2131
GGACGGATTCGAACCATCGAAGGCAGTGCCGGCAGATTTACAGTCTGCTCCCTTTGGCCACTCGGGAACCCCTCCAGAGGATTTTTATACTTAGTAAGATGTTTTCCCAACTCATCTCCCAAGTGCGGAGCGAATCATAGCAAACTCGCTCAGGCTGTAAAGCGTTTTTCTTACGTTTTTACGTTGAATGCTGTCTTTTTGGGCAAAGATGGTAGAAAGTCAGCGTTTTGTTTGTCCTTTGAACAGAAGAGAGGCGCGCTTTTTACTTGAATTTACACTACTTGACGTTAAACACCGTATCTACTGATAAACTGTAAGCAGTTTAATGACATAAGTTTATTCGTTTAGAAGTCAATATCATGAGCATGAAAGCCACGTTATCGTTATCTGTTTTAACGCTTTCTATATTACTGAGTTCTCCATCGGTTTGCGCTGCGATGCGAGGAGGCTCAGCGGTTACTGTTGTGACTGAACAAGTAGAAACGCATGAGATCAATCAATCCTTAACTCTTATCGGCAAATTAAAGGCAGCGGAGTCTGTGGTTGTCGCATCGGAAGTCGCCGGCAAAGTGAATCAAATCGCTGTTAAAGCGAATCAAAATGTCCAGCAAGACCAGCTATTAATTAAGTTAGATGACGATAAGGCTCAAGCCGCTTTGATTGAGGCAAAGGCGTATCTAAAAGATGAACAGCGTAAGTTAAAAGAGTTCCAACGTTTGGTTAAGCGGAATGCGATTACTCAAACTGAAATCGATGCACAAAAAGCCAGTGTTGAAATAGCACAAGCGAGGCTTGATGCTGCTCAAGCCAATTTAGCTGACCTCCATATTACTGCCCCATTTTCTGGCACTGTTGGTTTTATCGATTTTAGCCGCGGCAAAATGGTCAGTGCGGGTACTGAACTTTTGACGTTGGATGATCTTTCCGTCATGGAACTGGATTTACAAGTACCGGAGCGCTATTTATCGATGCTTTCTATTGGTATGGAAGTCATCGCTAAAACCAGTGCATGGGGTAGCCAGACCTTTACTGGTCAAGTCACAGGTATTGATACGCGGATCAGTGCCGAAACACTGAATCTTCGCGTGCGTATTGAGTTTGATAACCCAGAAAATCAATTGAAGCCGGGCATGTTGATGAACGCTTCACTAGCATTTCCTGCTATTAAGGCGCCAATCATTCCTGTTCAAGCACTTGAATACTCCGGAACTAAACGTTTTGTATATGTAATTGATGAAAATAACAAAGCTACTCGTCAAGAAGTGTCGCTAGGTGCTCGTGTTGGCAACGAGGTGGTGATCGAATCTGGTGTTGAGATTGGTGACAAGATTGTGGTTCAAGGCATTGTTAACATGCGTGATGGTGTCGAAGTGAAAGAAATTGTCGCGCCACTAAAAGCGAACACCACGGATGTGACACGCAATGACAGTGAATCGGATGAGGAAGAAAACTAATGTTACTGTCCGACGTTTCAGTTAAACGCCCTGTCGCGGCGTTGGTTCTGAGCATGCTGTTGTGTGTGTTTGGCTTTGTGTCATTCACCAAATTAGCCGTTCGTGAAATGCCTGATATAGAAAGCCCAGTCGTTTCTATCAGTACGCGTTATGAGGGTGCATCGGCGACTATTATTGAAAGCCAAATTACCTCCGTTTTGGAAGACCAGCTTTCTGGGATCAGTGGAGTTGATGAAATTAGATCCACTACTCGTAACAGCATGTCGCGTATCACGATCACGTTTGAGTTAGGTTACGATCTCAACACAGGTGTGAGCGACGTGCGTGATGCAGTGGCTCGTGCTCAGCGCTCGCTACCTGATGAAGCGGATGACCCTATTGTTTATAAGAACAATGGCTCGGGAGAGGCGTCGCTCTACATCAATCTCAGTTCTGCAGAGATGGACCGTACTCAATTAACCGATTATGCCGAACGTGTATTGATGGACCGCTTTAGCCTGATCTCTGGGGTTAGCTCCATTGATCTCTCCGGTGGTTTGTACAAGGTCATGTACGTGAAGCTTAAGCCAGAACTAATGGCTGGACGTTCAGTTACAGCTTCGGATATTACATCAGCTTTGCGAAGTGAGAACCTAGAAAGCCCAGGTGGTGAAGTTCGCAACGACTCAACAGTAATGTCCGTGCGTACGGCTCGTACTTATAACACGCCTGAAGATTTTCAATATCTTGTCATTAAACGCGCAAGCGACAATACACCTATCTATTTAAAAGATGTAGCAGATGTCTTCATTGGTGCAGAAAACGAAAACTCAACCTTCAAAAGTGATGGTGTAGTAAACATCAGTCTTGGTGTGGTACCGCAGTCAGACGCAAACCCGTTAGAGGTTGCGAAGCTGGTTAGGTCTGAAGTCGATAACATCCAGAAGTTCTTACCAGAAGGTACACGTCTTGCGATAGATTACGACGCGACAGTGTTTATCGAGCGTTCAATCGAAGAGGTGTACAGCACGCTATTTATCACGGGCGGCTTGGTGATTTTGGTATTGTACATTTTCATCGGCCAAGCTCGTGCAACCTTAATTCCTGCGGTTACGGTTCCTGTTTCTCTGATTTCTTCGTTCATTGCCGCGTACTACTTTGGGTTTTCTATCAACTTGATCACCTTGATGGCGTTGATATTATCGATTGGTTTGGTGGTGGATGACGCAATTGTGGTTGTGGAGAATATCTTCCACCATATTGAACGCGGTGAATCGCCATTACTCGCCGCATATAAAGGCACAAGAGAGGTTGGTTTTGCTGTTATAGCAACAACATTAGTGCTGGTGATGGTGTTCTTACCGATCTCCTTTATGGATGGCATGGTAGGTCTACTATTTACAGAGTTTTCTGTATTGCTGGCTATGTCGGTCATATTCTCCTCTTTGATTGCCCTGACGCTGACGCCTGTATTAGGTAGTCAGATTTTGAAAGCGAATGTAAAACCAAATCGATTCAATGAAGCAGTTGATCGCTTGTTTAGCAAGCTTGAGAGTGGCTATCGCGCATTATTGAAAGGCGCATTAAAAGTACGTTGGGCTGCTCCCCTGGTGATTCTAGCTTGTTTGGGCGGTAGCTATTTCTTGATGAATCAGGTACCGGCCCAGCTGACCCCACAAGAAGATCGCGGTGTGATATTCGCGTTTGTGCGAGGTGCAGATGCTACGTCGTACAATCGTATGTCAGCCAATATGGATATTGTCGAAGACCGATTGATGCCATTACTAGGGCAAGGTTATCTGAAGTCATTCAGTATCCAAACGCCAGCGTTTGGTGGCCAGGCAGGAGACCAGACAGGCTTTGTGATCATGATTCTAGAAGATTGGAACGAACGTGATATCACGGCTCAGCAAGCCCTTAACAAAGTACGGAAAGAATTGGCGGGTATCCCAGATGTTCGAGTGTTCCCATTTATGCCAGGTTTCCAAGGTGGTTCGAGTGAGCCAGTTCAGTTCGTATTAGGCGGCTCTGATTACGATGAGCTCGTTGTTTGGGCTGAAATGCTAAAGAACAAAGCAGAAGAATCACCAATGATGGAAGGAGCAGAGATAGATTACTCGGAAAAAACGCCTGAGTTATTGGTTACAGTTGACCGACAGCGTGCCGCAGAGCTAGGAGTCAGTGTTAAAGACATTTCTGACACCCTAGAAATCATGCTCGGTGGTAAAAGCGAAACGACCTATGTTGAGCGTGGCGAAGAGTACGATGTGTATCTTCGCGGTGATGAAAATAGCTTTAATAATGCTGCAGATTTAAGTCAGATTTATCTACGCACGAATAGCGGTCAGCTAGTGACGTTAGATGCGGTCACAAAAATTGAAGAAGTGGCGGCCTCTATTCGTCTTTCTCACTACAACAAACAGAAGTCCATCACTATTACTGCCAACCTGTCGGAAGGTTATACATTAGGAGATGCGCTGAATTACCTAGACCAGGAAGCCATCGACAACTTACCGGGTGACATTTCGGTGAGTTATTCGGGGGAGTCGAAAGACTTTAAAGAGAACCAAGCGAGTGTTGCTGTTGTGTTTGCATTGGCACTACTAGTGGCGTATCTCGTGTTGGCGGCTCAGTTTGAAAGCTTCATAAACCCGTTAGTGGTCATGTTTACGGTGCCGATGGGTGTATTTGGTGGCTTCCTTGGTTTGGTTATTATGGGCCAAGGTATGAACATTTATAGTCAGATCGGCATGATCATGTTGATTGGCATGGTGACGAAAAACGGTATTTTGATCGTAGAATTTGCCAATCAGCTACGTGATCGTGGCGTTGGGTTTGAAAAAGCGATCATTGATGCTGCCGCGCGACGTCTACGTCCAATCTTGATGACTGCGTTTACCACACTTGCTGGCGCAATTCCGTTGATCGTATCGACAGGGGCGGGTTATGAGAGCCGTATTGCCGTGGGTACGGTTATCTTTTTCGGGATGGGGTTTGCGACATTGGTGACCTTGTTTGTTATCCCGGCAATGTACCGATTGATTTCGGCGAAAACACAAGCACCAGGTCATGTAGAAGCAGAGTTAAACAAAGCAATTAGCCATGATACGAAGGGCCGTATAGCGCACCCTTAAATCAAACGTTAAAACATAAAAGCCGAGGTAATAACCTCGGCTTCTCTTTATCGGTTTAAAGTTAGCTCGGAAGCGTTCGATTAGAAGCGTTTCCCTAGGCTGATTTGTACACCTTCGTAGCTGTCGTAAAAATCTTCAAAACCCATATCCGCGACATTATAAATGTACTCTGCGCGTAACCAGATATCTTTGCTCATATCCCAATGGACACCAGCACCGATGTTGAATAGCGCGCCTGAATCATCTGTGACTTTTTGTTCGTTTGGAACATACATTTCAGCTTGAGTGCCAAGCGCAGTTACGCGACCAAACAGTGACAGCGGCGTATCGCCTAAGTTATCACTTGTTACAACAGCAGACATACCTGCTTGGTAATAGTGAAGATCTAAGTCAGTTTTTAGAGCATCGTTCTTAAGTTCATTTTGTGAATAGCGCAGAACCCCTTCAAACGCGAGGTATTGGTTTACATGGTAACCCCAGCCAACTGTGATATGTGGTGTTGACCACTCATTGTCTCTATCCGAGCCGAAGTACGGTGTATCAAAACCAACGTTACCAGTACCCAGATAAAAATAAGATTGATGAGCTTGTTCTTGAGCAGCTAAAGTTGGCACGCTAATGGTCAAGGCAGACAATAATAGAATGGCGTTTTTCATAACTAGACGATAACCTTGGTAAAAGACCGTTGTAATGATTTGTTTAAATGTTAATTTAATCAATAGGATGGATGGTAATTATCATATCAGCTTTTATCAAAGGTAGTGATTTTAGAATGGGAATTGTTGCGCTAAAGCATACTTCTTACTCATGACTACCGACTAACTAGATATGGTGACGAAAGCTAGCTAAATAAGAGAGAAGGAAAGGAAAGTGGCTGAATTCAAATACAAAAACTTGACTCAAGAAGAACAAGATAAGTTAGACGCGGCGACATTTCGCCGTTTATTGGCGCATTTAGATGCCAACAAAGACGTACAAAACATCGACCTGATGATCCTTGCGGGCTTCTGTCGCAACTGCTTTAGCAAATGGTATAAATCTGAGGCTGAAAATCTCGGTTTGGATTTAGATATTGATGACGCTCGCGAACGTGTTTACGGCATGACTTACGATGAATGGAAACAAAATCATCAACCAGCGGCAACGCCAGAACAATTGGCTGCGTTTGAAGCGCGCCAGAAAAAGTAAAACCCAGCGATAAAAACAGCCCGTATGAAGTTGGGCTGTTTTTTAAAGTCCAGTTTGCACGTTAAGCGTTAATTGAGCCGCAACAAGCTGGCTCAACGCAACCTTTTGCTTGAATGACTTCGAGTTGAGCTAAGTAAGGTTGAATATCGCCGATGTTCTCTTTTACCCATGTTAAGTCATAATACGTATCTAGGTAACGCTCTCCAGAATCACATAGAAGCGTCACGATAGAACCCTTCTCACCGCGTTGTTTCATCTCACAAGCCAATTGCAGCACACCGTAAAGATTGGTGCCTGTTGATGCGCCGACTTTACGCCCAATCAGCTGAGATACCCAATGGGCAGTTGCCACACTGGCTGCGTCTGGAATTTTGCGCATTTCATCAATGACACCAGCAATAAAGCTTGGTTCGACACGTGGTCGCCCGATACCTTCAATTTTGCTGCCAGTATCACCTTTCAATGAGTGATTTCCTGACTGGAAAGCGTCGTAAAACACTGAGTTTTCAGGGTCTACCACGCAAAGCTTGGTGTCGTATTTTTGGTAACGAATAAAACGGCCAATGGTTGCTGATGTGCCCCCTGTTCCAGGACTCATCACTACCCAGCTAGGAATCGGGTGATCCTCTAACTCCATTTGGCTAAAGATAGAGTTCGCGATGTTGTTGTTACCGCGCCAGTCAGTCGCACGTTCAGCATAAGTAAACTGATCCATGTAGTGACCATTTAACTCTTGAGCCAAGCGTCGAGACTCGTCATAAATCTGATCTGAGCGCTCTACAAGATGCGCTTTACCACCGTAAAATTCAATTTGTTCGATCTTTTTACGTGCAGTGGTTTTCGGCATGACGGCAATGAACGGTAAGCCAAGTAAACGCGCAAAATACGCTTCCGAAACGGCAGTGCTGCCTGAGGACGCCTCGATTACAGTGGTTTCAGGACCAATCCATCCATTACAAATAGCATAAAGAAACAATGAGCGCGCCAATCGATGCTTAAGAGAGCCTGTTGGATGCGTGCTCTCATCTTTTAGGTAGATATCGATACCATCAAGAGAAGGCAGTTCAAGTTTAAATAAATGAGTATCAGCAGAACGTTGGAAGTCTGCTTCAATTTTACGCACTGCATTGTTGATCCAATTGTGGTCAGTACACATGGCGTCTCTCCTTGGGAAATCGATAGATAAGTATTAGATAGGGATAATTTATCTATAATTTTCGAGAAAAACTTTGCTATTGTTACTCTTAATAAAGATTTTTGTAGAAAAGTTTTCTACATTTTATGGGTTTTATAGAAATGAGTTTAGATCGAATAGATAAGCAGCTGCTTGCTTTACTACAAACCGACAGCACCTTGTCATTAAATGACGTGGCTGAGCGAGTCAATCTTACTACAACACCATGCTGGAAGCGCTTGAAAAGGTTGGAAGAAGAGGGCTACATCGAAAAACGCGTGGCGTTGTTAAGTGCAGAAAAGCTCGAGCTATCTTTCATTGCATTTGTTCAGTTAAAAACGATTGATCATTCCGAAGGTTGGTATCACCATTTTGTTACAACTGTGAGTGACTTTCCTGAGGTAATGGAGTTTTATCGTATGGCTGGCGAGTATGACTACATGATGAAAGTACTAGTCAAAGATATGAAGTGTTTTGACGAATTCTATAAGCGGTTAGTTAATAGCGTAAAAGGGCTATCTAATGTGACTTCAACATTTGCTATGGAGTCCATTAAATACACAACAGAGTTACCAATCCTAAAATAACTCGCCCTATAAGAATTCTATCTAATGTTAATTCTACCTTTTAGTATTTTAAATGTTAAAAGGTAGTTTGATTATGCTTTTAAAACTATTTCCTACCAGATTTTTATAAATATAAACGATATTTATTCTCTCTTCTATTTTTCATTAACCATTTGTTTTTACAGTCCATTAATCCTGTACATCATAATGAAAGAAAAATAACGCAATTTTTTCTCTTTCTTTTTCATGTTTTATTTTATTGAATATTAATTTTTACTAAATTAATGGAAGAGTTTGATTTAAACGTTTGCTTTTTGTGTTTTCATGTAATTTGGTCGCTATTTTTGAGTATTTGTTTTTAGGATGAATACAGTAGCAATTACTTAAGTAATAAAGTACTCAAAAATGGGGATAGTGATTAATAAAACATCGTATTATTATCGCCCCATCTTGTATGTAACAAAGTATTACTAAAAATGAACAGAAATTACTATTTGCTTTTTCTCGCAGCTTTACTTGCTGGCTGTGGCTGTGGGGGAGACTCTAAGCCGAACAATACGAAGACACCAACTACGATAACAAAGCAGAACCGTCCGCAATTAAAAGTGGAAGACACGGTGTTGAAGTTTGAAGGAGTGGGAACGGTTACTGAAGCAAAACTGAGCAATGTACATGGGTCGGTATCTTACCAAGTCATTGACTCTAATCCGCCAAATGTCGTGAAAATTAATGACTCAGGAATACTACAAATTCTGCGCCCAGGAACGGCGACGATTCTTGCTACAGATAGTAGCTCTGCTTATGAATCTTCTGAAGCAAGATTTTCTGTCACTGTAGAGCGAGGCATCAATACTGAACTTTCAGTGAGTGATCTGAATTTCAATGCGATTGAGTCAGAAGGAAAAGCGTTGATCGTCCGTGGCCAAAAAGGCGAACTGAGTTATGAGGTAGAAAGTGGTCATAACTTGATTCGTGTTGATGAGAACGGTTCGGTATATTCATTAGGTTCAGTTGGTCAGGCATCGGTGCTGATTACTGATTCAGGTAACGACTTTTACTTGCCGAAACAAGTTCGCGCTACGGTTAAACTGCATGCAGTCTCTCCGGGGCAATTACAGTTCGCTTTGCTTGAAGACGAGTATCGAGAAGGGTTGACGTTAGAACCAGTGCGTCTAGATAAAGCTCAAACGCAACGTATTTCTTACAAAATCATAAATAGTGTACCAGACAGCAAGGTGGCCGAGTTGCTAGACCCTGAAACGGGTTTGCTTCTTGTTCATAATGTTGGGCGATTAACGGTTGAAGCGACTGCAACTTACAGCGACGCGTTTCTGGATAAACAGCAAACAGCGCAATTTTTTGTGGATATAAAACAAGGCAAGCGTCAAGAAATCAGCGCAGCGGATATTGTCACAACTTATGAGGAAGGTGGACGAATTTTCCCTAAGGTGACGAACGCCTACGGTGACTATGAGCTGAGAATCATTCGTGGTGAAGACGTTGTCGCTAAAACTGAAAATGGTGAAGCATTACTGATCAAAGGTGTTGGTGCTGCTGAAGTGGAAATTTACGAGCATGACATGCGTAATTATCCTGCAAGCAAAACTCGCTTTGATCTTGAAGTTAATCGCGCGCCTCATCCCGTTATAAAAGACATTGAAATGCCGCTTACCTATCAACCAAATCTTTCAATCCCTCTGGCGTTTAAAGGGCAAAAAGGTAACGTAAATCTAGTTAGCAGCTTACCTAATGGCTTACGAATGACTGACGGCAAGTTGGAGGTAGTGACTGCGGGTGAGTACGACCTTAAGTTTGAAGACGATGGTGGGGAGTTCTACCAACCTATTCAATTTAATGTCGTCATTAAAGTTGCAAAGGCTGAAGGCCAACCCATGGCAACGCACGATTATGACGTTGTATACAGCAACAAATACAGTTTTGATCTTCACCGTGATTTTGGTTTGAGTGCTGACGAGCAAATTGAGATTGTAGATAACACCGCACCAGATGTTGTCGGTGGTTTTAGTGAAGGACGTCTCCATGTGTATAAAGCGGGTAAAGCGACGCTAACTGTGCGCAGAAAAGAGAGCGCGAATTATACCGTTGGTCCTGATCAAAAAGTCTACGTGACAATTTTGAGTGCGCCGAGCCGAATTGAAGTTCAATCCGATGTGGAAGAGATTTGGAAGGTTGGCCAAACATTTGTTGCGCCGAAAATCTCTGGTACGGTTGGGGAAGTTACGTACCGATTTGCAGACAACGCAGCAACAGATGTGGTTTCCTTAAACAGCCAAACGGGTGCCATGCAAATTCTTAACGCGGGTAGCACAAAAATTATTGTTTCGGATGCGGGGGACGACAAAGTGGATCCGGGTGAAAGTGGTTTCTCGGTCACGATTAAACAAGGCACAAACCCTGTATCGGTTACTTACCCAACGGTAGAATTCTCCGCTGGTAGTGTTATCTCACCAGTGATGAGTGGTGGGACTGCGAAGGCAAGTTACCGCCTTATTAACCAAAAAGATCCTGTGGTCGAGTTAGTTTCCCCTGATACAGGGCGTTTGAAAATCCTGCACGCAGGCGAGTACCAATTAGAGGTTACTCTTACTGGACGCAACTACAAAGCTAAAACAATCGTCGTAAATGGCACTATTAACAAAGCGAATCACCCTGGTTTAAGTGCTTCTACAATGAAGGTGGAATTTGAACCATTTAAAAAGGTTAAGCTAGATTTTGGTACACCAATAGGAAACCGCAGCTATCAAATATCCAGCTCAACAATTAAAGGAGTCGCTTCATTAGATGTTGATAAGGAAGAGCTGACGTTACTTGACCTCCCACCAGTAAAAAGACGTTGGATTTCTCTCGACGTTTCGGAAGGAGAATCTCGAGATTACAAAGCGCTGGAAAGTAAGAAAGTCCAGCTGTATCTAAGCTTTGCAGATGAAGGTGTTGCGGATCAATATACATTGCTTGAAACTGAACAAACAGTATTGTTTAGCACGCTAAATGCACGTAAGTTTTCTAACTTAGAAGAAAGTGAGTTTGGTTTGATGAACGTTCGTTCAGTGCGTGAGCCAACGGACGAAGAATTGAAATTATACGGCAAAGGTAAGATTGCACTACTTGCATTCAAGCCGGTGGGTAACGATGACCAAACTCTAATAAAAGGAGCGTGGGTACACTTAGCTCGATTTGATGGATGTACATCAGAGCTGTTCGAAGATGATCTCAAGCCTTTTGAAGCAATTGACTATGATGACCCAGGGTACTGCACCAACGGCAGCACGATTCGTATGACTCGGTTCTTAATAATTGATGACTCGAAGATGGAAAAGGTAGAGTATGAGTTAGTAGCACCTGTGATTACTTACCGTCGTGGGGTTCGTGAATTTTTAGCAACGAATAAAGGTGGATTCTATGCCGACCCAAATGTCATTTACGGGAAAGGCGAATATGGTTACCCGAAATCACTTTACGAATGGTCGGTTATTAACATGAAGTATCAACCAAATTAATCATCGTTTGATACCCCTTAAAAAAGGAGTGCGGAACAGCACTCCTTTTTTCGTCTGGCGAACACGAGCTATTTCGTGTAGCGCATCACCCCTTCTTGCACGGCGGTCGCCACTAAGTGACCTTGCTGGTTGTATATTTCGCCACGGACCAACCCACGAGTATTGCTCGCCGTTGGGCTCTCTATCGCATATAGAAGCCATTCATCCATCTTAAACGGACGATGGAACCAGATAGAGTGGTCAATGGTGGCCACTTGAAAGTTAGGCGTCATTAATGAGACTTCATGTGGATGCATTGCTGTCACAAGGAATCCCCAATCGGATGCGTAGGCCAGAAGGTACTGGTGAATTAGCTGATTCTCTGGCATTTCACCATTAGCACGAATCCAAAGGTACTGTTTGGGTTCTGCTTTTTTGGGCTTCAAAGGGTTGATAACCGTAACGGGGCGAGTTTCGATTGGCTTTTCCCCGCAAAATGTTTTGCGTAAGCGTTTGGGTAGAAATTCTGCAATATGGCTTGCGAGCTCACTCTCTGAGGCAAAGTTTTCTGGACCAGGGATATCTGGCATTTCTTTTTGATGATCAAACCCAGGTTGATCGCCATGGTAGGATGCGGTTAGGTAAAAAATAGGGCGTCCATTTTGAATTGCTTTTACGCGTCTAGTGCTAAAGCTACGGCCATCTCTCAGATTTTCTACATCATAAATAATAGGTTTTTCTGGATCGCCAGGGTACAAAAAATAGCTATGGAAGGAGTGTACCGTGCGTGTTTCTTCAACGGTGTAGCGCGCAGCAGAAAGCGCTTGCCCAATTACTTGACCGCCATAAACTTGAGGCAAACCTAGGTTTTCACTTTGGCCACGAAACAAGCCTTCTTCTAATTTTTCGAGTTGTAGTAGGCTGAGCAATTCTCGTAGTGGTTTACTCATTGTGTCTCCTCACCGTTGTCTTTCATTCCAAGTTACCTCAACAGCCTCACTCTTGTGAAGTGGCATAGTTAAGAACTATTGAGTAACTTAGAAATAGTATTGTTCCAATTATGAAACAAAATCAATTGTTTGATAAATTCTAACTCAGTCAAACTATTGTCAAATAAAGTGACAGGAAGCAGACAGTTTTATATTCCACACCTATAATTGCCTCGGTTTAATGCTCTTTTCGAGGAATATATGAAAAAAACACTACTACTTGTTACTTCTCTACTCTATGGGGCTGCGTTAGTGGGTTGCCAAACTTCTCAAAATACAGAAATGGAATCTACAGAAGCGTCAATGAAGACGATTACAGGTACAGTGGCTTATCGCGAGCGGATTGCCTTGCCACCAAACGCAGTGGTTACTATTGCGTTAGAAGATGTGTCCTTGGCGGATGCGCCAGCAAAAGTGTTGGCGAAACAGACATTCGAAACAGAAGGTAAGCAAGTTCCTCTTTCTTTTGAGTTGAGTTACGACAGCAATGAAATCAAACCAAACCATCGTTACAGCGTTCGTGCTCGCATTGAGGTAGATGGAAAGCTGCGTTTTATCAGCGACACACATAACGGTGTTATTACAGATGAAGCACAAACTCACCAATTAGATATTCGTCTAGTTGGAACACGTTAATACGACGTACTGAGAACAAAAAATGGCAGCTTAAGGCTGCCATTTGTATTTTTTAAGTGAAGTTTTGCCAACTTCCGATACTTCAATCCCTTCTGCTTCTAATTTCTTTTTTTGTCGCTCTAAGTCTCTGCCTTTTAAAGATATTTTTCCTTGGCTATTTACCACTCTAAACCAGGGGAGTTTACTGCCTTCTGGTAAGTTGCCCAGTGCTTTACCAACATGTCTCGCATAGCCCGGATAACCGGCCATTTTGGCAATTTCCCCATAGGTGGAGACTTTTCCTTTTGGAATTTGGTGAATTACAGCAAAGATTTGCGCTAAAAATTGGTCCATACTCAAAAGTGTCTATTTTGGGTTACTAAGGAATGGTAAACCATTGGACTTGTATATTGCTAACGGTTCTTAACCCTTGTGTTGCCAGCGACTCACTTTGAAGAATTACATTTTCTGTTCTTTAGTGTCGTTGGTTGATGAGCCTTAAACAGCATGAAGCAAACGCAAGCTAAGCTTGAATCTAGACCCTCTCAACGACTTTCAATCCCAGTTTTTGCCGTTGAGTTACCAAGTAGGTGGGGAAGCCAGGAGGCGCTATGATTTTATCGACACTTCAATTTTTCGTTACGACCTTACTCGCTGTTGTCTGTGTTCGGGCGATGAGTTTGAGCGAGGGTGACATTCCCGTTCTTGCACTTATGATCCCCGCGCTGTGGGTTCTGCCACAAGGTGGGTTCGCTGGCTTAGTATTGCTGGGCGCGATGATGGCTTTTGGTGCGACACTCTCAATGCAGCCAATTGCTTTGTCGGTTGGTGTTTTGATCCTTTTCCCACTTTTAATGGTGGTATTTTCTCGTAGAAGCTCTTTAGGTGTGTTGCTCACCGCTGGTCTTATTGTACTTACACTGCAAGTTGGTCTTATGGTCACACAGCAAGGCGGTAAGCTGGATGGTTCTGCTTGGGTTACAGTGGTTCAAACCATTGCGGTTATGGCGATGTGGTGGTCGGCTGCGCATTGGACGCCATCCAATAAACACAGCTGGTGGCCGTTGTTTTTGTTGCTCCCATTGTGGATTGCAGGCCTACCGTACGCCGTTCTTATGGCGTTAAGTTTGACGGGAATGTTAGCGTCAATGGAAGCACTTGCGAAGCTTCAACATACCATTCGTTGGAGCAAATTATTATGTTGGACATTGCCGACTGTGGGTTTTGCCGCTTTAGTCGTCAGCCCGACCACGGATGTGCCAAACCCTGTTTTCGTGGTTTGGATCTGTTTGTTAGGGACGGCTTGGATGACTGACTATATTTTACGTAGTAGCGATGAACAGGCTGAATTATGAGTTTTTAGTCAGGTAAAAAGTGACATGTGCGGCAGAGTATCGAATTGGTTGTGGAACAAAATGGAGATTAGTATATGTTCTTCATTTCATATTTACTACACTTCCAATAATAATAACCACAATATAAGTGGTTGATTTAAGATAAGTTTGTCATGACAACTTTTGCTCGAACACTGTTGCTTTTTGCATGTTGCCTCTTGAGTTTGAATGTAAAAGCCGAAGCCCCTTTAATTGCTCATTATAAAGTCGCGACTGAAGCGGATGATGTCGTCACTCGTGTTCTTTTCAATGCTGCTTCAAAGGAGTTTGGCTTTACCGTTCAATACGTGAACTACTCCAGCTTTGATGCCATTCTAAATTCAGTAGCGAATGGGGAAGCGGACTTTGCTGCGAATATCACTTACACACAAGAACGTGCTCAACGTTTTAGTTATTCCCGCCCAACAAATATCGAATATACCTACCTCTTTGGTTTAAAAGATTCGACGTTGAGTGACATTTCGCGTGTTGGCGTCCCCAAAGATACAGTTTATGCCCAATTACTTAAACAACACTACCCTGAGCTAGAACAGATCTCTTATCAAGGTCACGAACAAGCAGTAACACTGCTACGTTCAGGTGCTGTGGATGGCGTTGTCGATGCCATTAACCAGCTCAAGCCGATGCTGATGGAGGGGTTTGACGCCAAGATGCTCAATGATCAGATTTCGATAAAGCCCGTATCCATCATCAGTAAAAAAGATCATCATCTTGAAGAGTTGGACACGTTCGCTACGTTTATTCACGGGGAAGCGGTGCAAAAGCAGCTTCGCGAAGAAATTTCCCAGTATCAATTTGAATTAAGGCGAGCAGCGTTGCGTGATTCTATTCGTTTATTACCCCTTGATTTTAATGAACCAATACGGATTAAGCTCGAATCTATCTTTCCATATGTTGTATACAACGCAGATGGTAGTGTCGAAGGGATGACGGCTGATGTAGTCCTGAGAAGCTGTGAGATCTTGGCTTTAAACTGCTTGATCATTAGTGAGCCTGGTGAAAGCTGGGGTTCTATGTACCATGAGTTTATCCAAGGTAATTTCGAAATTTTGGCGCCGTTAACGGTCAGCCGTGAGCGGCGCGCATTTAGCTACTTTCCAAAGCCCCATTACGCGCCAGCATCGGTGATGGTCAAGCGTTTAGGTTACAAACCGAGCACATACTCTCATGTTTCACAGTTGATATCTGAGCGGATTGGCGTAGTTAAGGATGACTTTTTCGATCAAATGATGACGCAACTGTTACCGCTAAAAGAACTCAAACGTTATCGTACCCAACAAGAGCTCATTCAGGGGCTACTAAATGAAGAAGTCGATTACATTCCGATGGATACGGCGATGCTCAATCATTTTTTACGTCTCAGTGAATTGGTTCCGATAGAGCAGGATACCGCTATTGGCGAGTTTTATGAGTCACAACTCTCTGTTGGATTGGTCGCGAATGAAAAAGGAGCCATGCTTGCGCCTTTCTTCAGTCGAGCGATAGCGATGTTAGAAGTTGATAAGATCATTGCTCAGTACGATGTACGCCCAGATTGGCGTACCGCACTTGAATATGAGATTCGATTAGCGACGCAAACACAAGCTGTGTTTATCTTTGTATTATTGTTTGCTATTTGTGTTTCGCTTTATCTTTACCGTCAATCGAACACTGACAACTTAACAGGGTTAAGGAATCGTCGTGCGTTGCAAGTAAAGTATCGAAAAGGAGTAAACAAAGATCTATCCATACTTTACTTAGACATTAATCATTTCAAACGAATCAATGACACTTATGGTCATCGCGCTGGGGACGAAGTTTTACAACTACTGGCGCTAAAAATTCATTATGTCTGGTCGGGAAGATGTTATCGAATTGGAGGGGATGAGTTCATATTACTGGGTTATCCTACGCAAGCCGAGTTAACTAGAGCAATGAGAGAGCTCAGTAGAATCGATGTGAAAGGCAAATTATGTAGTGATTTGGAGTCTATAAGTATCTCTATTGGTTTCTCTGCAAAAAGGGAACGGCACATGAGCTTAGAGCAAGCGATGCATTTGGCTGATGAAGACATGTACATGAGTAAGCAGTCCTCACGGCACGACTCCTCTTATCGTGACTGCACGGTTTCATCATAAAGGAATGAATTGATCGAGTTTTGTTCAAACGGTAATGAAATGATGAAATTCAAGGTTTTTGCTCTTGCATTATGAGAGCTGATACTGAATAATCGCCCCATCGATTGAGGCAAGACCTCTCGAAAAGAATTATGGGGCTCTGGTCCTCTCGCAACAATAGCTCGTGAACTCGGTCAGGTCCGGAAGGAAGCAGCCGCAGCGTGTGACTTGTGTGCCGGGATGTGGCTGGGGTCCCACCCTTTGAAAGCCCTGCGTTATCGCAGGGCTTTTTTCGTTTTTGAGCCTCCTTTTATTTTGGCTACGCTTGGTGTTCAACGTCTTCTGATGATCAAGCTTCTTGAGGTTATTTAGGTATAATTTATAATCTCATCCGCTTGATACCGAACTGTCGTGAAGATTGTTTAGGGTACGCTCGCCGAATAACCATTTTCACCTGGGATACTTTAATGATTTCAAAAAACCAATTAAAACTGCTTCGTGCTTTAGGTCAAAAGAAACAGCGTAAAGCGCATGGCTTATTCCTAGTTCAGGGTGAAAAGAACGTACTAGAGCTAGCAAGTAGTTCATTGAAGGTGAAGCAGGTTTTTGCAACAGCGGCATTTCTCGAACAAAATGCTGGTACGCTAAATCGTTTTGATTGTGTTGAAGCATCGCTTGATGAATTGACCAAAGCGAGCACGCTTGTGAGCAATAATGCGGCCATTGCTGTGGTTGAAATTCCGAGTGTAAAAGAGCCTCAAGCGAAAGGCTTGATGATTGCGCTAGATGGTGTATCCGACCCTGGTAATCTAGGTACGATTATTCGTGTTGCAGACTGGTATGGCATCAAGCACATTATTGCGAGTACAGATTGTGCTGATCCTTATAATCCTAAAACGATCAGTGCGACCATGGGCAGCTTTGGCCGCGTACAAGTGAGTTTGGTGGATTTGCCAAGTTACTTGGAACACGCCAAATTGCCAGTATATGGCGCGTTTTTGGAAGGAGAGAGCGTTCATAAAACGGATTTCGCTGCTGAAGGTATTTTGTTGATGGGCAGCGAATCTCATGGTGTGCGCGAAGCCGCAGCAAAATTCGTGACAGATAAAATCACGATTCCGGCGTTTGGCGGTGCCGAATCACTGAATGTCGCGATGGCGACTGGCATTATTTTAGACAACATGCGCCGCCAACATAGCTAACGCAACAATTACTTAATAACAAAGCCAGTCAATTTGACTGGCTTTGTTGTATTTATTGCCTAGAAAAATCAGCCTGGCTGAATCTTGCGTTTAACGAAATACAGTGAATGTTGTTCGGTGAGTTAATTTTGTTTTAGTTCAATAGGCTGTGCCTATAAATAAAATTACTCCTTTCCATTTAGTAAAATCAGGAAATTAGGCGACACTTATCTAAAGGCCGCAATAAAATGCCCTTAAGGAGATAAGAATGCATTCATTAAAAGTAAAAGATTACATGACGTTGCAAGCGGTGACTTTCACGAAAGATATGTCACTTTCGGCAGCTTTAAACAAAGTAATGCAAAGTGTCACACTAGGTGGCCCTGTCATTGATGAAAATGAAAAAGTGGTTGGGTTTTTATCGGAGCAAGACTTATTAGATAAGTTGGTGAAAGCAAGTTATCACTGCCAAGATACACATACGGTACAAGAGTGTATGCATGATGATGTCTTATCTGTTTCTCCAGAAATGTCAGTAATTGAACTGGCTGACATGATGAAAGTTGGAAAGCCGAAAATGTATCCAGTGGTGGATGGCAAAGGTAAGTTGGTTGGTGTTATCACAAGAAGAGACGTGCTGCGTGCCATAGGAATGACATTAAATGAGTGCTTTAAGCATCCCGTTTAACCTCTCTGTTTAAACTTTACGGAATATTGCTTTTAAACTGGTTTGGAAAGACGCTTCGGCGTCTTTTTTATTTTCAGCCCTAAACCACCTACTTCAGTAGGTGGTTATCATCCGTTTCGGCTTTGCCTGTAAAACTACTC
>NZ_JAWOSW010000037.1:0-15625 GCF_033338535.1 Vibrio sp. Vb2131
ATTTGGCACTGCAACCCAACCGGAGCCTGTGTTGTATTCTAAGGTGCCTAAGTCTCCAACTTCGGTGTCACCTAAGTTCAGGCCTAGCTCGACTTGAACAGTGGACTCGGAGGCATTCGACAGCGTCACTTTGAAGTTCGCTGTCTCACCCTCATTGATGGTGCCAGCGTCTGAAATAGTCACGCTTGGACGGTCATCATCCGGATCGGGACCCGGGCCACTGCCGTCATCCACTATCGTTGCCGTCCCCGTATCGCTGCCTTGTACTGCGCCAATGCCGGTTACCGTGACACTGAAATCTTCTGGGCCTTCGTACACCGCATCATCAATGGAAGCGATGCGCACATCAAACTCAGTTTGCCCTGCTGGCACCGTGACTACGCCATCGTTTGGCACTGTCACCCAACCGCTTCCCGTGTTGTATTCTAAGGTACCTAAGTCACCGACTTCGGTATCGCCTAAGTTCAGGCCTAGCTCGACTTGAACAGCGGACTCGGAGGCATTCGACAGCGTCACTTTGAAGTTCGCTGTGTCACCCTCATTAACCGTACCTGCATCACTCATCGTTACCGCTGGGCGATCATCATCAGGATTTGAGCCAGGTCCACTACCATCATCTAAAATAGTGGCAGTCCCAGTAACAGGTGTGCTTTGTTCTTCTGTCGTGCCAGAGAGCGTAAACGTTTCTGGGCCTTCAAATATAGAGTCGTCAATAGAGTCTATAGAGACCGTAAAGCCACTTTCACCCGGTGGGATCGAAATGGTAAAGGTTCCGCTTTCACCGACTGAAACTTCTTCTGTTGTACCATCAGAAAATGTTATGAGGACACGCTCATTGACGTAGTCACTCCCGTTATCGTCAGCTGAGCCGCCTGTTGCGGTTCCATCAAGGAGAGAAAGAATGACATCAGTATTGTCTTCAGTTGTTTGACTTAGAGTAATATCGAATACAACTTGGTCACCTTCGTTGATAGTCGGACTAGATATTTCTTGAACTAATATAGTCGGTGGTACAGGGCCATTAATTACTCTGAAAAGATCCAACAAAGATAGTGCTTGAGTTGTAGATAGTCCGATTCCATCAATACCGACGGTCTCAAAATTCGTACTAGCCAACAATTCAGCGCCAGTACGATCTATTGCACCAGTATTTTGGGGGCTAGAACCACTTTCCTCACCAGCAGCTGGCTCAAAATCCTCACCAAGAGCAGCCGGGTCTTCTCCACTAGCGATAGCCTCGATTAGCGCAGTGACATCATCAGTAACGTTAATTGAACTACCTTGCGGTGTTACCTGTTGTACAATTAATTCTGATGTATCAGAAACTTCCTCAATAATTAATTCACCAGGCTGAGGTAGCTGACCACTTTCAAGACTTCTCAGGTTCCCATCAAGCCCTATAACCACGACATTGCTCATCAATGAACTTAACGCTACTCGATCCATGCTCTTCATCCTTGTATTAGTTTAATTAAAGGCTTGTTACTGCACTAAACACGTCTATAGTTTAGACAAAATATGAATTTTTCGTTTTATTCCAAGAGGATTTAGTTTTTTGAGAGTAATAAGGAAAATAACCGAAGAATTTGCCTTCATTTAAACCAGTTTCCGCTATGCTCTTAAGATAAAAAGGTTTTCTACGAAAAAATCGACCACTTACCAAGCAAGCTTTGCCTCGTATGCTAGAGTTTAGAGAGTAAGATTGTTGTTTTTTATTGAATTAAACATTTAAACATCAACAAGTTGATAATACGCACTAAGAAAATTCATTGTTTGTAACTTCTCGTCTCAAATATGAAACAGAATAAGAGCGACATGATTTTAGGAGAACTAACGTGAGATGGAATCGAGTACATATAGCCTGCTGTTGCTTAATAGTGTCTTCACCAGTTTTCGGTCAAACTCTAGAGCAAGCGGTTGCACAGACGCTACAAAATAACCCCGATATTAAAAGTGCATTTAACGAGTTTATGAGCCAGAAGTACATAAATGAAGCTTCATCAGGTGCTTACCTCCCCTCTGTTGATCTAGATGCTGGAATTGGATATGAAGGATTAGACCCGTCAGATGAAGTTGGTCGAGGAGACACGGATTACACTCGAAAGGAAGCTTCAGTGACACTGACCCAACTAATATGGGATGGTAGCGCTACGTTAAATGATATTGATCGAACCGCAGCTGATGCTGAATCTGTTAGATTTCAACTCTTAGCAGATGCTTCAGATAAGGCACTTGAAGTGACTAAAGTGTACTTGGACGCTGTTAAAGCGTATGAAGTCCTAAAGCTTTCAGAAAACAACCTTGCTGTTCATAAAGATATTTACGATGACATTAAAAAACGAGTCAACTCGGGTATCGGCTCTACTGCTGACTTGACGCAGGTAGAAGCACGTTTGGCAAAAGCACACGGAAACTTAGCTGCTGCTCAAAATAACCTGTATGACTCTCACACGATGTTCACTCGTTTAGTCGGTCAAACACCACAAGGGTTAATCTTTCCGAGAGCGGACCAAAACTTTATCCCGTACACGGTTGATGAAGCGGTAGGCTTGGCATTTGAACTTCATCCCGTTATTCAAGTGGCGCTCGCAGACGTAGACTCGGCTAAGTTTCAATACAAACAGTCTAAAGGTGTTAATTACCCAACCATTTCAATTGAAGCTTCGCAAACATGGCGTGACGACGCTGATGGTTTAAAAGGTCGAAGTGATGAGACACTTGCCATGCTGCGTCTACGCTACAACCTATTCAATGGTGGCAGTGATGCAGCGAACTCAGAAAACTTTGCCTACCAGCTAAATAAAGCAAAAGACTTGCGTGAAGGTGCCTATCGCAATGTTGAAGAAGGATTAAGGCTTTCTTGGAGTGCGCTTGATTTAACATTACAACAAAAAGAGTTTCTATCAGATCATGTAGACTCTGCGTCTGAGACCGTAATTGCTTACGAGAAGCAATATCGCATCGGTAAACGAACACTGCTTGATCTATTGAACACTGAAAACGAGCTCTTTGAGGCGCGTAAAGACTACTTAGATTCTAAATACGCAGAGCAGTACGCCAAATATCGAGTGATGAACGCAACTGGGCAACTGTTGAGTGCATTAAGGGTTGAAATGCCTAAAGAATGGCTAGAAGAAGTGGAGTATTAATTATGAAACACATAGCTTTTATTACACTCTCATTAATGCTCTCCGCATGCAGTTCATCAGATCGTGGTGATGAACATGATTACATAGATACCCCAATTGCCGATCAGTGGGCTGATCATATAGATGATGACTCTGACGGAGTCATTAACGAGCGAGATTTGTGCCCGGGTACACCTTTGGGTGCCGAAATAGACAACGACGGTTGTGGTTCGTACGTTGACTCCTCACAAGAAATGCAAATTCGAGTACTATTTGCGAACGATTCCGATGTGATCAACCCTATCTTTACGCAACAAATTCTTGAACTATCCGACTTTTTGAAAGAGTACCCGAACACGTCTATAGAGATTCAAGGTTATGCTAGTCGCACTGGTACTGCAGAACATAATCTTGACTTATCTAAGCGCCGCGCTGAAAACGTTAGAAAAGAGCTCATGAAGAACGGCATTAGTGGAGATAGAGTTACCATTGTCGGCTATGGAGACACAGTACTTGCGACACAAGGTACAGACCAAGTTAGTCACGCATTGAACCGTCGAGTAACCGCAACAGTGATTGGCCACAAGGGTGAAGTGAAGAAAGAATGGACCGTTTTCACAACACTTCCAAAAAGCTAGCACAACAATAAACAGACCGTAAAAATAAAAGGTCTAGCAAATTGCTAGACCTTTTTTGATTTTAAATTTGACTACAGTTTAGCGCTACTACATATCTTTGTACTGAGCTTCTAAACTCGCAATTAAGCTTTGAGTCACATCATCAACACTTGCACCGTCAAAATGGATGTCCAATGTCGAACTCCCTTTTGTAATACTCAGGTTTGCCTCAGATCCCCCGTCTGGTGCCACTTCTACATGATACTCTCCGACATCACCAGTATGATCACCTGATTGAAGATCATTAAGAAGCTCTCCAATTTCATCTTTAGATAAGTCGTCAAACAGATCTGAGAAGTCTAGAGCGTCTTCATTTTTATTGAAGTCAGTGACAGTATCAACATCGTTAGTGACTTCACTCCACTTAAAGATGTCGGCCCCTTCTGACCCTGTTAAAGTATCACTACCTAAACCACCAATCAGAATATCATCCCCTTCACCGCCAACGAGTATGTCGTTGCCACCGTGACCAAATAGTAAGTCATCACCAGCGCCGCCATATAAATTATCCGATTTATCTCCTTGGTGAGTTTGGTTGAATTCTTCCAAGTTATTTCTAACGTACTCATGTATATCTTCGCCGTCAACGGTAGACACATCCTGACCCGTTTGCTGCGCCACATGTGATTGAATCGCACTTAAGCCTTGTTCATTACCACCAAACTCAATTAAGTCACCTAACAAGATATCGTTACCTTCACCTCCTTGAATAGTGTCTGAACCTTGTTTGAGAGGTACATCTTGACCCAATATCGTTTCAGCAAGCTTAGTAACATCAATATCTGACTCTACCACACCATCAGTGTCATACTGCTTGAGTGTATGTTCATCAACGCCACTCCCAAGACCTATCGCTTCTATAGAGGAAAATGCCGCTAGTACTTGATACATGTGTTGAGCTTGTGTCGAGCTATTCACTTCATCGTAATAACGGATAGAGCCATAATATCTGTCGATATCGCCAAGGATTCTTCCTGTTAGCGGTGAATAAACCTTACCGTAACTATCTATAACGACATCACCTTTGTAGGTAACGGTTTGTCCGTATGAGTAATTGTTTTTACTCGCAATATCTTGCAGGGTAACAAGCTTGCCAGAATTATCGACGTCCAAAATCACTTTCGAGAATTCACTCGGTGCTACACCATCGAGGTATGTTGCTCTATTTGGTTGACCATCCGTAACAAAGTACGTGATATTTTGGCCATTAGGGTTAGGTTGACTGCTGAACCATTCAACGGCCGACTGTAAGCCCGCCTCATAGTTTGTGCCGCCAGAACCCTCATCATCAATTACACGATTCAACTCTTCTACAAACTCTTTTCTTGCTGTAAGAGAACTCAAGTCAACAGAAATCACCGCTGATGCACTTGAAGCAAATTCACTAAGGTGAATATTCACTGTCCCTGGCTTCTCTCCTTGATTTACCGCACTTAACAGCTCATCAAACACATCTAGCACTTCTTGCTTCGCAGTTCCTACCCAGTTACCCATGCTCCATGAAGTGTCCAGAACAAATGCGATGTTGTAGTCCTGACCTGCAATGATCTCCAATCCTTGAACATCACCAACAATAATATCGTGATCATCACTACCCGTTATCTGATCATTCCCATGTGATCCCGACTCCAACACATAGTCACGAGCTGTAAGCTCAACGGATTCAGTTGTTGAAGCTGCGTCATTATTTGATCCTTCAACAGACGTAGCAGTAACGCTTAGCGGGAACTCTAAGCTGCCTTCATAATCGAATGGCACTCTGATATCCATGGAAAGCTTACCATCTGTACCAAGAGTGACAGGGTAATCTCCATTTGAATCTTGCTTAATTGCGACCCCATCAACATACACGTCAACATCGTCTGGTAGATCTTGTACAAGAGCAGTCTGCGCTAAATCCTCACTTCCATCGACATCAACTAGATCAACATCCACATCGACCGAAATCCAGCGATCTTGAAGCACTTCATAAGTGCCATCAGGTTTCAAATCAACAATTTTGTCTGCAAAAACAACGCGTTCAATTTCATATAAATGATCACCTCGGTCATCACTACCTGTATGATCGTTTACCGAATCGATAGAACGACTATCTAATAAAATCCAATATGGAACTTTACCTCCATGATCGTCTTTGAAGGTCATTTTGTAGTCATCAAAGTTCCCTGTTAAGTAGACTGTATCTTTACCATCATGCAGAGTAAGACTGGTCGCGTCATCACCATAAAACGTATCATTGTTACCACCGCCAACAAATACGTCATCGCCACCGCCACCATAGAATACATCGTTGAAATCTGTCCCAACAAACAAGCTGTCGGTGTCACTTAAGTCAGTATTGACTCCCAACACAACACCAGCGTGTGTATTAATTTTAGGTACTGCATTATCCAACCCAAGGTTGGCTGCGACAGCCTCATTTTCGGTATTGGTATTATTTATTGCCGATGTAGCTAAGTGATGGTTTGGATCAATAGCATCTCGTTTAACTAAGTCGCCAACATTGATCGTGATCGTAGGTGCATCTGCGATAGCAACAACATTGATATCAAGTGTATTTGTTACGCCAGTATTTGTGGTATAGCTAATTAATGGAACGTCACCTGACCAATGCTCAGCAGGTTCAAATATGTAACTACCATCTCGGTTTACTAGTAACGTACCACTAGTCAAAGAAACACTTTCGCCTACCTCGTAATCAGCACCATCGATAGTAAGATGATCTACCATCAGAATATTGTCGCCGTCAGAGTCATTAAGCAATACATTCCCTTGTAGAGTATTGTCTTCTATGGTTTCGCCCAAATCACTTTCCGTTTCCGTCGGTAAGTTCTCATGTACTACAACATTGATCGCCAAGTTAGATTCTGCTGAATCACCATTCGAGCTTTCTGTACTCGTTGCAGTCAAATTGATAGTGAAGTCATCATGGGAGCCCGCAGGTGGAGTCACAGTAAGTGCATCTAATGCCCAACTTGTCACGTCCAGTTCTTCATCAATAGTTGCGACAGTAATAGAACTATTTCCATCTGAAAGGATCGCACCTACAGGTAAGCCAGTTAGCGTGACTTTAAGTGATTCAGAGCCATCTGTATCATTTAAGCTTGCTTTAATTTCAGAGAGCGGTATCGCTGTATCTTGTAACCCTTCGTTCAGCTGGTATGTTTCGTAAAACGCAACACCATTAACTTCTTGTAGTTCAGACGTTCTGATATCAGTTGCTTCTAGTGCACTTTCATCACTAACTACGTAAAGACTACTATTGCTCAGGTTGACAGGCGCTTGTCCATTAATGGATACATCCACATTAAAGTTACCCGGACCACTTTGGTTATGGTGATAAATTTCAATTGGATAAAAGCCAGATACCGAAGGGGTAAAGCTAGCTCCCTTAATATCACCACTGTCGCTCCCCCAACGAGCTTGATCAAGTAACGTACCACCCAACTTGATTGCAAGGCTATCATCGGCTTGACCGACAAAGTCGTAACTCGAGCCAGCTTCGAGATAAACAAGAGATGTGACTAGAACGGCCTCATTTGCCAAGGTTGCATGAGTCCCTAAATCTTCCACATTTGCCCAACTCAATCGAGTACCATCGGCTTCATTAAGAGCGTTGATCGCTGAGATTAGAGTCTCTCCATTGACCCCCATACCATCACTAGAACCAACTTGAACATTACTCCATGTCGTAACGTTAAACTCTTGTTGAGGCAATGAGTTTAATGGCGTCACTGCAATTAAGTTCGGTTTGTCAGCTACAGGGTTCACGTCTATTGTCAGTGTCGACTCTTGACCAGAGCTCTGCCCATCTGTCGGTTTAAAACCAATTTGAGCGTAACTAGATTCCTGATCTCCGACTTGATTTCCGCCGAAGATGTCACTGCCTGATTCATTTAATTCAGGTACAAAACGAACACCGTTTTCCTCAAAAAGCGATTTATCGAGGACTTGATCGATTTGTACAGACTGCCAATCGCCTTGCGAATCTCTGTACTCTAATGAGCCATCGCTAGGAAGCGTTGTAATTTGGACGGATAGATCTGATACATCAGAGTCCACATCGCTAATACCGAATGATGACCAATCAAGCATCACTTGAGTATCTTCATTCATCTCAACCACTGAAGGCGAAGATTCAGGAGCATCATTCACATTTACCAGAGAAACATTTACCTCGGCAGTATCAATCCCGCCAGTTCCATCGATAACCTCAACCTGAAGCGTATAATCGCCCAAGTCAACATCATCGATTGTCTTGTTCAATGAAATCTCTCCACTTGTCGGGTCGATATCAAAAATACCATTAGTGCTCGAGCCATCTGCAAAGCGGTATACAAGCACGTCATTATCGTGATCTTCAGCAACGACCGTGCCGATAACGGCCCCACTCACCGTGTTTTCGTTAACTGACCCGAAGTCGTAAACATCATCATTTGGTTTGTCACCAGCACTATCGCCGCCAGAAATAAACTCTGGAGCGTGCTGAGCATCTATAATAGAGACTGTTGCTTCATTCGAGTCACTTGCAAGCGTCGAATCTGCACCAACCGTATCAATTAGAGTCACGGTTAGGTTTTCAAGATCTTCGTAAATACCATCATCGAGAGTTTTTATATCAATCGGCGCCGACGTTTTACCCGCTGGAATCGTGACTGTGTACGTACTTGGAGCAATATAATCTTTGTCATCAACATTCCCTCCGATTGTGAATGTTACCAGTACATCTTCATCTGCTTTTTGGTCAATGTTGACGATAAATTTTGCATCACTACCTTCATCAACTGAGGATTGATCTGAGCTAATAGTCACTTTCGGTGCACTTTGGGCATCAACGATCACAACACTTGCGCTGTTATTTGAAGCAATGCTCGCATCAGCGCCATCAACCTCTTTAATGGTTACTGTGAAAGATTCTGCGCCCTCATAAATACCATCGGTGACCGTCAGTAAGTCAAGAGCAGCTGAAGATTGACCCGCAGGAACTTCAACACTCAGAACGCCAACAAAATCTTTTCCATCTTGGGCCACGCCACTATATTCGACATGAACCGTAACACTCTCATCTGCAACTTTATCAAGTGTCAGCGTAAAGCCTGCCGTTTCACCTTCATTTACGCTGTTTTGATCGGCACTAATACTAACTAAAGGTGCAGGATCAGAATCCACAATATTTGCGTTACCAGTTGCAATACCATTACTGGTGACACTACCGATTTCCGTAACCGTCAGACCAAAGCTCTCATCACCTTCATGGACATTATCTAGTTTGGTCGGGACTGCGACTTTAATTTCAGCGACACCTGGAGGTATGGTAACGTCTCCATTAGGCGCCATATCTAATGTTTGAGTTTGACCATGAGTATCCACATAGGTCACTACCATAGTGCCTAAATCAACATCTTCCGCAGTATAGCTATCATTTGTTGTTGACTTCAGATTGACGACAACGGCCTCTTGAACAGGGTTAGAGAGTAAAACGGTAAATATTGCGTCAGTTCCTTCAATGACATCGCCGGCATCTACTACGCTAAGTTTTGTACTGTCATTATCAAGAACTGTTGCCGTCCCCGTTTCACCGCCGATCTCAAGAACGATCGTTTCGCTGCTTTCCACAACCAAGTCATCAATAGTCGGAATCGATATTTCGAAGCTACTTATACCTGCAGGAACAATCAAGTAACCACCTAAGAAAACAACACCATTTGTATAGGTTGCATTTGATAGATTTACGTCATTCTTATCAACTGAAGAACCTTGAGCAAGCATATCAACTTGGTACTTAACGGCAGTGCTGGTGGTTTCATTTAGAACAACCGAGAACGTGACATTGTCACCCTCAGTCACGCTATCACCGACCACAGACAGGCTTGGCCCATTTTCAGCAATATTACCATCTAGCATTTCATTAACGATATTGACTGTAGATGGATCGCTAACGCCATTTTCAGAGTCGACTGCCACATATCCAAAGCTGTCTTCGGCAGGTACACCTTCTACATAACGTAACTCCCAGTTCCCTTCATTTTTCGTAGAAAAATCTAACTGAGTAATGACCGAACCTTCAGGAAGAGCTAGATCTTTCCCATAACCAACGCTTGTTTCTTGGAATAGCATGAAGTTGCCTTCAAGCTTCAAAAACTCGAACGTTTGAGTCTGTTGGACATTATTTGAATCTAAGTATGTAACCGTAATAAGTGCTGCGTTGTCATCACCGTAATCAAACAATCCACCTAATCCATCTAAGCCAAGGTTTACGCTGCCCACAGGATTATTAGACAAATCGATCGTAATCGTTTCACCTTTCTCAATACCCTGCCCATCATTGTCAGCGATACCATTGCCGATGTGTGACACCTGGCGGTTGTACTGCGCAAGCTCACCGCTATCAGAAGAAATGGTGATAGAAGCTCCATTTGCTAAATGCTCAGTACGGGAATGTGATGAACCACCATCCTCACTTAATCCCCAGTTATTGAAATCTGTTGTAGATTCCGAGCCATTAGGCGTATTTGGACGATCTTTGATACCTAATAAGAAGCCAACATTATCAGCTTCATAGTAAAGGCTGTGTTTGTCATAAAGCGTATCGCTTACTTCTTTAATTTCGTGCAACTCACCATCACTATCTTTAAAGAACAACGTACCTGAGGTTGGCAGTTCAGTAATTCGGACATGTAGATCGTTGCCTTTTAAGTCGTCTTCAACATCCGCGATATGATCTTGAGAGTCGCCATCACCTAAAGGTTTCGTATCAGTATCAAATACAACTTGCGTCACAGGCTTGTCAGTCACATGCGTAAAGTCCTCACTGTCAGGCTTGTCATTGACTGGCGTCACATCGACGTTCACCGTGGTGGACTCACTGACGCCACCGGACGTAACGATGTAGGTAAAGCTGTCTGTCCCGTGGTAGTTGTCGTTTGGCGTGTAAGTGACGCTGCCGTCCGGGTTGACCGAGACCGTGCCGTTGGCTGGACCGTTATTGCTATCGAGCGACACCACTTTGTCGTCGCCTTCGAACGTGTCGTTACCTAAAACCTTGATGATGGTTGGTGTGTCTTCCACAACCGTCGCTTTATCTGCCACGATATCCGCCACTGGCGTTACTATGAAGTTCACCGTTTGGCTAACGCTCTCGCCGCTTGGATCGGTGGCGGTAAAGGTTAGGGTTTCTGAGCCGTTCCAGTCTGCCGTTGGGCTAATGGTCGCGATGCCATTTTCTATTGAGACATTGACATTACTGTTGCCAGAAACGCTAAACGTTAACTCACCATCGGCGTTATCCACATCACTGAAGGCCGTATTCAGATCGATGCTGTATGGCGTAAAATCTTCCGCCAAGGTTTGGTCTGCAATGTTGCTTTCAACCACAGGCGTGTCGTTCACCGCATTCACGGTGACGTTGACCGTTGCTTGGTCAGTCAGTGCACCATCAGTAATCGTGTAAGTAATTTCAGCGTCACCATGGAAGTTCTCAGCCGGTGTGAAGACCAGTTTGCCATCAACGATCTCAACTGTGCCTTGTGTTTCAGGTACGGAAGCCGATTGGATAGACAGCGTATCACCATCAATATCAGTATCGTTTGGCAGGACATCAATCATCACTGGCGTGTCTTCGTCAGTGACAGCGGTATCATCTTTTGCCACTGGCGCGTCATTCACTGGCGTCACATCGACGTTCACCGTGGTGAATTCCGATACCCCACCGGAGGTGACGATGTAGGTGAAGCTGTCTGTACCGTGGAAGTTGTCGTTTGGCGTGTAAGTGACGCTGCCGTCCGGGTTGACCGAGACCGTGCCGTTGGCTGGACCGTTATTGGTATCTAGCGACACCACTTTGTCGTCGCCTTCAAACGTGTCGTTACCTAAAACCTTAATGATGGTCGGCGTGTCTTCCACGACCGTCGCGTTGTCTGCCACGATGTCCGCCACTGGCGCAACCGTGAAGTTCACCGTTTGGCTGACACTCTCGCCGCTTGGATCGGTAGCAGTAAAGGTCAGCGCTTCTGAGCCGTTCCAGTCTGCGGTTGGAGTGAACGTAGCAATGCCATTGACGATTGCCACTTGAATGTTGCTGTTGCCAGAGACACTGAAGCTCAGCTCGCCATCTACGTTATCCACATCGCTGAAAGCGGTATTTAGATCGATGCTGTATGGCGTAAAGTCTTCTGCCAAGGTTTGGTCTGCAATGCTGCTTTCAACCACAGGCGCGTCGTTCACCGCATTTACGGTGACGTTGACCGTCGCTTGGTCGGTCAGTGAACCATCGGTGACGGTGTAAGTGATTTCGGCATCACCATTGAAGTTCTCAGCTGGTGTGAAGACCAATTTGCCGTCAACAATCTCGACTGTCCCTTGCTCACTCGGCACAGACGCCGAATCAATGCTTAACGTATCACCATCGATGTCAGTATCGTTTGGCAAGACATCAATCGTCACTGGCGTGTCTTCATCAGTAATCGCCGTGTCATTGGTCGCCACTGGCGCATCATTCACTGGTGTGACATCGACGTTCACCGTGGTGGACTCACTGACCCCACCCGACGTGACGATGTACGTGAAGCTGTCTGTACCATGGTAGTTATCGTTCGGCGTGTAGGTCACGCTGCCATCCGGGTTGACCGAGACCGTGCCGTTGGCTGGGCCGTTGTTGGTATCCAGCGACACCACTTTGTCGTCGCCTTCAAACGTATCGTTACCTAAGACCTTAATGATGGTTGGCGTGTCTTCCACAACTGTCGCGTTGTCTGCCACGATGTCCGCTACAGGGGTAACCGTAAAGTTCACCGTTTGGCTAACGCTTTCGCCGCTTGGATCGGTGGCCGTAAACGTCAACGCTTCTGAGCCGTTCCAGTCTGCGGTTGGAGTGAACGTAGCAATACCATTGACGATCGCCACTTGAATGTTGCTATTACCAGAGACGCTAAACGTTAACTCGCCATCCACGTTATCCACATCGCTGAAAGCGGTATTCAGATCGATGCTGTATGGCGTAAAGTCTTCCGCCAAGGTTTGGTCTGCAATGCTGCTTTCAACCACAGGCGTGTCGTTTACGGCATTTACGGTGACATTGACCGTCGCTTGGTCAGTCAGTGCACCATCGGTCACGGTGTAAGTGATTTCAGCATCGCCATGGAAGTTCTCAGCCGGTGTGAAGACCAGTTTTCCATCAATAATTTCGACTTTACCTTGGTCACTCGGCACAGACGCCGAATCAATGCTTAACGTATCGCCATCAATGTCGGTGTCGTTTGGCAGAACATCAATTGTCACTGGCGTGTCTTCGTCAGTAACAGCTGTATCATCTTTTGCCACTGGCGCGTCATTGACTGGTGTGACATCGACGTTCACCGTGGTGGACTCACTGACCCCACCCGACGTAACGATGTACGTGAAGCTGTCTGTACCGTGGTAGTTGTCGTTCGGCGTGTAGGTCACGCTGCCGTCCGGGTTGACAGAGACCGTGCCGTTGGCTGGACCGTTATTGGTATCCAGCGACACCACTTTGTCGTCGCCTTCGAACGTGTCGTTATCTAAGACCTTGATGATGGTTGGCGTGTCTTCCACAACCGTCGCGTTGTCTGCCACGATGTCCGCCACAGGCGCAACCGTGAAGTTCACCGTTTGGCTAACGCTTTCGCCGCTTGGATCGGTCGCCGTAAACGTCAATGCTTCTGAGCCGTTCCAGTCTGCCGTTGGGCTAATGGTCGCAATGCCATTTTCAATCGACACCAACACGTTGCTGTTGCCGGACACTGAGAAGTTCAGTGCGGAGTCGCTGTCTTTAAATGCGTCGTTTAAATCAATCGTGTAGATCGTAAAATCTTCTGCTAACACTTGATCTGAAATCACATTATCGACTGTTGGTGCATCGTTAACGCGATTCACAATCAAACTATCACTGTCGCTAACCGTTGGATTAACACCATCCGATACTGATGCGCTGATCGTTAGGTCTTTAAGGTTGAGTTCGTCGTTGTTAACCGCGTCAACACCCGCTTGAGTCAGTTTGACTTCATCGCCAACTAGCGCAAAGTAGCCGTTTGAGTTGTTTTCTAAAGAAACGGTTAATTGCTCTTCTGGCGTATCTGTATCAGCGACTTCCAATGTTGCCACTACCGTATCGGTACTCACCGCGTCTTCAGTGATACTTTCTACAGCATCGACCTTGATGGTTGGCGCATCGTTTACTGGGTTAACGGTAACGGCCACCTTCGCTTGGTCGGTCAGTGCACCATCGGTCACGGTGTAAGTGATTTCAGCATCACCATGGAAGTCCTCGGCCGGTGTGAACACCAGTTTTCCATCAACAATTTCAACTGTCCCTTGCTCACTCGGCACAGATGCCGAGTCAATACGTAATGCATCACCATCGATGTCAGTATCGTTTGGCAGGACATCAATCGTCACTGGCGTGTCTTCGTCAGTGACAGCGGTATCATCGTTTGCCACTGGCGCGTCATTCACTGGCGTCACATCGACGTTCACCGTGGTGAATTCCGATACCCCACCGGAGGTAACGATGTACGTGAAGCTGTCTGTACCGTGGAAGTTGTCGTTTGGCGTGTAAGTGACGCTGCCATCCGGGTTGACCGAGACCGTGCCGTTCGCTGGACCGTTATTGGTATCGAGCGACACCACTTTGTCTTCGCCTTCGAACGTGTCGTTACCTAAGACCTTGATGATGGTCGGCGTGTCTTCCACAACCGTCGCGTTGTCTGCCACGATGTCCGCCACAGGGGCTACCGTGAAGTTCACCGTTTGGCTAACGCTTTCGCTGCTTGGATCGGTGGCGGTAAACGTTAGGGTTTCTGAGCCATTCCAGTCTGCGGTTGGAGTGAACGTAGCAATACCGTTGACGATCGCCACTTGAATGTTGCTGTTACCAGAGACGCTGAAGGTCAGATCGCCATCGACGTTATCTACATCGCTGAAAGCGGTATTTAGATCGATGCTGTATGGCGTAAAGTCTTCCGCCAAGGTTTGGTCTGCGAGGTTGCTTTCAACCACAGGCGTGTCGTTCACCGCATTCACGGTGACGTTGACCGTCGCTTGGTCAGTCAGCGAGCCATCGGTAACGGTGTAAGTGATTTCAGCGTCACCATGGAAGTTCTCAGCCGGTGTGAAGACCAGTTTGCCGTCAACGATCTCGACTGTCCCTTGGTCACTCGGCACAGATGCCGAGTCAATACGTAATGTATCACCATCGATGTCAGTATCGTTTGGCAGAACATCAATCGTCACTGGTGTATCTTCGTCAGTAACGGCATTGTCATTGGTCGCCACTGGCGCATCGTTGACTGGCGTCACATCGACGTTCACCGTGGTGGACTCCGATACCCCACCGGAGGTGACGATGTAGGTAAAGCTGTCTGTACCGTGGTAGTTGTCGTTTGGCGTGTAAGTGACGCTGCCGTCCGGGTTGACCGAGACCGTGCCGTTGGCTGGACCGTTATTGGTATCCAGCGACACCACTTTGTCGTCGCCTTCGAACGTGTCGTTACCTAAAACCTTAATGATGGTTGGTGTGTCTTCCACAACCGTCGCGCGGTCAGATTCAATATCTGCCACAGGCGCCACTGTGAAGTTCACAGTTTGGCTAACGCTTTCGCTGCTTGGATCGGTGGCGGTAAAGGTTAGGGTTTCTGAGCCGTTCCAGTCTGCGGTTGGAGTGAACGTAGCAATGCCATTGACGATCGCCACTTGAATGTTGCTGTTACCAGAGACGCTAAACGTTAACTCGCCATCGACGTTATCTACATCGCTGAAAGCGGTATTCAGATCGATGCTGTATGGGGTGAAATCTTCCGCCAAGGT
>NZ_JAWOSW010000038.1:0-15530 GCF_033338535.1 Vibrio sp. Vb2131
GAGTAGTTTTACAGGCAAAGCCGAAACGGATGATAACCACCTACTGAAGTAGGTGGTTTAGGGCTGAAAACAAAAAACGCAGCCTACGCTGCGTTTTTTACGACAAGAAGTTTCACGTGAAACATCATTAAAACAGTCGAGTCGGCTCGCCAAGATAGTAACCCTGCAAATAATCCACCCCCATGTCTTGTGCAATGGTACACACCTCCTGATTGTGGACGAACTCCGCCACCGTCTCCGCGTTAAACACCTGGCACAAACGCACCAACTGGGAAGCGATCTTGCGCTGTTTTAAGTCTTTATCAATATCACGAATCAAGCTGCCATCGAGCTTTATGACTTCTGGCTCCAACTTTAGGATTTCATCGATATTCGAATAGCCGGACCCAAAGTCATCAACAATGATACGCGCCCCTAAGCTTCTAAAATGACTGCACACTTCTATCATTCGGCCATAGTCTTTGATCTGCTCAGATTCCAGCACTTCTAAACCAATTCGCCTTGGGTCATTTAGCTGGCTAATTTCATGCTCTAAAAGTATTAAAGTTTTATCACTGAGCAAATCTTGCGGCGATAAGTTTATAGAAAAGTCACCTTGCTTATCTCGCATGTAATGCAACGTAGAATGAATCATGTGCCGACTTAGTCGAGTGTAAAGATGCGTATCAGAGATAATTGGCAGAAAACGCCCTGGCGCAATCACCGTTCCATCGGCTTCCAGAATACGAACCAAACATTCTTGGCTTGCCAATTTGTGGCTACCCGCATGCACAATGGGTTGGCTATAAGTGATGATGTTCTGTTTGAGAATGGCTCTACTAACGCAACTTAGCCATCCAAGTTGCTCTTTACGCACATCCTCACTGACTTCAATATCTTTCGCATTACAGATATGGGTATTACTGCGTACACCGGAGCGCCTCGCTTCGATGCCTTTGAGTAAGAGCTCATCTACTGAAGCGGATGGAAAATCTCGACGACTCACTAAGCCGCCGCATAGCGAGATAGAAAGATAATCTATTTCACGTAGGCCAATTGGCTCAAAATTAGTTTGTTCTACCGCGTCAGCAAAACGCGCAAAGTGCTGTTTGATGGTCTCGCTGCTTTGATCAGCTTTAAATATGAACGCCCATTCACCAACCCCAATACTATAAAGCTGCAAAGCCGTTGGCATGCCGAAACGCTTTCGTAGTCGATTCGTAAAGTGCATTGAGAGATCTTTGAGTAATTGATCTCCCACTCGGTAGCCGTATTTTTCGTTGATATGACTAAAGTTAAGTAGCTTTAGAGTCAACAAATGCTCATCCAAATCGATGTTACTCAGCCGCTCTTGCAATGCGACCCGGTTTTGTAACCCTGTACGACTGTCGCGTCGATAGCTTTCTTGTAACTTGCGCGTTTGGCGATCGAGTTGATATCCCATATGCGCGTTCATATGGTTGAGATCGCCGATCGCATTTCGAATCAAGCTAAACAACGGTGAAATAGAGGAGCTAACGGGCGACTTAGGCAAGTTCAATGTTTGCACTTCGTCTCCCTCTCGCATCGCTAAATACGTCAGGCTGTGATGAAGAATTTCGGGCTGACCAATACCACCATGCAGTTCCCCCATACAGTAACTACCAAACGTCGTCGCAATATCTTTGAAGGCTTGGACTTCGTCGCTGCTGTCAATAAAGTCTAACCGTGACGCGCAGTTAAAAATCATAACGACTTCAGGTTGGTGCATGGCTAACTCAACCACACCATGCCGCACTTGCTCGAGCGTTAACGAGGGATGGTTATAGCAAAATTGCACTTCGTCACCAAGACACCAGGGCCTGTCGAAGCTCATACTGCCATCAGCGTGTAGCTCCGTTACCGTACAAACTTCCTTTCGCCCTAAGCTTTCTCGATACAAAGGAAAGCTGAGCAGTTGACTCAGCGTCACGTCATGGCCATCCGCCAAGTAACGCTTGTATACTTCCAGCGCTTTCTTCTCACCTAAACAATACAAGCGCGTTCCTTTTGCATGAGTGACTTTGTGTGGCATGCCAATCGGGTTCCATTCCGAATACGCATCAGTCCATAGCTTCAAGGTATCACTGTGCAAAGCTACGGCAACCACAGCGTTATCGTAAACTCGGTTTTGATATAGCACCCAGCAGCCATCGTCAATACTCTGCGCCAACCCTCCAGAAATCACGACTTCTTCACTGGCGAAGGTTTGAAACAAGGGATAGTCACGTCGTTCAATTTGCACAGCAAAGCTGAGGATCACCTGTGAATTATGCTGCATTAGAAGAGAGCGCTTGAGTTCCCCGCCATCAATGTCAGGGGAGTAAGAGTATGTTTGTACCGCAGAAGTCAGCGTGGTTTGCTCAAATTCAATCACACTCACTAGGCAACCAGAGGTAAATATCTCCCCTTCCAGAATTACATTACGCGTACTATGCCCCATAACATGAGCATTCGGCAGCGACGACAAAACGGCGTCTGCAAGTGTGGTCGTAAATTCGCGCGATTGCGTCGACAATATTTGTACTAAATATTGTTTATCTGAGGAAATTGGAAAAGTGACTAAAAAGTCATTCAGTTGACTGACATCGTGAACCAGTTTTGAAAAAGCTCGCATGGACCTACCACTGCCGTAACACTATCTTCACCACGACGTGTGGCGTTACTATTTTTATTTAATAGAGAATAATTTACGTGGCTTTGCGCTGCTTTTCTAGACACAAAATGAGATTAGAATGGATTAATGCGAAAGCAATTAAAAAAGTGTGAGTAACGGCTGCAAACTATTGATTTCAATATCAGGTAAAGTACGTGTTTTTGAATGGTTAATGACATTTTTATTCATATCATTAAACCAACAGGCTGCAAAACCAGCCAACTTTGCACCATGCACATCCGTGGTTAGGTGATCACCGACATGCAGAATATTCTCCGCAGGGATATCCAAGAATCGCTTCGCTTTAGTAAACATATCGGTTGCGGGTTTCGCCAATCCATCTGGTCCTGCTTTAAGTACCTGTTGGAAATAAGGCGTAAGACCGATGCGGTCTAAATCCACATTACCGTTGGTGATTGCCACCAACGGGATGTGCTGCGTGAGTTCCTCCAGTACATCGAGGCTTTGCTGCGGCACTTCAAAACGGTTACGCCAGTCCAACGCAACGTCTACTGCGGCTTTCGCAGCGGCATGTGCTGCGTCTTCGTCGTAGCCTACTTGGGAGAAGGCTTGCTGAAGTTGCACTAAACGCCATAAAGTGACATCGCTCTTCAGCTCGGGTTGTTGCTGCACAACTCGCTGTTTGAGAGCAAACCAATCCGCTTTGTTCATATGAGCAACCGCTGGATGATGGTGCTTGAGCCAAGATAGCAACTCACGCTCCATGCGAACGATCACAGGATAGTTGTCATAGAGGGTATCATCTAGGTCAAAGGTCATTGCCTTAATAGGCTCGATACGGCGATAAAATTTCATACTTCGGCTCACTCCCCGTTCTTTTTGCGTGCGCGTGGGTGGGCTTGGTCGTAGGCTTGCGCCAAATGTTGGAAATCCAAGTGCGTGTAGATTTGGGTCGTCGAAATGTTCTCGTGCCCTAAAAGCTCCTGCACCGCACGTAAGTTATTGCTTGATTCGAGCATATGTGTCGCAAATGAGTGACGCAATTTATGCGGACTAATATGGCTTGCGACAGACTGTTTCTGCCCCCATTCAGCCATGCGCTTTTGCACGCTACGATGCGAAATACGCGTTCCGAGCTTAGATACAAACAAGGCGGGCTCACCTGGAGCGGCTAAATCACCACGAACGCGTAGCCACTTCCCAACCCACTCGGTTGCCATCCCAGAGAACGGCACTTTACGTTCTTTATCGCCTTTACCAATAACACGAAGCTCACCACTACGCAGTTGTACGTCACGTACATCCACACCCACCAGTTCAGCCAAACGTAAGCCGGCGCCATACATCAGCTCCATCATGGCGCGATCGCGCACAGCCAACGGGTCGTCCTCGTTGACTTCAAGTAATTGGCTCACTTCGTCAACATCGAGGTTTTTGGGCAACGGGCGTTTTTTGCGAGGTGCTGAAACCCCTTTGGCTGGGTTAGCCGACATCTCGCCACGCAGAATAAGGAAATCGAAAAAACTACGCAGCGATGAGAGTCGCGTTGCCAAACTGCTGGCTTTCATGCCTTCTCGCATGCCCTTACCTGCTAATTGGCGCACCCAACCGGCATCCACTTGAGACCAATCTTTGAGCCCCATTTCAGCTAAGTGCTGCGCCATAGTTTCTAGCTGCTGTTTGTAATTGCGCTGAGTATGTAGGCTAAGCCCCTTTTCGCTTCGTAAGAATTCATAGAAGCGCTCAAGAGGCTTTTGCAGACTATTTGGCAGAGGAGTGTTGGGAGTTGTCGTCATCGTAACTTTGCCATACCAGTGTTTGAGCGAGATGTGCCACTACTAATGATAGGTGACGCAAAAACAAGGTATCCATATCTGGCTGAAAATGGCCGCCATCTTCACTAGAAAAAGCAAGCACGCCCAGTGTTTGCTGTTTCACGAGCGGCAGTACCACATAGGAACCCATTTCCGGCACTTCCATGTTGCCAAACAAAGCTTCACGATCCACTTTGCGAAGACGTCCTAAGTACGCATCTTTGCCATTTAAGTGAGTGGTCGCAAAGCGTTGATAACTTTCCTTACTCAATTGAATCGATGCGTCGCATTGACTAAACAATCGAACAAACGCACGTAAGCCCAATGCTTTGGCTTTATCTTCGATAGAATGAATGACTTGTTTAAAGTCACCACACTTTAGAATCTGCCCCTGCAAATCCATAAATTCGTAAAAGGTGCGATCATTGTTCGCCGCAAGCGACATTAGTGTAGTGATCTCTTCCTCTAACTCTTCAATGCGCTGACGTTGACGATTCATTTGGATGTGCACCAAAGATACCGCGCCTAAGTCTGAGTGTGGGAAAGATAAACGATCCACAAGCTCCGGACGTTGCACAAAAAAGTCTGGATGATCTTTGAGGTACTCGGCCACTACTTCAGCCGTTAAGGCATCTGCTTCTACTTGAGACAAACCGTTTCCTTTTTCTTCAACTAGCAAGACAATTGACCATCAAATACATGCGTTGTAGGTCCGGTCATAAACAACGGCTTGCCAGGACCTTGCCATGCAATTCGCAATTCACCACCAGGTAGAGAAACCTTAACGTTTTCATCCAACAAGCCCTGCAGAATCCCAACCGCGACTGCCGCGCATGCACCACTACCACAGGCTTGTGTCTCTCCTGCGCCTCGCTCGTAAACTCGAAGACGAATATGGTCACGACTCATCACCTGCATAAAGCCAGCGTTGACGCGCTCTGGGAAACGCTCATGCGACTCGAGCAGCGGACCGAGAGTTTCCACTTCTGCCGTATCCACATCGTCGACCACGGTCACTACGTGCGGGTTACCCATGCTCACAGCACCACAAAACAAGGTATTGTCGCCTGCTCGCATGATGTAAGTTTTCTCTTTTTGCTTCGCTTTGAAAGGAATTTTGTTCGGTTCAAACTCTGGCACGCCCATGTTGACCGTCACTTCCCCATCATCTTCGATGTTGAGAATCATCTTTCCTTTCTTGGTGCTCACGCTGATGCTGTATTTATTGGTCAGCCCCTTCAAGCGAACAAAGCGGGCAAAACAGCGTGCACCGTTACCACACTGTTCAACTTCACTACCATCGGCATTAAAAATCCGATAATGGAAGTCGGTTTCAGGGTCGTAAGGGGCCTCTACCACAAGCAATTGGTCAAAACCAACGCCAGTATGACGATCCGCCAAGCGGCGGATCAGGTCTTGCGAGAAAAACACGTTCTGGGTAATACAGTCGACGACCATGAAGTCGTTGCCCAAACCGTGCATTTTGGAAAAGTGGAAATGCATTTGTTGTGTGTTACTCCGGTAGAATCTGTTCCAGCTGCCACAAACTGGTCAGCTCCTCACGCTGGCGAACTAAGTGGCTTTGTTTACCGTCCACCATCACTTCTGCCGCTCGGGTACGAGTATTGTAGTTCGAAGACATCACAAAACCATAGGCACCTGCTGAACGAACCGCGAGTAGATCACCTTCTTGCAAAACGAGTGCGCGATCTTTACCCAAGAAGTCGCCGGTTTCACAAATAGGACCAACCAAGTCGTAAGTCTGAGCTTCACCCTTTCGCGGTGAAACTGGCACAATATCTTGCCATGCTTGGTATAGCGCAGGACGCATCAAGTCGTTCATTGCAGCGTCGATAATCGCAAAGTTTTTATGCTCAGTATGTTTTAAAAACTCAACACGCGTTAGCAAGATACCTGCGTTCGCAGCAATTGCACGGCCTGGCTCAAAGATCAGCTCCAAGTCTTGGTGATTTTCAAGACGTCCTAGTAACGCTTTGGCGTAATCAGAAGGCTGAGGTGGTAATTCATCACGATAGACCACACCCAAACCACCGCCGACATCAAGGTGACGAATGTTAATGCCTTGCGCTTTTAAATCATCAATCAGGGCTAATAAACGGTCTGTCGCGTCGATAAATGGGTCTATATTGGTCAGCTGAGAACCAATGTGGCAGTCGATGCCTTGCACATTCAAGTTCGGCAGGCTTTGCGCGAATTTATAAACATCTGGCGCACGATCAAACGCAATGCCGAATTTATTGTCGCGAAGACCAGTCGAAATGTAAGGGTGTGTTTTCGCGTCGACATCTGGATTGATACGCAGAGAAATTGGCGCAATCACACCAAGCTCACCCGCAACCTTGTTCAAACGTTCTAGCTCTGGCTCAGATTCAACGTTGAAACATTTGATACCTAGCTCAAGAGCGCGCTTCATCTCTGCCGGTGTTTTACCAACACCAGAGAAAACGACTTTTTTCGGATCACCGCCTGCGGCAATCACACGCTCAAGTTCACCACCCGACACGATGTCAAAACCCGATCCCAAACGCGCTAGCGTGTTCAATACGCCTAAGTTTGAGTTGGCTTTCACCGCGTAGCAAACCAGGTGAGGATGCTGACCCACAGCACTATCAAACGCCTTCCAATGGCGCTCTAGCGTGGCTCGAGAATATACATAAAGAGGAGTGCCATATTGCTCTGCAAGAGCTTGAAGTGGGACGTCTTCGGCCCAAAGCTGGCCATCATCCTGATAGTTGAAGTAATCCAAAATTCGCTTCCCTTATTTTATTCGACTGCTGAACCCTAATTTCACCCTAAGGTGCGGTTATTTATTGTGATTGCTCATTCTGTTGAGTGTCATCTGGAATGTATAGTGAGCCAGACTGACCACACCCCGCTAAGGTCGCGGCAACCATCACAAACAACACAGTAACTAATTTTTTCATTTCGCATATCGTGATTATTGAATCAATGCCCCCTATAATCGCACCACACTCAGGAAAAGCAATAGGATAGACGGATGAACGATACTGAATTTCATCAACTGGTGGATGCGCAGATGCAAATCATCGAAGAATCCATCGATGATTCAGGCGCAGACATTGATTACGAAGTCACTGGCAACGTAATGACATTGGAATTTGAAGACCGCAGCCAAATCATCATTAATCGCCAAGAGCCGATGCATGAGATCTGGCTAGCGTCCAAATCTGGTGGTTTCCACTTCAAACTTATTGAAGATAAATGGACCTGCTCAAAAACGGGTATGGAGCTATTTGAAATGGTGAAGCAAGAGTGTGAAAAGCACGCGGGCGAAGCCATTGATTGGGTATAATACTGGTCAATCGTCACCAAAACAAAAAGAGCACCGAAGTGCTCTTTTTGTTTATTGATAAGGGTTTAATTACGCGTTCACAGTTTTGGTCGGGCGACTCGGTGAACAACCGTCATTACGGTAAGGAATGATATACGCATTCCCCTCTTCAGGGTGAATAATTTGATAGTACTGAGGCAGGTTAAAATTAATAAACTTCGACGCGACGCGACTATCGTCTTTTACCGACGTGTAGAAACTGTTTACAGACGAAATCATTTCATCTTTGGAGCCACTGAATTGGTGATACACTTCTACTTGATTTGACTCATCCAACACATAAATATTGAAGCCATCTTCGTTATCTTCAAAGAAGAACTGCACCAGACCTTCACTGGCAAACCCATCCACCGCTTCCGGCATTTGATATTCTTGCTCACGATCGAGCATTAACAGCGGCGAGCCTTTGAGTTTGTTAGTAGAAATGCTGCGGTAGAAATCGATGGAATTTTCTAGCTTTTGCACCGACACACCACGACGTTCAAAGAACAACCCATAAGTCTGGTTACCAAGACGCATCGCTTTAAAGCGGCGGCGTTTCTCTTGCTCTACTGGTTTCAAGCGTAAGTCGATACATTCAGCTAAAAGCTGGTAAACCATATTACGCATCACACCACGCATGTTCTTCGCATAGCAGAACACATCCACTGATTCTGGTGGCAACGCATCTTGGTGCATTTTGCCCAAAATGGTTTTCAGTGCATCCAGCATCGCCGTTTCCCCTTTGAAATGCAGCGTACGCACTTCATGCCAAGAGTTACGGTAAACAAGGTCAACACTGCCGACTAAATTTTTATGTTCTGGACCAAAGCTAAAAATATCGGTGTTCTTAACATCCACTTTCAACGAACGACCAGAAAGTTCAGACGTCGGATCATTTTCAAAGTTGATGAACATCGCAAGCTGGCTTATTTCACAAGGACTCGCTAGCGCCTGCATAGATGGACGACGCTTACGCAACGCAAAAGTATTTCGTAAGTCACTCACCATTTGGTAAAACTTATCAATATCTAGCTGCGCTTCACGTACCACGGCATGTAAACGAGTCGATTCAGTGATCAAGCCATTGAAGAATGCCCAAGCAACCAATTTACTCAAGTATTCATGATGCTCTAGATATGGTTGCCCCAAAATGCGGTGCGCAATAAGTGGTTGTTTATAGAGGTACCAACCAGACTTGTTCACTCCCCCTTTTTTCACTTCGATAAAGCTCAAGTCAGGCTCGTGCAGATCAGGTGAAATCTGTGGGTTTAGTAACGTTACTTTGCCCGGCAATACTTCAAAAGCCGCGTAAAGTTTACGGGCCAAAATACTGATGTCTTGCGGACTGATAGCAGAAGTGATGTCGTTACGACGCGCAAATTGAATCAAGTTACGGTAGCTTTGCATCAACGCATCCAGCAATGCATGATGTACCACCTTCACTTGTTCAACCTTCCAATTACGGCGGTCATCGAGCTCTGCAACGACACTGGCATCCCAATTCCATTTTGCAATCATATCGCTCAGCGCTTCACGACGCCAAGCTACTGAGCCAACATTCGGCTCACGAGATAATTTTTCATGGGTTTTGAGATAGAAACAGCGACGCACTAAATCCAAACGTGTATCGTCTTGAATTCGCTCTAAGTAACGGGTTACTTTTTCCAACATTAAGTAGTACGCATCCATGCCATAGAGATCAGGCTCATGGGCAAAGAAACGACGTTTAGTGTCGATGCTTAACAATTGAGTATGCGGGTATTCCCACGAGTAAGCTTCTAGCAAGATGGCTTTTAATACCGATTTGTAGGGAGAGTCGATGCTTTTGTATAACTGCCACAAGTTCGAGCCGAAGTATTCTTCAGCAGGAATGCAGTTCAATTTACCAAAGTCGATCCATTCACTACAGTCGATGTAACCATCACTGCACAGTTGAGAAACGTACTCGTCGTAACACTCTTCCATTTCTGGCGGCACGATTTGCCATAACAAACGCTGTCCGGCAATACGCACCGCACTACGATAGAATTCATCTAGCAAAAGTAAGTGCTGAGATGAACCACAGTTATCACCTGTCATCTCCTCAGAATGATTGCTTCTAAAGCGCTCTTTATCCATTAAGAAAAAGTTCGCTTCCACGCCTTTGCTTTGTGCCCAATCCGTGATGAGTAAGCATTTATTGGTCAATAACTCGCGTTCGTCACAATCCATATCGGGCGAGATACACACCCAAATATCCAAATCACTGGAAGTACTTTGACCAATCGAGGAGGTACTGCCCATGGTGTATAAACCCAATATAGCGGGCTTTTCTACCGTCTTGAGCGGCTGACCAATGGCAAGTTGAATATCATCTATGAATTGTTGCTGAATGCTATTTAGTTCAAGCCCATGCACACCAAACGGGACATCGGCATCATAATAGCCAGGAATTACAGGATGGTTGTAGTTCAACAAGGCAGGAATCAAGTGGAAGACTTGCTGGCTTTGCGAATCCATAAGCGCCAACGCGCGATCAACTCGCTGCTGATTCAAATTATCTAGTCGCTGGATGATTTTTTGGGTGTAAGCCTGCAAGGGGAATTCCTTGGTTGAACAATCACGAAAATCTGCTGACGTTTTAAACCAAAATGGCTTAAAAACGTGATCAATTTAACACTTTTATTGGTGCGGGTAAAGCTTCACGCCCGCGTATCACTCTGGATACAAAACCATACTTTAGTCACAAAATTAATCGCGCGGTAGTGTCGCTCTTATTACCTATTACTAATAATAGTCCTTAGTCTAATTGAGAATCCAGTCACACTATTTTCATAACGTCATGTAATTCCATTCATAGCCTTCAGAGATAACGAACTAACAGTAAGCATTTCTTGATGAGAATGGTAGGATAAACCCAAATCCAAACAGCATTGAGAAGATCATGACACAATCCACACCGATTCGCATTGCAACTCGAAAAAGCCCTCTTGCTTTATGGCAAGCTTACTTTGTTAAAGACGCCCTTCAAGCCGCTCACCCTGGCTTGGAAGTCGAGTTAGTAACCATGGTGACCAAAGGTGACGTGATTTTAGATACACCACTAGCAAAAGTTGGCGGCAAAGGCTTGTTCGTAAAAGAGCTTGAAATCGCGATGCTAGAAGGACGTGCAGACCTCGCCGTTCACTCAATGAAAGACGTACCCGTCGATTTCCCAGAAGGCCTTGGCCTCGTGACCATTTGTGAGCGTGAAGATCCTCGTGATGCCTTCGTCTCTAATACCTATAGCCACATTGATGAGCTCCCTCAAGGTGCTGTGGTTGGTACTTGCAGTTTGCGCCGTCAATGCCAACTGAAAGAATATCGTCCGGACATCATCATCAAAGAGCTTCGCGGTAATGTGGGCACTCGCCTTGGTAAGTTAGATGCGGGTGAGTATGATGCAATCATTCTTGCTGCGGCTGGCCTCAAACGATTGAAGCTTGAAGAACGCATTCGTAGCTTTATCGAACCAGAGCAATCACTACCAGCGGTAGGCCAAGGTGCTGTCGGTATTGAGTGCCGCCTTGACGATGAAAGACTGCTTAAGCTGCTTGAGCCACTTAACCACCAAGACACCGTAGACCGCGTTTTGTGTGAGCGCGCAATGAACCTTACGCTAGAAGGCGGCTGTCAGGTACCTATCGGCAGCTATGCCCTGCTAGACGGCGACAACATTTGGCTACGCGCATTAGTTGGCGAACCAGATGGCAGCGAAATTGTGCGTGGTGAAATTCGTGGCCATCGTAAAGATTGCGAAGCATTAGGAGTGCAGCTAGCCAATGAGCTGCTAGATAACGGCGCTCGTGAAATCCTAACTAAGCTGTACGCAGATCACGAATAACCATGGCAGTGTTGGTCACTCGGCCGGGAGAGCAAGGCAACGCGCTTTGCTCTCTGCTCGAAAGGCACGGCATTTCCGCATATCACCATCCTCTGATCGACATTGTCGCCGATCTCACGGACACGCACCTCTCTAAACATCTACATCAAGCTCAAATTGTTATCGCTGTTAGTCGACATGCAGTGCAATGTGCACAGCAAATCTTAGCCAGCAACGGGATGTCATGGCCGAAACAAGCTATTTACCTTGCCGTTGGTCAAAAAACAGCACACTATTTAAGCAAATGTACCCAACAGAAAGTACACTATCCCCAAGTCAGTGATAGTGAACACTTATTGCGACTGCCAGAGCTCAACAATGTGGCACAACAACAAGTTCTTATCCTTCGTGGTAACGGCGGAAGAGAGCTGATCAAAGATGCATTGGTGAGGCGTGGCGCAAAAGTTCACTATAGTGAGACTTACAAGAGAGAATTCATCCCATTCGATCCAGTAAGCTGTATCTCACTATGGAAAAACCTACAAATTAACCAGATTATTGTCACCAGTGGTGAACAACTGGATTATTTGTGCAGCCAATTGACGTCGGAGCAATTGACTTGGCTTAATCAACAAGAGTTGTATATCCCCAGTCAGCGTATCGCTGACATCGCAATTCAAAGGGGGTTCACTCGCGTGAGATGCACGGGAAGCGCATCCAACCAAGAATTACTGGCGGCTCTCCAGCCCTAGCTACACAGGATATAGGCATGACAAGTAAAAATAACGACCAAAAAAATAACGATAAAAACCTTTCCGAAGAAACCTCATCGGCACCGCTAGTCGAAAAAACCACATCGCAGCAGGATGCGGACCTTAAAAAAGAGCAACCACAAGCGGCCGAGCCCCCAAAAACAGCAGAGCCAACCAAAGTCGAGTTTGAAGAAAAACAAGGTAAACGTGGTGTCAAACTAGGTACGGTCGCTATCATCTTATCGATTATTTTTGGCGGTGGCCTCGCGTACAAGCTGCATCAACAGCAAGCCGATTACCAAGCGCAGATCGCCCAACTAAAAAGTCAGCTAGAAAGCACTCAAGCTTCCATGAAGCAAGAACTCAGCCGGGTACAAGAAGAAACCATCGAGAAAGCAACAACCGTGACACACAAAGCGGAAGTGGTACTTGGACAGCAACAGAAGAGCATTGAAAGCTTACAGCTCGCCGTTGCCGATGTGAAAGGTCGTCGACCAAACGACTGGCTATTAGCGGAAGCCGATTACCTTGTCAAATTAGCTGGTCGTAAATTGTTCTTAGAGCACGATGTAGAAAGCGCGACTCAACTGATGGAAAGTGCAGACCAACGCATTGCAGCACTGAATGACCCTAGCCTCGTCAAACTACGTAAAGCAATGGCGAACGATATCACCAAACTTCGCACGATCCCGCTAATTGACCGTGATGGATTGGTACTACGCTTAACTGCCCTACAACAGCAAGTAGACAAGCTCCCTCTCGCCAATGCACTGCTACCTGAAGCTGAAGCCGTAGAAAACACTGAAGTGTCTGAAGATATCGCAAACTGGCAAGATAACTTAATGACCTCTTTGAAGGACTTTTCAGAAAACTTCATTACCTTCCGCACGCGCGATGGTAACGTCATTCCACTGCTTTCTCCTGAGCAACACTTTTACCTGAAAGAAAACATCAAAGCCAAATTGGAAACGGCAATAAAAGCGGTGTACCAAGAACAAGGTGAAATTTACACCACATCTCTAAAAACAGCCGACAAATGGGCATTAGCTTTCTTCAACCAAGACGATAATTCTGTTAAAGAGTTCAACAAAACGGTTAACCTACTAAGTCAGCAAAATATTCAAGTGGAATACCCAACAAAACTGCAAAGTCAGTCTCAACTATCAGATGTCATCCGTGAACGCCTACGTCGTGAAGTCACAACGATGACAGGCATGGAGGATAAGTAATGTTTCGTCTTATTTTCCTATTTGTTGTACTAGGCGCAGGACTATTTGTTGGCACCCAGTTTTCTGGTCAGCAAGGCTATGTACTCATCTCCATTGCCGAGAAAACGATCGAGATGAGCGTAACGACATTAGTGGTTTTCGTTATCGCTGCACTCGCAGGTCTTTTTCTGCTTGAGTACCTGATTAAGAAGTTAGTTTATGCTAGTTCTACAACATGGAACTACTTCAGTGTTCGCAAAATGCGCCATTCCCGCCGATACACCAATGAAGGCATTATTAAACTTCTAGAAGGTGACTGGAAAGGTGCTGAGAAGAAAGTAACTCGCTGGGCAAATCATCACGATATGCCGCTGCTTTGCTACTTGGTTGCGTCTGAAGCCGCACAAGGCCAAGGTGATAAAGCAAAACGAGATCACTATCTAGAGCTAGCGAGCCAACAAGAGAACGCCCATCTCGCAGTAGAACTGACTCGAGCGAAACAATTTATCCGCGACAACGAGTTCGAGTCCGCTTTCGATACCTTGCAATCGTTAAAAAGTCAGTATGCGAGTAACTCTATTGTATTGAACTTGCTGAAAACAACGTACATGCAGCTAAAGTTGTGGCAACCTCTTATTGACCTCTTGCCACAACTAACCAAAGCAAAACTCATCACGGAAGAAGAACATGCAGAGCTGATTCAAAAGGCGCAGTGCGGCTTACTCCATGAAGTAGCGCAACAACAAGGTAGCGAAGGGCTAATCTCCCATTGGAATAGTCTCTCACGTAAAGTGAAACAAGACACAAACCTCGTTGCCTGTTTTGCTCGAGAACTCATCACACGAAAAGCTGATGCAGAAGCCTTTACCGTGCTAAAAGAAGCATTAAAAAAACAACCTGCCCCAGAGCTTTATCAACTTCTGCCAGATCTAAACCTGCCAGATACCCACCCTGTCGTGGTCTTCTTAGAGGGCGTAGTGAAGAAAGAACCGGATAACGCCGCTGCCCATAGCGCATTAGCGCACTTCTATTTCCGTCAAGAGAGGTGGCAAGAAGCCCAGGATCACTTTGAGATCGCCTTAAAGCTTCGCTCTGACGTCTCTGACTATGCATTCCTAGCAGACACACTAGAGAAGCAAAATCTAACCAAAGCTGCTCACGAAGTCTCTCGTAAAGCTCTCACGCTCGTACAGAATGACTAACTTAAGATGACCTAACCAAGCCGACAGCTTACCTGTCGGCTTTTTTATTGCCTGCTATTAACCCTTCAGTCCTTAGTCATCAATATGTTTATCCAATTCATTGGCTCCCAAGTAGTTCTCAACTTCCTAGCAACTCACTATCGTTTCACTTTCCTCTTCTCTTTGACTACTCTGATCCTGTCATTCCAGCAGAATCCAAAACAATTTTAAAAAATGCAGGAATACGTAACTTTAGCCTGTTGATGTATGGTTTTAAGACGTAGCTAGATTTAGGCAATAGAGCACACGCGTCGCTAGACTGAGTAAAACAAAAAGATACATCAGTGAAACAGTGGCTATTTGAGTATGCTTATTTGTTCGGTCTATCCGGTAAAAGGGGCTAGAGAAGCAATGGTAGTGCTTTAAGAGAACGATAAGGCAATAGATGGTTCAACACCTTAACAAAGCATCTCCAACAACCTTATCGGGACAGCATGCAGTGATGAGGATGAACAGCTTTAGAAGCAACTGCACTTCTTAGCAAAAATCAAAACGTCACAACCAATACCGATATTACTTTGTCGAAAAGTAGATCGCATATGGAATTGATTTTTGGCAAGCACAGATAGAGTAATAAAGATGTACGGAAATGAAAAAAGCCTCGCTATTTCTAGCAAGGCTTCTTAATAGTGGCGGAGAGATAGGGATTTGAACCCTAGATACGCTATTAACGTATGCCGGTTTTCAAGACCGGTGCTTTCAACC
>NZ_JAWOSW010000039.1:0-9776 GCF_033338535.1 Vibrio sp. Vb2131
GTTTCAACAGATAAACAGTTACCTTTGTCGTACCACATACAAGCCATGCCAAGCAGAGGGAAAGAGATGAAGGTTTCTATAGAAATTAAGCCCTCTGGCTTATCGAGCCTCATTTGGTATTGCTCTTGGAACTGTAGGTTCTTAATGAGTACTTCTTCAAAGTCATAACCGATGTCAGTTGTCAGGGCCGCAAAAGTTTCCAAAATACCCATGGCGATTTCTAATGCCCAATCATCACCCTGAGAAACTGCCGCGTCCATCGCGGCCACCAGTTTATCAGGGTAGTCCGACGTGCGGTTATGGAACGACTGAATGACATCTACTAGCATATAAGACAGCTCACCCGCTTTGGTAGAGCTCTGTCTCATCAAAGAAACCGGAAAGTTCGCCAATACATCCATGCTAGGTTTATCACGCACAATCACCGAAGTAAAATAAGCATCAAGCCACATTGAAGGACAAATAAAGCCTGTTTTAAAAATACCTTCACCATCCCATGTCACTTCTGGATAGCCGAGTATCTGGATACTTAATTCTTCATTGGGATTCATAGCAAGTTGATGATAACAGGCTCCCATTAAAGAAGTTTCGTAAAGACGTAATGTACAAATTTGTTCGTCTTCATGCGTAGTTTGAAACCAGGTATACCAGCGAGCCTGGTCGATGGCAAAATCACCAAGACTAACCAAGTTTTCTCGCCTGACCTTAAGACCTTCTTTTCTGTTATCTAAAACCCGGTTTATAAAATTTTTTTTACTCACAATGGCTTGTGTGTCAAGTTCAGGATTTGCTTTGCGCTCTACAATCTTGATCGATTCTTTACTTTGCATTTTGACTTAATCCTTTTGAATCAATTTTAAACTCTACTACTTCTACTACTACGTCTGAGGGCTTCAAGCTATTCGAGTAAAAGGGCTTAGGTATCTTTAAAAAGGACACATAATGCCAAGTGTAACGCAACAAAACGTCAGAAATGATGACCTAGCTCCCTTTGAATCTTAGCGAATTATATTTCCGGCTTTTACATCCTCTAACCAACACCCTTCGACGAGATATGGAGGAAGCCAACCAGTTTCGACAGATAAACGGTTGCCTTTGTCGTACCACATACAAGCCATGCCAAGCAGAGGGAAGTTAATAAAAGTGCGGATGCCTGTCCTATCTGGTCCTAATTCTCGAAGATGATATTTTTCTTGGAATTGTAGGTTTTTGACTAGCACTTCCTCAAAGTCATAACCAATGTTAGTAGTGAGCGCTGCGAAGGTCTCTAGGATCCCCATCGCAATTTCCGACGCCCAGTTATCCCCTTGAGCTACCGCTGCGTCCATTGCTGCAACCAGCTTATCAGGATAATCCGATGTGCGATTGTGGAACGACTGAATGACGTCTACTAGCATATAAGACAGCTCACCCGCTTTGGTTGAGCTCTGTCTCATCAAAGAAATCGGAAAGTTCGCCAATACATCCATGCTGGGTTTATCACGAACGATGACAGAGGTAAAATACGCATCTAGCCACATTGAAGGACAAATGAAACCTGTTTTTAAAATACCTTCGCCTTTCCATGTTACTTCAGGATAGTCGAGGATCTTTATGGTTAATTTATCATTGGGATGCATTGCAAGGCTATGATAACAAGCACTCATCAACGAAGTTTCATAAAGGCGTAATGTACAAATTTTTTCGTCTTCACATGAAGCTTGATACCACGTAAACCAGCGCACTTGCTCGAATGCATAATCTCCAAAGCTAATCAAGTTCTCTCGCCTAATTTTGAGCCCTTCTTTTCTTTTATCTAAGATTCGATTGATATAATCTTTCTCAGAAGCAATGCTATTATCATCTAACCTGGGCCTTGCTGTACGCTCTATAATTTTGGCTGGCTTTTTACCTTGCATTGTTGAACTAACCCTTCTTAATCAATTTTAAACTCAGCTATTCCTAGTTTTATATCTGATGCATCTCTGATTTTTTTCGCAGCTATTTTTTCTGTCGTTTCATCTTCGTTTTCAGACATTAGCTTAGTGATTTCTTCAGCATATTTGCTAGCCCCTTGCTGATACGCTTCGTTTCCAATCTTACGGCTGCCCATAGGGCAGCTACCCCCCTTTGGCCTCAACAATTATAATTTCACCTGGTGGCGGCTCTTCCACCTCGTAAACCATATCAAAATCGCCCGGCTTCGAAATTGAGGTTCCAATATCTTTGGGATGAAGCAGCTCAGCATTAGGACGTTTACTCCGAACAAAGTCATCCGCGGCTAACTCACCAATTTTTGCAGATTGCTGATTAATCTTGGCGATTTGAACGTTATTATACTGAATTGCTAACTAAAGGGTTTTATCGTGTGATCTTCCCTGCTTTTACTTCTTCTAACCAACACCCTTCGACGAGATATGGAGGAAGCCAACCAGTTTCGACAGATAAACGGTTGCCTTTGTCGTACCACATACAAGCCATGCCAAGCAGAGGGAAAGAGATGAAGGTTTCTATAGAAATTAAGTCCTCTGGCTTATCGAGCCTCATTTGGTATTGCTCTTGGAACTGTAGGTTTTTAACTAATACTTCTTCAAAGTCATAACCGATGTCAGTTGTCAGGGCAGCAAAAGTTTCCAAAATACCCATGGCGATTTCTAACGCCCAGTCATTACCCTGAGCAACTGCCGCGTCCATCGCGGCCACCAGTTTATCAGGGTAGTCCGATGTGCGGTTATGGAACGACTGAATGACATCTACTAACATATAAGACAGCTCACCCACTTTGGTAGAGCTCTGTCTCATCAGAGAAATCGGAAAGTTCGCCAATACGTCCATACTTGGCCTGTCACGCACAATTGCCGATATAAAATAAGTATCCAGCCACATTGAAGGACAAATGAAGCCCATTTCTAAGATACCTTCACCATCCCATGTTACTTCTGGATAACCGAGTATCTGAACAGTTAATGGCTCATTCGGAAACATAGCCAGCCGATGATAACAAGCCCCCATTAATGAAGTTTCATAAAGACGTAATGTACAAATTTGTTCGTCTTCATGTGAGGTTTGAAACCAGGTATACCAGCGAACCTGGTCAATGGCAAAATCACCAAAACTAACCAAGTTTTCTCGCCTGACTTTAAGACCTTCTTTTCGCTGTTCTAATATCTTATTGATGAATTCTTTCTCAGAATAAACTCCACTTTCACTCAGCTCAGGATCTGCTTTGCGTTCTACAATTTTGATTGTTCCTTTACTTTGCATTTTAACGTAGTCCTTTGGAATCAATTTTAAACTCTGCTACTTCTACTACTACGTCTGAGCGCTTCAAGCTATTCGAGTAAAAGGGCTTAGGTATCTTTAAAAAGGACACATAATGCCAAGTATAACGCAACAAAACGTCAGAAATGATGACCTAGCTCCCTTTAAAGCTTAGCGAATTATATTTCCGGCTTTTACATCCTCTAACCAACACCCTTCGACGAGATAGGGAGGAAGCCAACCAGTTTCGACAGATAAACGGTTGCCTTTGTCGTACCACATACAAGCCATGCCAAGCAGTGGGAAGTTAATAAAAGTGCGGATGCCTATCCTATCTGATCCTAATTCTCGAAGATGATATTTTTCTTGGAATTGTAAGTTTTTGACTAGCACTTCCTCAAAGTCATAACCAATGTTAGTAGTGAGCGCTGCGAAGGTTTCTAGGATCCCCATCGCAATTTCCGACGCCCAGTTATCCCCTTGAGTTACCGCTGCGTCCATTGCTGCAACCAGCTTATCAGGATAACCCGATGTGCGATTGTGGAACGACTGAATGACGTCTACTAGCATATAAGACAGCTCACCCGCTTTGGTAGAGCTCTGTCTCATCAAAGAAATCGGAAAGTTCGCCAATACGTCCAAGCTAGGTTTATCACGAACGATGACAGAGGTAAAATACGCATCTAGCCACATTGAAGGACAAATGAAACCTGTTTTTAAAATACCTTCGCCTTTCCAAGTTATTTCAGGATGATCAGGTACCTTAACCGTCAAAGGGCTTTCAGGTTTTTGAGCTAGTCGATGATAGCTAGCTTGCATTATCGAGGCTTCAAATAGACGCAGCGTTCCTATTCGGTCATTTAGTTCAGACACTGGAAACAAAGTATATAACCTAACTTGCTCCCAAACCCCGTCTGTTAGATATATCAAGTTTTCGCGCTTTATTGTGATACGATGTTTTCTTTTCTCTAAGTTTTTTTCTATTTGTTTTGTATAGTAATTAAGTTCCTCAGTATTCAACTCGTAGGCTGCTTTTCTATTTATCTTTTTCATACTAACTTTACTTCCCTTAACCTAATTCTTCGAGGCTAATATCAAACTCTTTTACATTCACTTTAGATACGCCATCTGAAGCATCAATTTCTGTTGTACCAGCTTTTTGTTCAGACATTAATTTAACGATTTCCGCCGCATATTTGCTTGTCCCTTGCTGATATGCTTCATTGCCAATTTTACGACTGCCGAGCGGCCTGCTGCCACCCTTAGCCTCGACGATGATGATTTCTTCAGTATCATCTGAGAGGTACACCATATTGAAATCACCTGGTTTCGATCCCTAAGTTGCAAGGTCTTTGGGATGGCTCAACTTAGCATTAGGGCGTATATTCCGAATAAAGTCATCCGCGACCAACTCACCAATTTTTGCAGACTGCTGGTTAATATTACCAATTTGAGCGTGATATCCCTCTTTGCTAGCTCGAGCGTCCATTGCCTCTTGACGCTCTTTCAAGCATTCATCAATTTTTGCTTTGTTTCTTTCTGTTAGCTCATAATCACTCGTATTGAGTTCAGACTTTTTTATACTATGCCAGTATTGGCTGCCCCAAACCTGTTGGGTCAATCCACTGGATATGGTGGACTGCATATTGGTAATGCCACCAATGATGGAGCGTTCAACAAACAACAAGCTCCCCACCTCAAACGTAAAAGCCACCCCATGAGAGATGGCTTGTATATTGATTTGCTAAAGGAGTTTATCGAATGATCTTCCCTGCTTTTACATCTTCTAGCCAACGTCCTTCGACGAGATAAGCTGGAAGCCAACCAGTTTCAACTGACAAACGGTTGCCTTTGTCGTACCACATACAGGCCATGCCAAGAAGAGGGAAAGATATGAAAGTTTCTATAGAAATCAAGTCCTCTGGCTTATCGAGCCTCATTTGGTATTTCTCTTGGAAATGTAGGTTTTTAACGAGCACTTCCTCAAAATCATAACCAATATTAGTAGTGAGCGCTGCGAAGGTTTCTAGGACCCCCATCGCAATTTCCAACGCCCAGTTATCCCCTTGAGCTACCGCTGCGTCCATTGCTGCAACCAGCTTATCAGGATAATCCGATGTGCGATTGTGGAACGACTGAATGACGTCTACTAGCATATAAGACAGCTCACCCGCTTTGGTAGGGCTCTGTCTCATCAAAGAAATCGGAAAGTTCGCCAATACGTCTAAACTTAGCCTGTCACGCACAACTGTCGATATGAAATACATATCAATCCATCTATTAGGATTTATGCACCCCGTTTTTAAAATACCTTCCCCGTCCCACTTTACTTCAGGATAGTCGAGAATCTTTATAGTTAATTCACCATTGGGATTCCTAGCAAGTCGATGATAACAAGCGCCCATTAGAGAAGTTTCGTAAAGACGTAATGTACAAATTTGTTCGTCTTCATGCGAGGTTTGAAACCAGGTATACCAGCGAACCTGGTCAATGGCGAAATCACCAAGACTGACCAGGTTTTCCCGCCGGATTTTAAGGCCTTCTTTTCTTTTATCTAATATTTTATTGATAAATTCTTTCTCAGAAGAAACCCCACTTTCACTCAACTCAGGGTTTGCTTTGCGTTCTACAACTTTACTTTGCATTTTAAATTAGCCCTTTAGAATTAATTTTAAACTCTGCCACTTTTAGTTTTACATCCGATGCATCCCCGTTCTCTTGAATGCTTGCTTGAGTATGTATATATCGAATAGGTATGCCGGATAAAGCTGCATCTTGGATTTGTCTTGCTGTTATTTTTCAGTCGTCCCTTCCTTTTTTCAGACATTAGGTTGGTGATTTCTGCAGTGTATTCGATATGCCATATTTCCAATTTTTCTGCTACCCAGCGTTTAGCCTCAACAATGATAATTTCACCTGGTGGAGACTCTTCCACATCGTAAACCATATCAAAGTCGCCCGGCTTCGAAATTGAGGTTCCAATATCTTTGGGATAAAGCAGCTTAGCATTAGGACGCTTACTCCGGACAACGTCATTTGCGGCCAACTCACCAATTTCTGCAGATTGCCGATTAATCTTGGCGATTTGAAAGTTATTATACTGAATTGCTAACTAAAGGAGTTTATCTAGTGATCTTCCCTGCTTTTACATCTTCTAGCCAACGCCCCTCGACGAGATAAGGAGGAAGCCAACCGGTTTTAATAGATAAACGGTTGCCTTTGTCGTACCACATACAGGCCATGCCAAGAAGAGGGAAGGATATGAAAGTTTCTATAGAAATCAAGTCCTCTGGCTTATCAAGCCTCATTTGGTATTTCTCTTGGAACTGTAGGTTTTTAACGAGCATTTCCTCAAAGTCATAACCAATGTCGGTAGTGAGCGCCGCGAAGGTTTCTAGGATCCCCATCGCAATTTCCAACGCCCAGTTATCCCCTTGGGCTACCGCTGCGTCCATTGCTGTAACCAGCTTATCAGGATAATCCGGTGTGCGATTATGAAACGACTGGATGACATCTACTAACATGTAAGACAGCTCACCCGCTTTAGTAGAGCTCTGTCTCATCAAAGAAATCGGAAAGTTCGCCAACACATCCATGCTAGCTTTGTCACGGACGATGACAGAGGTAAAATAGGCATCTAGCCACATTGAAGGACAAATGAAGCCTGTTTTTAAAATACCTTCGCCTTTCCAGGTCACTTCTGGGTATCTAGGTAATTGAATACTTTGAGGTTCGTCAGGCCTCATCGCTAACTGATGATAAAACGCGCGCATTAATGACGCTTCATACAGGCAAAGTGTTCCGATTTGTTCATTTTCTATGGAGTGTGGGAACCACGAGTACCATCTCACTAGATAAAACGATTCATCACTTAAAGCAACTAAGTTTTCTCTACGAATACTGATTACCTCTTTGCGCGTGTCAAGGTCTTCATCAATATCAGAACTATAGCCTTTGATTAACTCCGAGGTCAGCTTTGGATCAGCATTTCTTTTTATTTTAATTTTGTCAGACATTTTAAAACTTCCCTAAATCTACATTAAATTCTTTTACTTTAATCTTTGAAACTTTCCCTGGTTCAGAGATTGGGGTTTTAGTATGTATCTATCTAATTGGGCGTCCACTCCTCGAAGCGTTTCTTATTGATTTAGCTGTTTCCCACTCTGTTGTATTTCGCCCATTCCTAGACATCTTACCAACTATTGCCGCTACATATTTAGACGTTCCTTGCTGACATGCTTCGTTTCCTATTTTTCTACTACCCAAAGGACTGCTCCCCCTTTGGCCTCAACAATGATAATTTCACCTAGTGGTGGCTCTTCCACCTCGTAAACCATATCAAAGTCGCCCGGCTTCGAAATTGAGGTTCCAATATCTTTGGGATGAAGCAGCTTAGCATTAGGACGTTTACTCCGAACAAAGTCATCCTCGACCGTTTCACAATTTTTGCCGATTGTCTATTGATTTTACTTATTTGCGCGTTATATCCATCTTGGCCAATCCGAGCGTCCATTGCCTCTTGACGCTCTTTCAAGCATTCATCAATTTTTGCTTTGTTTCTTTCTGTTAGCTCATAATCACTCGTATTGAGTTCAGACTTTTTTATACTATGTCAGCATTGGCTGCCCCAAACCTGTTGGGTCAACCCACTGGATATGGTGGACTGCATATTGGTAATGCCACCCCATGAGAGATGGCTTATATATTGATTTGCTAAAGGAGTTTATCGAATGATCTTCCCTGCTTTTACATCTTCTAACCAACGTCCTTCGATGAGATAGTGAGGAAGCCAACCAGTTTCAACAGATAGACGGTTGCCTTTGTCGTACCACATGCAAGCCATGCCAAGCAGAGGGAAATTAATAAACGTGCGGATCCCTATTCTATCTGGTCCTAATTCTCGAAGATGATATTTCTCTTGAAACTGTAGGTTTTTAACGAGCACTTCCTCAAAATCATAACCAATGTTAGTAGTGAGCGCTGCGAAGGTTTCTAGGATCCCCATCGCAATTTCCAACGCCCAGTTATCCCCTTGAGCTACCGCTGCGTCCATTGCTGCAACCAGCTTATCAGGATAATCCGGTGTGCGGTTGTGGAACGACTGAATGACGTCTACTAGCATATAAGACAGCTCACCCGCTTTGGTAGAGCTCTGCCTCATCAAAGAAATTGGAAAGTTCGCCAATATGTCCATACTTGGCCTGTCACGCACAATTGTCGATATGAAATACATATCAAGCCATCTATTAAGATTTATGCACCCCGTTTTTAAAATGCCTTCCCCGTCCCACTTTACTTCAGGATAGTCGAGAATCTTGATAGTTAATTCATCATTGGGATTCATAGCAAGTTGATGATAACAGGCTCCCATTAAAGAAGTTTCATAAAGGCGTAATGTACAAATTTGTTCGTCTTCATGAGAGGCTTGAAACCAGGTATACCAGCGAACCTGGTCAATGGCAAAATCACCAAGACTAACCAAGTTTTCTCGCCTGACTTTAAGACCTTCTTTTCTGTTATCTAAAACCCGGTTTATAAATTTTTTCCGATTCACAATGGCTTGTGTGTCAAGTTCAGGATTTGCTTTTCGCTCTAAAAATTTGACCGATTCTTTACTTTGCATTTTGACTTAATCCTTTTGAATCAATTTTAAACTCTGCCACTTCTAGTTTTACATCTGAGGCCTTACCACTTTCAGGGATATTCGCTTGAGTATGTATATATCGAATAGTTCTGCCGGATAAAGCGGCGTATTGAATTTCGTCGGCAGCTAATTTTTCAGTCGTTCCTTCCTTTTTTTCAGACATTAGGTTGGTGATTTCGGCAGTGTATTCCGTTGTCCCTTGCTGATATGCCATATTTCCAATTTTTCTGCTACCCAGCGGGCTGCTACCCCCTTTGGCCTCAACAATTATAATTTCACCTGGTGGCGGCTCTTCCACCTCGTAAACCATATCAAAATCGCCCGGCTTCGAAATTGAGGTTCCAATATCTTTGGGATGAAGCAGCTTAGCATTAGGACGTTTACTCCGGACAAAGTCATCCGCGGCTAACTCACCAATTTTTGCAGACTGTTGGTTAATATTGCCAATTTGAGCATTATATCCCTCTTCGCCAGTTCGAGCGTCCATTGCCTCTTGACGCTCTTTCAAGCATTCATCAATTTTTGCTTTGTTTTTTTCTGTTAGCTCATAATCACTCATATTGAGTTCTGAGTTTTCTTTATACTCTGCTTTATTCAGCACAAGATCTTCAGTGAAGATCGTGCAACCTTCTTCCTCGCCAACTTTCTCTGAGTCAAAAACATGCGCATTTACAAATTCCTCAATCCCAACAACATACTGCACTTCGTGTCTGCTGCCATCTGAATGATTGATATGACGATAAAAAGTAATCTCGTTTCTCTCACAATGAATATGGTCTAAATCGTATTCATATCGAATATTGTTTTTACCTTTGGGTTTTCGGATTTTGACTTGCGAACGAACGCCATCTTCTCCGACAGATGACTCTTTTGCTGCTTCTAAAATCTGATC
>NZ_JAWOSW010000040.1:0-6399 GCF_033338535.1 Vibrio sp. Vb2131
AGTTGGTTAGAATACCGGCCTGTCACGCCGGGGGTCGCGGGTTCGAGTCCCGTCCACTCCGCCACTTATATTAAGCCTCAGTCGAAAGACTGAGGCTTTTTTCGTTTCTACTGCGGCGTTTCCCTGAAGTGTGTTTACACCTAACTAGACTACTCCCCATAATCCCTACTAAGCGAACTCTGCGTGATTACACACTAGGCTTTAATTAATATAGGCCGTTGATGCTGTGGAAAGACAATATGACCTACAAACAAACCTAAGTAATCTATGGTATTCAAAGGCGTTCAACGGCTTGAATCTTGATGAGAAAGAAAAAACGAACTGTGCGCATAATCCAGAAAAGCGTCATATATACCCCCAATCTCTCCTGGCTCAAAAATCAAACGACTTGAAAAGAATTGGAAGGTGAAAGATTGAAGGAGCTCTTCATTAGCGAGGTGATGATTTTCGACGCTGAACATTTGATGAGTCTCAGAAAAAATATATCGCCAAGGGGTAAGAAGCGCCAGAACAGAGAGGGGGAGCTTAGCTCGAGGCTGTAAGCTATGCGGAATAACTCACAAACGTCAAAGCTCAAACCCATTAAGAGAGTCGCTCTAGATCTAAGTGGTTATGTGCTCACTAGCGGTACTAGAAAATAGTTAAGTATCCCAAATGGATTATATGAAAAAGCCAACTGCTAAAGCGGTTGGCTTAGTATAAAAATCTCGACGTACTTTAGAGCGAGAAATGATGTCTAAAGAATACGCTTTAAAACACCATCTGCCTTTAGGCGGGTAATTTTTCTGACCAGTCGCTGTACCCCTATAGGATAGTCTTCTACTTTCTCTAATTGCTTATAAGTACAGATAAGGTGAGTATGCTCAAGAATACGCGAAACTTCGTCTTCAAACTTCTCAGTGAGCTTCGCATAATTGTCTTGTATGAGTAGTCCATTTTCTAGGTCGAGTGACCAAGCACGTGGATTTAAGTTATTCCCAGTAAGTAGCATATAGCGTTTATCAACCCAAATACCCTTAAGGTGGAAGCTGTTATTGTCATGCTTCCATAGGTGAATTGACAATTTACGTGCGGCGATATTCGCTTCATTGGTTTTCGCAAAGCGACGTAAATTCACTTCGTAAAGATATGGAAGTCCGCCAATGGTTTTAAAGTCTTCCTCAGGTGCAATGTAAAAGTCGTTGGCGGTTTTATCACCCACAACAATAGTTACTTTCACACCACGCTTCATGGCTCGTTTCACTTCACGATGAAGTGCTTTAGGGAAGTTAAAGTAAGGCGTACAAATGAAAATTTCGTCTTGGGCTGCTGCCAATAACTTTACAATCTGTTGATTGAGTAGATTACGGCGTTTGCCTAGCCCAACTAACGGAGTGACTTTTACGCTTTCTTCTGTTGCAGCTTGGTCTTCAAACTTATAATTGGCTTGAGCAAGAGAAGCCCTCAGTTGGCGAATCGCCGACTTAATTTCTTTGGTTTCTGGCTTATCTTTTCCTGCAAGATCATTAACGGCAGGGTGAGCAATCATTTCTTCCTGAATGAATTGCACCATTGAATTCGCTAAAGATTCATGTCGAATCACATGGTAACGATCAAATCGATAACGTTCATGATAATGGAGATAAACGTTATTTAAGCTCGCCCCACTGTAGATAACAGTATCATCGACAATGAAGCCTTTTAAATGCAGTACCCCAAAAACTTCTCTGCCACGCACTGGTATGCCATAGACAGGGATTGGGTGTTGGTATTTGCTGGCATATGCTTTGTAAAGCGCTGAATTACCCTCAGATGTCTCCGCACCAATCAGGCCACGCTGCGCTCGATGCCAGTCGACACAGATATTGATGTCCAACCCAGGATTGCGCTGTTTCGCTTCATAAAGCGCAGTGAGAATTTCACGTCCAGCTTCATCATCTTCCAGATATAGAGCGACTAGGTAAATTCGCGACGTTGCTTTGCTGATAGCATCTAAAAGACGGGTTCTGAATGATTCTGCTGAATACAGAACATCAAAGTCTTCCGGATTGACAGCGAGACTTGGCAACTGTTCGAATGGATTCCTACTTACTATCATATCGGTATGAGTACCTTAGTTTAGTGCAATATTGCGAACCTGCCATTTTATCAAAGATATGATTTACCTGGCTACAAAAGCACGCGTTTTGATGTCGTTGAAGAGATGAATTGCATTGGAATGAGATCTTTACCGCTATCTACATAACGTTGAAATGCCATTTTTAGCGGGTGTGGTAGCTCAGAGCAATCAATTGTTGTGAATCCATGCTTGGAATAATAGGATTCGAGATGTGTAAACGCGAAGCAATAATCGCCATCAGTGAAAACATTGTTTTTACAATGAGTTAGTAGTTCTTTTCCAATCCCTGTTCCCCTAACTTTCGGAATGACCAACATTCCTGTCAATAGACGAACTTTATCTACACTTTTTAAACGTAGTAACGCAATGATTTCACCTTTATGGCTTGCTGTAATGATCAATTCATCTTTTTTGGCTCGACCCGCAGGGTAATACGCTTTGTATAGTTTCTTAATGAGGGGGAGCTTGATGGGATTTAACACTTCTATGATTAATGAGTCTGGTATTGTCACTGCGGTTAAAAGATAACTAATGTAGAATGTCGACAGTTTAAGAGAATCTTATCTGGTGTTGCAAACCTACTATGCAAATTAAAACAAATGCGAGCCTAAAGGCTTACCATACTTTTGGAATTGAACAATCGTGTTCCTATTTAGCTATCGTTGAGTCGCTTGAAGATGTTATTGAGCTATTTCAAAACCCAAGATTCACCCATTTACCGAAACTTTTTTTAGGTAAAGGAAGTAATGTTCTTTTTACAGAACATTTTGAGGGATTAGTGATTGTTAATCGAATCATGGGTAAAGAAGTCACGGAAACGGATGAGCACTACCTATTACATATTGCCGGTGGTGAAGATTGGCCTGAATTGGTTTCCTGGTGTGTGAATCAGGGGATCGGTGGGATCGAGAACTTAGCTTTGATTCCAGGTTGTGCTGGCTCGGCTCCTATTCAGAACATTGGTGCGTATGGCCTAGAGCTAAAAGACATCTGTGATTATGTAGATGTTCTTGATCTAACTACGTTTGAAAACAAAAGAATGCACGCCCAAGACTGTGAGTTTGCCTATAGGGATTCCATATTTAAACATGCGTTGCACGGAAAGTGCTTTATCACCGCATTAGGGCTTAAGTTGGCGAAGCAATGGCAGCCGATTAACCAGTACGGACCTTTACAAAGTATCCCAGAAGAACAACTCAGCCCTGCTTCTATCTTCGAACGAGTATGCCAAGTGCGAAAGGCAAAACTGCCAGATCCAACCAAGATAGGTAACGCAGGTAGTTTCTTTAAAAACCCAGTGATCACGCAAGATCACTATGATCGACTCACAAAAAAATACCCTAACGTAGTGGCCTACCCAGCTTCTGGAGGAATGAAAATTGCTGCTGGTTGGCTTATCGATCAGTGTGGATTAAAAGGGAAGTCTGTACACGGTGCGCAGGTCAACCCTATGCAAGCTTTGGTTTTGACCAACATGGATAATTGTAGTGCTGATGACATTGTCGCGCTTGCTTCTTTAGTGAAGCAGACGGTATGGGATAAATACCAAATCATACTTGAGCATGAAGTACGCTTTCTCAATCGTACCGGGGAGACGAATTTGACTCAGATCGAGGCATCTAGATGAGAAAAGATCACTCTACGAAACTTCATATTTTAAGGTTATTAAGTGATGGAGAGTTTCATTCAGGAGAAGCGTTGGGCGACGATCTTAATGTTTCCAGAGCGGCAATCGCTAAGCACATTAAAGGTCTTAGTGAATGGGGTATTGATATTTATCGAGTGCAAGGGCGTGGTTACCAATTAGCTTCACCATTGCAGTTGTTAGACGAGACACTCCTGACCACTAGCTCGGAGTCACTTGTTGAACTTGTCCCTGTGATTGACTCAACGAACCAGTATTTGCTCGACAGAGTCGTGGATTCGGAAAAGGGCCGTGTTTGTATTGCTGAATATCAAGCACAAGGGCGTGGTCGCCGCGGTAGACAATGGGTCTCACCGTTTGGCTCTAACTTATATCTCTCTATGTATTGGCGACTGGATGCGGGAATGGCTGCGGCAATGGGCTTGAGCTTGGTGATTGGGATTGCCGCAGTGGAAGCTCTGGAAGAAGTAGGCATGCAAGGTGTTAAACTCAAGTGGCCGAATGACTTGTATTATCAAGATAAAAAACTGGCCGGAATCTTGGTTGAAATGTCGGGTCAGGCCGGTGGGGCTGCTCATCTAGTGATTGGGATGGGCCTGAATATTGGAATGCCTGACGACCAGCCTGAGATTGACCAGCCATGGACCACGTTGAACCAAGTAAATCAGAGTCTCAAGATCGATAGAAATGTTCTAGCAATGACACTTATCAAGCATTGGAATTCCGCACTTGTCGAATATGAAATGAAAGGACTTACTGGCTTTATCGAACGTTGGAATCGGTTAGACAATTTCCTTAATCGTCAGGTCAAACTGCTTATTGGTCCTAGAGAGGTATATGGCGTCGTTCGAGGCATCGATCATCAAGGTGGAATATTAATTGAAACCTCCCAAGGACTAGAGACTTATATTGGTGGTGAAATCTCGTTGCGTAAAAGTGACTAATCTTCGATTACTTTCGCAACGAGACTTTATCAACCAAGTGGTTAACGCCTTTGTGTAGAATCAAGTGGGCTCTCTCACGAGTTGGAAGAATATTCAATTCTAAATTGAGCCCATTAATATCATGCCAAATTTGCTTCGCTTTTTTCTTTGCGTCATCGACAGAGAGTTGTGTGTAGTGGCTAAAATAAGAGCCAGGTTTCGTAAAGGCCCCTTGGCGAAACTTTAAAAAGCGTTCTACATACCAATGTTCAATGGTCTCTGTTTCTGCGTCGACATAAATTGAAAAATCTAAAAAGTCAGAGACGAAGACACGATGCGGGTCATGTGGATAGTCCATTCCACTTTGCAGAACGTTTAAACCTTCAATAATAAGAACATCCGGTCTATCCACTTTTCTTAGTTCATCAGTAATGTCATACGTGATGTGAGAGTAGATGGGTACTTCAAGATCGGGCTTTCCTGCCTTTACGTCAGACATGAACTCGACTAAACGCTTGATATCATAGGATTCAGGGAAGCCTTTACGATGCATGATACCGCGTTCTTCTAGTACTTTTTTCGGATATAGGAAGCCATCTGTTGTAACCAAGGAGACTTTGGGATGATTCTCCCAACGAGAAAGCAATGCCGTTAGAATACGAGCAGTCGTACTTTTGCCTACAGCAACACTGCCAGCGATACCAATTACGAAAGGGGGAGCATGTTCCTCTGTATTTAAGAATTGTTGTAATACGGAATTGCGGCTTTGACGAGCTTGGACATACAGATTCAAAAGACGAGACAAAGGAAGGTAGATCTCTACCGCTTCCTCCATGGTTAGGTTTTCATTAATGCCCTGAAGCGCAGTCAAGTCGTCTTCAGAAAGTGTCATCGGTACAGAGTTTCTTAACTCGGCCCAATTTGCACGGTCAAATGACAAAAATGGACTCATGGGTCTCTTTTATCCTTGGTTTAATAGAAGCAAGAACATACATCAAGCGAACTTCAAAGCAAACGACAAAGGTCGAAGTTTGCTTTAAAAAAGCTAAGTTTGTACGAATTTGCAGCAAACGAATCTAAAAAATCGAAATTTATGATTTTTTTTCAAATTACTATTGCAACCTAGAAAATCATTCAATAGAATGCGCACCACTTATGCCGACTTAGCTCAGTAGGTAGAGCAACTGACTTGTAATCAGTAGGTCACCAGTTCGATTCCGGTAGTCGGCACCATTCTTTCCTTTAGTAGTCTGAATGGCTTGAAAATTTGGAGGGGTTCCCGAGTGGCCAAAGGGAGCAGACTGTAAATCTGCCGGCACTGCCTTCGATGGTTCGAATCCGTCCCCCTCCACCATATTCTTTAGGAAATAGCTCTCAGAGTTACGTGTTGCGGGCATCGTATAATGGCTATTACCTCAGCCTTCCAAGCTGATGATGCGGGTTCGATTCCCGCTGCCCGCTCCACTCTAATTTGAGTGCTGATATAGCTCAGGTGGTAGAGCGCATCCTTGGTAAGGATGAGGTCGGCAGTTCGAGTCTGCCTATCAGCACCAGCTCTCAAGTTTATTTCCTTTTGATATTAGATTTACCAATTATCTTTTTTTGGTTGCGTGGTCAATTTGGGCCACCTAAATCCGTACCTAGAGGGACCACTCATGTCTAAAGAAAAATTTGAACGTACGAAACCGCACGTTAACGTTGGTACTATCGGCCACGTTGACCACGGTAAAACA
>NZ_JAWOSW010000041.1:0-1494 GCF_033338535.1 Vibrio sp. Vb2131
ATCAACTCGAAACTCCTTCGGGTTGTATGGTTAAGTGACTAAGCGTACACGGTGGATGCCTTGGCAGTCAGAGGCGATGAAGGACGTATTAACTTGCGATAAGCCCAGATTAGGTAGTAAAAACCATTTGAGTCTGGGATTTCCGAATGGGGAAACCCAATACCATAAGGTATTACTGTTGAGTGAATACATAGCTCAACAGGGCGAACCGGGGGAACTGAAACATCTAAGTACCCCGAGGAAAAGAAATCAACCGAGATTCCGAAAGTAGCGGCGAGCGAAATTGGACTAGCCCTTAAGCTTTACACGCGTTAGACGAACAGCCTGGAAAGGCCGACGATACAGGGTGATAGTCCCGTAGTTGACGACGTGTGTTCAGTGAAATCGAGTAGGGCGGGACACGTGATATCCTGTCTGAATATGGGGGGACCATCCTCCAAGGCTAAATACTACTGACTGACCGATAGTGAACCAGTACCGTGAGGGAAAGGCGAAAAGAACCCCTGTGAGGGGAGTGAAATAGAACCTGAAACCGTGTACGTACAAGCAGTAGGAGCAGGCTTTGTCCTGTGACTGCGTACCTTTTGTATAATGGGTCAGCGACTTATATTCAGTGGCAAGGTTAACCATCTAGGGGAGCCGTAGGGAAACCGAGTCTTAACTGGGCGTTCAGTCTCTGGATATAGACCCGAAACCAGGTGATCTAGCCATGGGCAGGTTGAAGGTTGAGTAACATCAACTGGAGGACCGAACCGACTAATGTTGAAAAATTAGCGGATGACTTGTGGCTAGGGGTGAAAGGCCAATCAAACCTGGAGATAGCTGGTTCTCCCCGAAAGCTATTTAGGTAGCGCCTCGGACGAATACTACTGGGGGTAGAGCACTGTTAAGGCTAGGGGGTCATCCCGACTTACCAACCCTTTGCAAACTCCGAATACCAGTAAGTACTATCCGGGAGACACACGGCGGGTGCTAACGTCCGTCGTGGAGAGGGAAACAACCCAGACCGCCAGCTAAGGTCCCAAATTACTACTAAGTGGGAAACGATGTGGGAAGGCTCAGACAGCCAGGATGTTGGCTTAGAAGCAGCCATCATTTAAAGAAAGCGTAATAGCTCACTGGTCGAGTCGGCCTGCGCGGAAGATGTAACGGGGCTAAGTAGTAAACCGAAGCTGCGGCAATATACTTTTGTATATTGGGTAGGGGAGCGTTCTGTAAGCGGTTGAAGGTGTGTGGTAACGCATGCTGGACGTATCAGAAGTGCGAATGCTGACATGAGTAACGATAAAGGGGGTGAAAAACCTCCTCGCCGGAAGACCAAGGGTTCCTGTCCAACGTTAATCGGGGCAGGGTAAGTCGACCCCTAAGGCGAGGCCGAAAGGCGTAGTCGATGGGAAACGGGTTAATATTCCCGTACTTCTTACAATTGCGATGGGGGGACGGAGAAGGCTAGGTGGGCCTGGCGACGGTTGTCCAGGTTCAAGTGCGTAGGCT
>NZ_JAWOSW010000041.1:1594-2990 GCF_033338535.1 Vibrio sp. Vb2131
GTGAAGTCATTGATGCCATGCTTCCAGGAAAAGCCTCTAAGCTTCAGATTGTAAGGAATCGTACCCCAAACCGACACAGGTGGTCGGGTAGAGAATACCAAGGCGCTTGAGAGAACTCGGGTGAAGGAACTAGGCAAAATGGTACCGTAACTTCGGGAGAAGGTACGCTCTCGACGGTGAAGTCCCTCGCGGATGGAGCTATTGAGAGTCGCAGATACCAGGTGGCTGCAACTGTTTATTAAAAACACAGCACTGTGCAAAATCGCAAGATGACGTATACGGTGTGACGCCTGCCCGGTGCCGGAAGGTTAATTGATGGGGTTAGACTTCGGTCGAAGCTCTTGATCGAAGCCCCGGTAAACGGCGGCCGTAACTATAACGGTCCTAAGGTAGCGAAATTCCTTGTCGGGTAAGTTCCGACCTGCACGAATGGCGTAATGATGGCCACGCTGTCTCCACCCGAGACTCAGTGAAATTGAAATCGCTGTGAAGATGCAGTGTACCCGCGGCTAGACGGAAAGACCCCGTGAACCTTTACTACAGCTTGGCACTGAACATTGACCCTACATGTGTAGGATAGGTGGGAGGCTTTGAAGCGCAGTCGCTAGATTGCGTGGAGCCGTCCTTGAAATACCACCCTTGTAGTGTTGATGTTCTAACGTCGACCCCTTATCGGGGTTGCGGACAGTGCCTGGTGGGTAGTTTGACTGGGGCGGTCTCCTCCCAAAGCGTAACGGAGGAGCACGAAGGTGGGCTAATCACGGTTGGACATCGTGAGGTTAGTGCAATGGCATAAGCCCGCTTGACTGCGAGAATGACAATTCGAGCAGGTGCGAAAGCAGGTCATAGTGATCCGGTGGTTCTGAATGGAAGGGCCATCGCTCAACGGATAAAAGGTACTCCGGGGATAACAGGCTGATACCGCCCAAGAGTTCATATCGACGGCGGTGTTTGGCACCTCGATGTCGGCTCATCACATCCTGGGGCTGAAGTCGGTCCCAAGGGTATGGCTGTTCGCCATTTAAAGTGGTACGCGAGCTGGGTTTAGAACGTCGTGAGACAGTTCGGTCCCTATCTGCCGTGGGCGTTGGAGAATTGAAAGGGGCTGCTCCTAGTACGAGAGGACCGGAGTGGACGAACCTCTGGTGTTCGGGTTGTGTCGCCAGACGCATTGCCCGGTAGCTAAGTTCGGGATCGATAACCGCTGAAAGCATCTAAGCGGGAAGCGAGCCTTGAGATGAGTTCTCCCTGATACTTTAAGTATCCTAAAGGGTTGTCGTAGACTACGACGTTGATAGGCAGGGTGTGTAAGCGTTGTGAGGCGTTGAGCTAACCTGTACTAATTGCCCGTGAGGCTTAACCATACAACACCCAAGGGGTTTTGATGGACTCAATG
>NZ_JAWOSW010000042.1:0-2288 GCF_033338535.1 Vibrio sp. Vb2131
TTCCTCCTTAGCTCAGTTGGTAGAGCGACGGACTGTTAATCCGCAGGTCGCTGGTTCGAGCCCAGCAGGAGGAGCCACTTTTAAAGCCGCATCACTTGATGCGGCTTTTTTGTATCTGCTTTATACGTCATTTCTCGCTTTCCCATTTATCTACACTTCATTTCTAAACATCAGCGAACATTAAATCCTTTCTTCAAAAACACTTATTTCACGCTAAAAATTTAATCCTCATCGTAATTTTAATACGCATTAGTATCCGAGCATATTCATCTTCACTAAGATGCCCGAGTTATTACATTTCTTCTTTTAGCTATGCCTTGCATAGTGATAACACTTTATTTGTGAGCTAAATATGAAACTAAAAACTCAAGCCTATTTATTATCTGCGATCATATTGCTAGCTCTCCTAGCTTTGACCGCAACGGGCTTATGGACACTTCGCGTCGCAAGTAACCTTGATAACAAAGCTCGAGTTACTGAGCTATTTAAAAGTGCGTACAGCATACTTACCGAAGTAGAAAAGATGGCTATCGAAGGCAAAATGCCGGAAGACGAAGCGAAAGCATTTGCCACTCGCCTACTTCGTAACAATATCTACAAAGACAACGAATACGTTTATGTCGCAGATGAAAATATGATGTTCATCGCCGCACCACTAGACCCTCAACTGCACGGAACCAGCTTCCATGACTTTAAAGATGGCAGTGGTAATAGCGTAGGCCAACTCATTCTAGATGTATTGGGGCACAAAACAGGTCAGATCGTTGAATATACCTGGAGCCAAAAACAAGCAGATGGCAGCATTGAAGAAAAACACTCGATAGCAGAAAAAACACCACACTGGGGCTGGGTTGTCGGTACAGGTATTGGCTTTAATGAAGTTAACGCACGTTTTTGGTCGACAGCACAATGGCAGCTTGTGCTATGTCTGATTATCGCGGGAAGCATTCTAAGTGGCCTGATCATTTCGATTCGCAAAATGCTTCATCTACTTGGTGGAGAGCCTAACGATGTGCGCAAAGCAGTTCAAGCTGTCGCTCAAGGAGACATTCAGACCAGTTTTGATACTGTGGCACCGAGAGGAAGTATCTATCGTGCCGTGCAAGATATGAGTCAATCACTAGCTACTATGGTGACAAACCTAGAGAAGTCTATGCATGCACTGCGCGCAGAGTTATCTGCCGTAGAAGCTCGATCAAATACGATTGCCGATCTTACCGTATCTCAGCAGCAATCAACGGCGATGATTGCCACTGCGATGACTGAAATGGCATCTTCAGCCAACCATGTTGCCAATTCAGCAAGCGACACCGCAAACAATACGGACGAGGCTGACAAACAAAGCCAACATACTCAGAAACTCATTCATAACACGGTTGAAAACATTCAAGGTTTAGCTTCTCAATTAAATACTGCGAGTAAAGCGGTCGCCGATCTAGATCAGGATGTAAATAATATTGTAAAAGTGCTCGATGTGATTGGTGATATTGCAGAGCAAACAAACCTATTGGCACTCAATGCAGCCATTGAAGCAGCACGTGCTGGAGAACAAGGCCGAGGCTTCGCAGTCGTTGCTGATGAGGTACGCAACCTAGCAGGACGCACACAAGACAGCACAAAAGAGATTCAGTATATGATCTCCAATCTGCAAGAAGGCTCTCGCAATGCCATTCACACAATGGAAATATGTGCAGAAACCAGTGAAAGCACTGTTACAGAGTCTAAGAATGCCTCTGAAGCTCTACAGCAAATTGTAACGGCGTTAGAATCTATCACCACAATGAGCCAGCAGATCGCTACTGCTGCCGCTGAGCAGACGCAGGTTAGCGATGATATTGCGCTACGCATAAACCTTATCGAGGAAAGCGGAGGCCAACTCAACTCTGTCGTAACTGAGAGCCAATCAAGTACTCAAAGTTTAGCTTCACTAGCGAATGAGCTAGAAGGTTGGGTAAACAAGTTCTCAGTAAAGCACTAGTTTAAAGTCAATTGTTCAATAAAAAGCACGTTTTCAGACGTGCTTTTTTGTTTTTATCGCCTTTATTTTGCAAGTGAACACACTATCAATGTTAAAACATCGCTTAAAGCATGGCGCATTGCTGCTAAAAACGCATAAAAACAGCCCACTCCGAGCACAAATTCATCAAACGATATTTTATTTTAATTTTATTGTTGACCTGAAAGCCGAAAAGCCTTTTAATACACCTCGTCGCCCGGATAGCTCAGTCGGTAGAGCAGAGGATTGAAAATCCTCGTGTCGGTGGTTCGATTCCGCCTCCGGGCACCAC
>NZ_JAWOSW010000043.1:0-2068 GCF_033338535.1 Vibrio sp. Vb2131
GTTGGTTAGAATACCGGCCTGTCACGCCGGGGGTCGCGGGTTCGAGTCCCGTCCACTCCGCCACTTATATTAAGCCCTAGTCGAAAGACTGGGGCTTTTTCGTTTGGTCGTGTCCCCTAGAAATGCATTTACACATTGAAGGCGAGACAATACGACTTTCTTTACCCTATTGGCGCATGAGTTTCTCAGTAAGATGAGCCTGCTGCCTGCACTTCTAATTACTCCGAGTTTGTATCATGTCCTCGTTGAAAGATTGGTCATTTGAACAATGAGTCTTTATAACACTCGCCCTCAACCGTAGTAGAATGAATAGTCTTCCTCACTGCGTGTTTTGTTAGCGTCTCTCTTAAACAATAATTTCATTCATTGCTTCCATGTTTAGAGCGGGGCCGTCGTTGCGTGTATTGCGCAATTTCCCGAAGTATAGTGAGGAAGAGATCTAAGTCTTCCGAAAATTAATGCCTTTTAGAAAACTTTGTTTTCTTTGCTGAACTTGCTAGTAGCGATTAACCTAAGAGGAGTTCTTGAGGAGTATGTTTGATGATGCAACAAATAAAAAATGAAACGCTGAAATCTGTATTTAAGCAATGGTCTTCCGAAGAGGGAATTGTGGTCATCAACCCTGCAACTGAGCAAGAGTTAATTCGGTTAAAGCCTAGTACTCTTGATGAGTTAGATGATCTCATTGGTCAGTGCAAAACGGAGCAAGTCCGTTGGGCTAAGTTAAGTGCCAAAGAGCGCTCTCGTCGTTTGAGGGGGTGGTATCAACTACTTCTTGATAATGCAGAAGACATAGCCACGATTATTACCTTAGAGCAGGGTAAGCCTTTAGCTGAGAGCAAAGGGGAAGTGATGTATGGTGCCTCTTTTGTCGAGTGGTTCTCAGAAGAAGCAAAACGTGCTTATGGCGAAGTTATTCCTGCCCCTACGACAGATAGACGTCTATCTGCAATTCGCCAGCCTGTGGGAGTATGCGCTGCAATTACACCTTGGAACTTCCCTATTGCGATGATTACAAGAAAAGCAGCACCAGCCCTAGCGGCAGGTTGTGGCATGTTGATCAAGCCATCAGAGCTTACCCCTCTCACTGCAATTGCTGTTGTTGAATTAGCTTATCAGGCTGGTATTCCTAAAGAACTGCTTTCTGTCGTGGTATCAGAACAGGCTGCTGAGTTTGGTCAAGTACTAAGTACTGATCCTAGGATTCAGAAGATCTCTTTTACGGGGTCTACGCGAGTCGGGAAAATTTTGATGAAGCAAGCCAGTGATTCAGTCAAGGCGGTGTCGATGGAGTTGGGTGGTAATGCGCCTTTCATCGTGTTTGAAGATGCAGACTTAGATGCGGGTGCGGAAGGGCTTGTCGCGTCGAAGTTCCGTAATGCAGGGCAAACATGTGTTTGTACCAATCGGCTATATGTTCATAAAAATGTAAAACAAGCTTTTATTGATAAAGTATTGTCGAAGTTAAGCAAATTAAAGCTTGGCAATGGTTTAGAGAAAGGTGTCACATTAGGTCCTGTTATTACGATGGCCTCTAAGCATCGACTAGAGGCGGTGATCGATCAAGCTGTACAAGAGGGAGCCTCTATTGCTAACTCTCCACAGAGACGGCCTGGTCGCTTTATGGAGCCCGTTCTTTTGGATAGTGTGACGCAGAATATGTCGATTGTTCAGCAAGAGCTATTCGGGCCTGTGTTGCCTATTGTTACCTTTGAAAATGATTATCAAGTTCTCGAAATGGCGAACGATACAGAATATGGTTTGGCTTGCTATTTCTATACGAATAGCTTGAAGCGTATTGTGACTTTTAGTGAAGGTTTAGAGTACGGCATGGTTGGAGTTAATGAAGGGATCATCTCTACTGAAGTGGCTCCATTTGGTGGAGTTAAAGAGTCGGGTGTTGGACGGGAAGGTGCTAAGCAAGGACTCGATGAATATCTGGAGACAAAGTATATTTGTCTTGGTGGTTTAAGCTGATTTCAGAGATGGCCGTGACCCGTCCTGATATGGGTTGACACTTTTTAACTAAAACGCTCGATGTACTTCATCGGGCGTTTTGTATTTTAAA
>NZ_JAWOSW010000044.1:0-1411 GCF_033338535.1 Vibrio sp. Vb2131
AAAGAGGGCATCCCCCCTGACCAGCAGAGGCTCATCTTTGCCGGCAAGCAGCTGGAAGATGGCCGCACCCTCTCTGACTACAACATCCAGAAAGAGTCAACCCTGCACCTGGTCCTCCTTCCCTCAACCCGTTTTAAAAAAATACAATTAACACAGAAACAAAGATCCCATTTTTTTTAAAAAAAGTAATCAACAGAGGGCAAAGCCACTTCCTGGGGTGTACCTTACATAATTACAGGGGGAGGTGTAGCATGACCTCGAGAGTTGTGTTTAAAGGCAGTATTACAAAATATACAAAGGTGTTCTTTCTGTTCACAGTACATAAAAGAACCCTGCCTCATTTCCAAATGAGACACTATAAAACAAGTCACTATTTACTATAAGTTATGAAGTATTCTGTACAGATGCATGGCTATAAATTATGCCGCATAAATGGCTCTTGGGGAACGTTTATCTACAGAGGGGCTCGGGCTGGCCCTCAGCCTCTTCCCATGCAGTATGATGGAAGAGGATGGCCGTGGAACCACACAGCCTGACCCAAGTCAAGCTGAGGCCCGTTCTTGTGGGGAGGGGGATGGGATGGGAATGCTTGCAGAGCCACCATGGGGACTGCACATGAGCACAGCGTATGACTATGGCATCCTGTGCCATACAGGCTCCCACATGCACACTCCCAACCCTACTTACTGGCTTCATCTTGATTCTAAGGGCATTTTAGCCATTTCCCATCTCCTCCCTCCTAAGCAATCCCTTGGAACTTTGTAGGCATGGAAGGGGTAGGAAGCTCATCTGTGTAAGACGATGGGTTTGAAATGAATACATGAGCAGGAGGGTGAGGGGGTGGATGAAACAGAGCATGAAAAGCTGGCCCGGAAAGTCTCCTTGCACAAAAGAGAAAGATAGGCAGACCCTTCACCAGCAGATGACCCAGGCAGTAGCAATGGAGAGAAGGCCTGGGACACAGGTCTTACAAGTTCCATCAGAAATATGTAGCAACAATGTCTCCTATTCTAGTCCAGCCCTAGGCATAGAAAAACCAACAATGTGCCAAACACGTCGTGAACCCCATTCACTCCATCCTAGGAAGCTGAGCACCGCGGACTTCAGAGGACACTGTGGTCAGCTGCTTGGCCTGACTATACCAGACGATGCCTTAATAGAACATGCCCTGCAGTGTGAGCTAGAAAGGCTCACACCTATGGGCTACAAACATTCAGTGTGTTTGAACTTGGCTGCTCTGGGGCAGGGGTGAGTAGGAGAAGTTATTGGGTAGGAGTGGACTTATAAAATGAGAGATGTGGCTGAGGTTTTATACCAAGAAACAACTGCTTTGTACATATATTTACAAATACTCTTTACATTGGATCTTTCCAGAACCTTCCCTAATGCCTCCCTCTTAATGTCTTTGGGT
>NZ_JAWOSW010000045.1:0-1265 GCF_033338535.1 Vibrio sp. Vb2131
TGTGCCGTCCTAAATAAGGTTGACACTTTCCACCCCCAAAATTGGAGAGTGTTATGAAATCAACAACTAAAAGAACTCAGCGAGATTACTCCCTCGCTTTTAAACTCACTGTAGTTGATGAGGTTGAAAAAGGAAGCCTCACTTACAAACAAGCCCAAGAGAAGTATGGCATCCAAGGTTGCTCTACGGTTTTGGTTTGGCTTCGTAAGCATGGTCGACTAGATTGGTCTAAAGGGACACCTAACTTTATGTCCAAAGGAGACTCTATGGCCAAGTTCAATTCACCTCCTACACCAGAGCAACGTATTAAAGAGCTTGAGAAGCAGCTCGAAGATGCTCAACTCAAAGCCGACTTCTTTGAAGCTGTCGTGAACGTTATGGAACGTGACTATGGTGTTAGAGTGACAAAAAAGCACAAAGAAGCGTTGTCCAAGAGAAAACCATAGTAGGTTTGAGCGTTACGAAGTTTTGTCAGTTAGTACAAATCTCTCGCCAAGCTTATTATAAGCAATGCCAAACTCAATCTCGTTGTGAACATCATGAGCATGCTGTCATTGGCTTTGTCCGTGAAGTCAGGCTGAAGCAGCCACGCATTGGCACGCGTAAACTGAAGTTCTTAGCAGCAACAAAGGGCATTCAAATAGGTCGCGATAAGCTCTTTGAACTTCTCAGAAAGCATCGGCTGTTAGTGAGAGCAAGACGAGCCTATCACCGAACGACTGACAGCCGTCATCGATTTTTCTGTCACCCAAACAAAGTGAAAGATGGGCTGACACCAACGAAGCCAGAACAACTGTGGGTTGCTGATATTACTTACTTGCCAACTCAAAATGGAGAGAGTTATCTCAGCTTGGTTACAGACGCTTATTCAAGGAAGATTGTTGGTTTTTATGTGGATGACAACATGAAAACTCAATCAGTTAAGCGGGCATTTATCTCAGCTCTCAGGCAACGGCAGAGTGAAGAAAAGCTAATACACCACTCAGATAGAGGCTCACAATACTGTTCGAAGGAATATCAAGATATCCATAAGAAACATAGAGTGACTTGCTCAATGACTGACGGGTATGACTGTTATCAGAATGCTTTAGCTGAGCGTGTAAATGGGATACTCAAAATGGAGCTCTTGCTGAAGAAACCGAAAGATCTGAAAGAAGCAAGGACGATGGTAGCAGAGTCCGTAGATATCTATAATCAAATGAGGCCTCATACGGCTTTAAAATACAAAACGCCCGATGAAGTACATCGAGCGTTTTAGTTAAAAA
>NZ_JAWOSW010000046.1:0-1190 GCF_033338535.1 Vibrio sp. Vb2131
TGTCTAAAGAAAAATTTGAACGTACGAAACCGCACGTTAACGTTGGTACTATCGGCCACGTTGACCACGGTAAAACAACTCTAACTGCAGCTATCTGTACTACTCTTGCTAAAGTTTACGGCGGTGTAGCTAAAGACTTCGCATCTATCGATAACGCTCCAGAAGAGCGTGAGCGCGGTATCACAATCGCAACTTCTCACGTTGAGTACGACACTCCATCACGCCACTACGCACACGTTGACTGTCCAGGACACGCTGACTATGTTAAAAACATGATCACTGGTGCTGCACAGATGGACGGTGGTATCCTAGTTGTTGCTGCGACAGATGGCCCAATGCCACAAACTCGTGAGCACATCCTACTAGGCCGTCAGGTTGGTATCCCATACATCATCGTATTCATGAACAAATGTGACATGGTTGACGATGAAGAGCTACTAGAACTAGTAGAAATGGAAGTTCGTGAACTTCTATCTGAATACGATTTCCCAGGTGATGACCTACCAGTTATCCAAGGTTCTGCACTAGGCGCACTAAACGGCGAAGAGCAGTGGGAAGCGAAAATCGTTGAACTAGCAGAAGCTCTAGATACTTACATCCCTGAGCCAGAGCGTGCGGTAGATCAGCCATTCCTAATGCCTATCGAAGACGTATTCTCAATCCAAGGTCGTGGTACAGTAGTAACTGGCCGTATCGAGCGTGGTATCCTAACTGTAGGTGACGAAGTTGCTATCGTAGGTATCAAAGACACTACTACAACTACATGTACTGGTGTTGAGATGTTCCGTAAGCTTCTAGACGAAGGCCGTGCAGGTGAGAACGTTGGTGCACTTCTACGTGGTACTAAGCGTGACGAAGTTGAACGTGGTCAAGTACTAGCTAAGCCTGGTTCAATCACTCCACACACTAAGTTCGAATCAGAAGTATACGTACTGTCTAAAGATGAAGGTGGTCGTCACACTCCATTCTTCAAAGGCTACCGTCCACAGTTCTACTTCCGTACAACTGACGTAACTGGTGACATCCAGCTACCAGACGGCGTAGAAATGGTAATGCCAGGCGACAACGTACAGATGACTGTAGAGCTAATCGCACCAATCGCAATGGACGAAGGTCTACGTTTCGCGATCCGTGAAGGTGGCCGTACAGTAGGTGCTGGTGTTGTTGCTAAGATCTTCGACTAATTCATA
>NZ_JAWOSW010000047.1:0-1182 GCF_033338535.1 Vibrio sp. Vb2131
GTAACTTTGAGAGAACTACTTGGTTTTCCGAGACGTCGGAAACCGCTACACCGGAAAATCAATTGGAGAAATCACCATGGCAGTGAATGTAAACACTAACGTATCAGCGATGACCGCTCAGCGTTACCTAAACAACGCAAACTCAGCTCAACAAACTTCTATGGAGCGTTTGTCTTCAGGTTTTAAAATCAACAGCGCAAAAGATGACGCTGCGGGTCTACAAATCTCGAACCGTTTGAACGTACAAAGCCGTGGTTTGGATGTAGCGGTTCGCAACGCGAACGACGGTATCTCGATTGCACAAACTGCTGAAGGTGCAATGAATGAGACCACTAATATTCTTCAACGTATGCGTGACTTGTCTCTGCAATCAGCAAACGGTTCAAACTCGAAAGCAGAACGTGTTGCGATTCAAGAAGAAGTGACCGCACTCAACGACGAACTAAACCGCATTGCAGAAACAACCTCTTTCGGTGGTAACAAGCTGCTAAACGGTACTCACGGTGCGAAATCGTTCCAAATCGGTGCAGATAACGGTGAAGCAGTGATGCTTGAGCTAAAAGACATGCGTTCAGACAACAAAATGATGGGCGGTGTGAGCTACCAAGCTGAAAGTGGTAAAGGTAAAGACTGGAACGTTGCTGAAGGTAAGAACGACCTAAAAATCAACCTAACGGACAGCTACGGCCAAGAGCAAGAAATCAACATCAGCGCAAAAGCGGGTGACGATATCGAAGAGCTTGCGACTTACATTAACGGTCAAACTGACCTAGTGAAAGCCTCTGTAGACCAAGACGGTAAACTGCAAATCTTTGCTGGCAACAACAAAGTCGAAGGCGAAGTCGAGTTTTCAGGCGGCCTATCTGGTGAGCTAGGTTTGGGCGAAGGTAAAAAAGTAACGGTAGATACTATCGACGTAACCTCAGTTGGTGGCGCACAAGAATCTGTTGCTATCATCGATGCGGCACTGAAATACGTAGATAGCCACCGCGCAGAGCTGGGTGCTTTCCAGAACCGTTTCAACCACGCAATCAGCAACTTGGACAACATTAACGAGAACGTGAATGCGTCGAAGAGCCGTATCAAAGATACAGATTTCGCGAAAGAAACGACGGCAATGACCAAATCACAAATTCTATCGCAAGCGTCAAGCTCAATCCTTGCGCAAGCGAAACAAGCGCC
>NZ_JAWOSW010000048.1:0-1166 GCF_033338535.1 Vibrio sp. Vb2131
AACGCATCTTTCTACAATGAAAACCCTACAGTTGAGAATGCTCTAGATTATTACAGTGATGATGGTCTTTGGGATCTAACGAAAGTTCGTGGACATGGGGTGGTTAACATTACAGTTAATAATTTGATGTTCGCAATTCCTGTGAGAAGTAATGTCCTTCACTCAGCATCTTACATTTTATTAAAAAACACCAAAAAACGCTGGATTAAGGGGATGGGGCTTGATTATTCAAAAGCTTTGTTAATTCGAAAACCAGACTATGTAAGTGATGAAAATTTTAACTTGAAGGTTAAGGATGCAGGTAAAAAGTTAGTAGGAAAAGAAAAGCATGTTACAGACCAGTTTGAGAAATATGTAAACAAATACATACGTGCAGTAAAGGCGAAAGATAAAAATATCCTTTCTGATCAGGAGTATGTAGACACTACGCTTATTAACTACCATGCTGATTTAGGGATCTAACTCTGAACCAGTATTTAACGTAACGTCACTTAGTGCGAACTCAGATTTAGACACAAGAACGGCTTCCGAATCGGGAGCCGTTCTTCGTTGTCAGGATGCTAATAAACACAAAAAAAACAGCAAGATATTGCGGTCGGTACGTTAGTAACGAAAATCTATAAGTGAAGCGGTAGAGTCCGATCTCGATGCGTCATCATCGAGGCACACAATGACGCAAGGCGGAGGAAAATTTATTTTCCGATACCGCAGTGTTATTACTGGCGAACTCGCCAACTGTGTGCCTATGGAAATCTGTTCCCTTTAATCAAAATCTTGCAAGCCACGACTATACAACGGAAAAGCCACAGCAATACAACGATGATACAACCAAAATGAAGTGGAAAACGTTGAATTCAATGGCTGTGCCACCAGAAAGCCACGACTATACAACGGAAAAACAACCAAAATCGATGATTGAGCATGTAGGGTGTTGTTGATGGTGCTTTGAAGTTTTGAAATATATTTTTTTCGCTCGATAGAAACAAAAAAGCCTCCCAATCGGGAGGCTTTTTTGTTTGGAGAGTTGCCAGATCTGAAAGATCAGCATTGAGATGAAAGGCGTTTAGGAGTGATCGCTTTCCGCAGATGTGAAAAAACCAGCCGTAGGAAGCTGGTTTATTTCGGGATAGTCACATGATGTGAAGGTCCGTGAGGTCCTTCCATGA
>NZ_JAWOSW010000049.1:0-1094 GCF_033338535.1 Vibrio sp. Vb2131
TCGCCATCGACGTTATCTACATCGCTGAAAGCGGTATTCAGATCGATGCTGTATGGGGTGAAATCTTCCGCCAAGGTTTGGTCTGCAATGCTACTTTCAACCACAGGCGTGTCGTTCACCGCATTCACGGTGACGTTGACCGTCGCTTGGTCAGTCAGTGAACCATCGGTAACGGTGTAAGTGATTTCAGCATCGCCATGGAAGTTCTCAGCTGGTGTGAACACCAATTTGCCATCAACAATTTCGACTTTACCTTGTGCTTCAGGTACAGACGCCGATTGGATAGACAGCGTATCACCATCAATATCAGTATCGTTTGGCAGAACATCAATCGTCACTGGCGTGTCTTCGTCAGTGACAGCGGTATCATCTTTTGCTACTGGCGCGTCATTCACTGGCGTCACATCGACGTTCACCGTGGTGGACTCCGATACCCCACCGGAGGTAACGATGTAGGTAAAGCTGTCTGCACCGTGGTGGTTGTCGTTTGGCGTGTAAGTGACGCTGCCATCCGGGTTGACCGAGACCGTGCCGTTGGCTGGACCGTTATTGGTATCCAGCGACACCACTTTGTCGCTGCCTTCAAACGTGTCGTTACCTAGGACGTTAATGATGGTCGGCGTGTCTTCCACAACCGTCGCGTTGTCTGCCACGATGTCCGCCACAGGCGCCACTGTGAAGTTCACCGTTTGGCTGACGCTCTCGCCGCTTGGATCGGTGGCCGTAAACGTTAGGGTTTCTGAGCCGTTCCAGTCTGCCGTTGGGCTAATGGTCGCAATGCCATTTTCTATTGAGACATTGACATTACTGTTGCCAGAGACGCTAAACGTTAACTCGCCATCCACGTTATCCACATCACTGAAAGCCGTATTTAGATTGATGGTGTATGGCGTGAAATCTTCCGCCAAGGTTTGGTCTGCGAGGTTGCTTTCAACCACAGGCGTGTCGTTCACCGCATTCACGGTGACGTTGACCGTCGCTTGGTCAGTCAGTGCACCATCGCTAACGGTGTAAGTGATTTCAGCGTCACCATGGAAGTTCTCAGCCGGTGTGAAGACCAGTTTGCCATCAACGATCTCAACTGTGCCTTGTGT
>NZ_JAWOSW010000050.1:0-1066 GCF_033338535.1 Vibrio sp. Vb2131
TTTGACGTTAGCGACAGAAGAAGCACCGGCTAACTCCGTGCCAGCAGCCGCGGTAATACGGAGGGTGCGAGCGTTAATCGGAATTACTGGGCGTAAAGCGCATGCAGGTGGTTTGTTAAGTCAGATGTGAAAGCCCGGGGCTCAACCTCGGAATAGCATTTGAAACTGGCAGACTAGAGTACTGTAGAGGGGGGTAGAATTTCAGGTGTAGCGGTGAAATGCGTAGAGATCTGAAGGAATACCGGTGGCGAAGGCGGCCCCCTGGACAGATACTGACACTCAGATGCGAAAGCGTGGGGAGCAAACAGGATTAGATACCCTGGTAGTCCACGCCGTAAACGATGTCTACTTGGAGGTTGTGGCCTTGAGCCGTGGCTTTCGGAGCTAACGCGTTAAGTAGACCGCCTGGGGAGTACGGTCGCAAGATTAAAACTCAAATGAATTGACGGGGGCCCGCACAAGCGGTGGAGCATGTGGTTTAATTCGATGCAACGCGAAGAACCTTACCTACTCTTGACATCCAGAGAACTTTCCAGAGATGGATTGGTGCCTTCGGGAACTCTGAGACAGGTGCTGCATGGCTGTCGTCAGCTCGTGTTGTGAAATGTTGGGTTAAGTCCCGCAACGAGCGCAACCCTTATCCTTGTTTGCCAGCGAGTAATGTCGGGAACTCCAGGGAGACTGCCGGTGATAAACCGGAGGAAGGTGGGGACGACGTCAAGTCATCATGGCCCTTACGAGTAGGGCTACACACGTGCTACAATGGCGCATACAGAGGGCGGCCAACTTGCGAAAGTGAGCGAATCCCAAAAAGTGCGTCGTAGTCCGGATTGGAGTCTGCAACTCGACTCCATGAAGTCGGAATCGCTAGTAATCGTGGATCAGAATGCCACGGTGAATACGTTCCCGGGCCTTGTACACACCGCCCGTCACACCATGGGAGTGGGCTGCAAAAGAAGTAGGTAGTTTAACCTTCGGGGGGACGCTTACCACTTTGTGGTTCATGACTGGGGTGAAGTCGTAACAAGGTAGCGCTAGGGGAACCTGGCGCTGGATCACCTCCTTA
>NZ_JAWOSW010000051.1:0-1041 GCF_033338535.1 Vibrio sp. Vb2131
GCCTAAGTCTCCAACTTCGGTGTCACCTAAGTTCAGGCCTAGCTCGACTTGAACAGTGGACTCGGAGGCATTCGACAACGTCACTTTGAAATTCGCTGTCTCACCCTCATTGATGGTGCCAGCGTCTGAAATAGTCACATTCGGGCGGTCATCATCCGGATCAGGGCCCGGACCACTGCCATCATCCACTATCGTTGCCGTCCCCGTATCGCTGCCTTGCACCGCCCCAATGCCAGTCACCGTCACGCTGAAATCTTCTGGACCTTCATAAACGGCGTCATCAATGGCAGCGATACGCACATCAAACTCAGTTTGCCCTGCTGGCACGGTCACCACACCATCGTTTGGCACTGTCACCCAACCGCTTCCGGTGTTGTATTCTAAGGTGCCTAAGTCACCGGTTTCGGTGTCACCTAAGTTGAGGCCAAGCTCGACTTGAACTGTGGACTCGGAGGCATTCGACAACGTCACTTTGAAGTTGGCTGTCTCACCCTCATTGATGGTGCCAGCATCTGAAATAGTCACGCTTGGACGGTCATCATCCGGATCGGGGCCTGGCCCAGTGCCATCGTCCACGATCGTCGCCGTCCCCGTATCGCTGCCTTGTACTGCGCCAATGCCGGTTACTGTCACACTGAAATCTTCAGGGCCTTCGTAAACGGCGTCATCAACAGAAGCGATGCGCACATCAAACTCAGTTTGCCCTGCTGGCACCGTTACTACGCCATCGTTTGGCACTGTCACCCAACCGCTTCCCGTGTTGTATTCTAAGGTGCCCAAATCTCCAACTTCGGTATCGCCAAGATTAAGACCCAGCTCCACTTGCGTTTCCGCTTCAGACGCGTTCGATAAGGTGACTTTGAAGTTCGCCGTATCACCCTCATTAATGGTGCCAACATCGGTAATAGTCACGCTTGGACGATCATCATCCGGATCGGGACCCGGGCCACTGCCGTCATCCACAATCGTCGCCGTACCGGTATCACTGCCTTGCACTGCGCCAATGCCAGTCACCGTCACACTGAAATCTTCAGGGCCTTC
>NZ_JAWOSW010000052.1:0-1016 GCF_033338535.1 Vibrio sp. Vb2131
AAATGGGTAGAAGTAGATGTTCAGCCAACAAAAGATAACGTACTTGTGGTTTGCCACGATCATACGTTAAATCGATGCAGCAATGGCAAAGGACGAGTTGATGCGCATACGTTGAAAGAACTAAGACAATTAGATTTCGGTGGCTGGTTCAGCGAAGATTTTGCTGGCGAAACTATCATGACTCTTGAGGAGCTATTAAGCTTGGCTACTGAGCGAGGTCTAAATCTGAATATTGAAGTGAAAGTAGACCGCCATCCAGCGGATGAAGTCGCACAAACGCTTGCAAAAGTGCTTACCGAAAGTTCAATGCCTAGAGAGAACCTTTTACTCTCAAGCTTTAGTCATGATGTCATCAGAGCACTTTACCAGCATTGCGAAGGTTATCATTTGGGTGTTTTAAGTGAGTTTTTTACAAAAAAAGACCGGCTATTATTAGATGAAGTGGCAGCCTACAGCTGTAACCTAAATATTAACTGGGTTCGTTCGCGTCAGATCATTAAGCTGCAAGAAGCGGGCTATAAGGTCATGTGTTACACGGTCAACAACCCGAATAAGCTCAAGCACCTTCCGCAATTAGATGGCATTTTTAGTGACCATCCAAAACGTTTTATGCAGTAACCTTTCAAAGCTCCCGTGGGATAACGAGTCCTACCACTCGATCGTGATCGGTGTTCCCTTGGTGACAAGCTGGATGAATTCATCCATTTCTTCATTGGTGAGCGCAATACACCCGTTGGTCCAATCAAAACTCTGAATAAAACTAGGATCTTGCGTCTCACCATTCTTTAAACCATGAATTTTAATGTTCCCACCCGGGGAGACACCTCTCCGGTGCGCCTCTAACGTGTCAATAGCATCGGGATAGCTAATGTGCACCGAGCGATAAAACGCAGAATCCTCAATCACGTAATCGAGCGTGTAACTGCCTTCTGGCGTTCGGTTGTCGCCTTCTTCTTGCTTATGGCCTTTAGGATTGGCACCCAATGCAATACGATATTCTTTTAGTATGATGCCAT
>NZ_JAWOSW010000053.1:0-1000 GCF_033338535.1 Vibrio sp. Vb2131
ATAGCCGGTGCCCTGAAGTGTAGGCACAGGTCTGTGCATGGCTCTGCTCTCCTCTACAGAATGAAGTTAGCTTGGTGAGTGTCAGGCTCCACACTCAGCTCTTAGTTCCCACAGTGCATTTCATGGAAACAGCAGTTTCCCTGGGTTCTGGCCTCCCTGCATTCTCTGAACTAATCATCTCTTGGCAAGAGTTGTGCCAGGAGCCGGGACTCGAGCCAATGTCCGAGCACCCAGCATGGGTCAGGAAATTGAGAAAGAAATGGGAACCAGGCCTTGTCCCAGTTCCCGAGGGACATGGTGAGCATCAGGTGAGCATCCTTGCATCTGTGCGAGCAAAGGACAAATCACCGGATAAAGGAGTGCAAGGCCTTCCAGCCCTCTGCGAGGCTTCTTGAACAACCCCCTCACACGTTGTGGGGCTCCACTAGCTGGGCTGCCCAATTTGGGGGATTATTTCTTCCATCTTTTAAATGGGGATACCCAGTAACTCTACTTAAAGATGCAGGGCAAGCAAAGCATTCCTTATCTTCTTGTCAGAGCAGGGTCTTATGTGGGGACACCGTGGAGCAATTTAGAGCAATGCCTTCTGACTAAATAAAGAGCAAAAGTCTCAGATCCTAGATCTGCTGATGACTACATGACACTGAGTGGCTACCTTAGCCTCTCTGAGCTCGGTTTCCTCCTTCATAAAGTGGCTCTGATAAGGTGTATTGGTGGTGTGAGGGTGGTGTCATTCTACCTTGTGAAGCTCCTGGAACAGTGACAATCCTCAGCCAACGACGGACATTATTGCCATTGTTTTGCCCGGCAGCATTGAGAGTCGGTATTGGCTTTCTTTGCTTTGGGGGGAAATGTTGTGTTTTTGTTTTTGTTTTGTTTTTATTTATGTGCTCTGACTGCATGTAAACGTGCAGGCCAGAAGAGGGCACCAGATCCCACTACAGATGGTCGTGACCCACCATGTGATTGCTGGGAATTGAACTCAGGACCTCTGGAAGAG
>NZ_JAWOSW010000054.1:0-986 GCF_033338535.1 Vibrio sp. Vb2131
TCCCTACCCTTTCTTCTCAGATTCCTGGAGGCTTCCCATGGATATCAACTCCCCCTTGACATATCAAGTTAGTATAGAGTCTTTAAAAAGAACAAGAGAGAGAAGAAAGGATAGAGAGATCAAGAGATGCTCTTTAGTCTGCTATTTCGTCCTTTTTGGGACTCATCAGTATGGGGTAGCTAACTCTGTAAGATTTTAAATATTTTTTAAAGACCCAATAATGTACACACTAGTGTAAAATTAAATATTAAATGCTTAGGGATTTAACTCACATTTGATGGAAATAAGTCCAATAAAATGGTAAAATTAAAAGGACATTTGTTTATAAAATGTATTATCCTTAGAGCAGAATAATTAAGTAATTATAATTATACTTAGAACAGTATAGTTGGAAACAGGAATATTGCAAACTAAGGTAAAGAAACATTTCGCCAATATGCCTCATGTTTTAAATTGCAGAGTATAAAGTGAACCTTAAATTTTCACACTTTTAAAATTCTTCTGCATGTTGGTTTGAATTTTGAAAAGCAGGTATAATGTGTTTCTCCAAATTATGGGCTGCTACAGATGGATTCTCATCTTCCCTTTCCTTGTTAAAGCATTCCCATGCTTTTAGTCTCCACTAGTGAGCCTGTGACCCTCCCATTTCAACCCTTGCAATCCTGGGATTACAGATACTTGTCACTATCCCAGTCACTCTGCTTTCATTGTTAAAGGCCACATGCACATTGCGGGACTCATTTTTGTGGCCTCATAAATTCAAAAGAAGGACTTGTCTGCACACAAAAAGCCTTCCTACCGCGAAAGTGGGGTTCACTAACATTAGTTGCGCTTTAGGCTTAATGTATGTGTGACCACATCTATTTTAAACTCATCTACGTTCTCGAAATTCCAGGTATTTGTAGCTCTCCAAGATGGTTTCCATTTGTGATGTTAAGAAATATTCTTCACCTGTTTTGGTAGCAGGGTGGGACCACAGGGGAAAG
>NZ_JAWOSW010000055.1:0-966 GCF_033338535.1 Vibrio sp. Vb2131
AACGCCTCCCATTGGGAGGCGTTTTTCGTATCTGCCAGATGTAAAAAAGGTCGCCGGTTTGGGCAACCTTTTGCGTTCTATCGTTCAGTTCGCACAACGAGTGTTACGTTAAATTACTCATTACTTTCTTTTAAACCAAAGCAGTCCCACTCTATCAGCAATCGACTAAAATTATTTTTTGAAAGATATTTGGCATCTACACACTTACCATCATCATCGTACAGCACAAGGAAAAAAGAACTCGATTCTAGTGTACGACCTAACGAAAGCCATTGAGCAACAATTGTCTCGTAATGTTCTTGATATGATGCGATTTCAAAGCCTTTGTTATTCGATGTTTTAAAATAAATTTTTAGTTTCACGCTTTATCCCATTTATCTCATACACATCATATTTAAGACTAGGTTTGTGTGAGCAATTGAACGTTCTTAATAGACTTAGGCCAAAAAAAACCACTATATACGCAATTGAGCACTATTATAAAGTTACATGCATATCAACACTTTGTGAGTATTGCGTTATGGCTTTGTGTAAAATAAAAAAATACGACACTTTAGTAGATGCTCATACGATTAAACTTCTCGAAAATTTAACAATGGAAATTGGAAATGAAGAAGTTGCTCTACAAGTCACTATTTTGTCATTTGAAAAACTTTGGCATCAAATGGAAATGCATGGAGAGCCCAAAAACACATTTGAATGGCTTCAAATCGAAGCAAAGAAGCTCATAATTTAAAGCAACATAACGTTGTGGTGGTGATTATTATTCCTATTACGTTAAATAGCCGACTTAGCATCTCAAAACGCCAACCTGACGCTCTCAAAACGCTCCAGGAGCGTTTTTAAGCACTTATCCTTACCTACTTAGCCAGAAATCGGGCTGTAAGTTTGTGACGCTTTCAGAGCGATTTACAGGACAAAAAGTTCGCAGTTCGATTGAAACAAAAAACGCCCTCTAAGGGCGTT
>NZ_JAWOSW010000056.1:0-953 GCF_033338535.1 Vibrio sp. Vb2131
GCCCAGCACCCTGCCCTTGCCCAGTTTTCACTTTTATTTCCCAAATGTTTTGACTGACAGTTTCCCCTCTGCTCGGGGTTTAAAGCACCATTCAAGCCCAGCCCACAATGTATTCAGCAGTGCAGCCTTAGCCAAGTACATGAGTGAGGTTTTCTACCAAACATCACAATGACCTCATAGCAAGCGCAAGACCATGTGCCCTAGTCACAATGAGTGATTTGAAAGGTTAAATAAGCAATCCCTGTTGACTTCCGGCCAATTCCAGAAATTCTAGACATGTTTTGAAGGCATGGCTCACACATTAAATTCCTGTATTGTAATAAGTCATAGATCACGCATTAGATCACACATTAATTTCCTGTGTTGTATAAGGCATGACTCCCACATTAAATTCGTTCAGATAGTAGCAGACTGCCCCCCCCCCCCCCCCCCCAACGACCCAAGGCCCTGCGCTGGCTGGGCAAGCGCTCTAAAGAGCAATATCCCCCGCCTGCATTAGAATTTTTTTTCCCCCCTGGGGCTGGGGATCGAACCCAGGGCCTTGCGCTCTACCGCTGAGCTAAATCCCCAACCCCTGCATTAGAATTCTTATTCACACAGTAAGACAGAATTTGAATTAGAGACCCAGAAGCCTCTGGCAACCCCAAGTCAAACAAGAGCCCACAGTGTTGGCATTGACAAGCCTCTCCCCAGTTATACTTCATGGAAATCAGCTCTCCAGCACTGCCCACACCCACAGGCCGGCCTGTGACACGGTGTTGACACCATCTATTGAGCAACTAAGAAAAGCTATTCAAACCCTTCCCCATAAAGAGTGAAGCAAAACAATTTTGCTTTTCCCCTTGTAGGATTTTGGTATTTTCCAGGCAACTGTCTGTGCATCTCAACCTTCAGTCACCGCATGAAGGATTTTCATGGGTCTTTAGATTTTTCATCTGAGTTATTTAGTTCCC
>NZ_JAWOSW010000057.1:0-922 GCF_033338535.1 Vibrio sp. Vb2131
CTATGCGTTGATTTTAGTGATTTAGGTGGTTTGCGGCGGCTTTTGTATTGCGTTGCTCACCCCTTAGCAGGGCGTTATAAGCACTGGCACAGCTCTAAGAATTCAAACGTTCATTCTTTAATCAAACTTTTAACTGGTATATATGCACAATGATGCACCTCTATGTTAAGGAGGTGTATATGCCAAAAATTTATGAGTACTTAGGGATAGTTCTATTTTTTTACAGCAATGAGCATGAGCCGATTCACATACATGGTAAGTTTCAAGGTAAAGAATCTAAGGCGGAAATTCACCTAAAGAATGGACGTATAACAAGAGTTGTAGTCAAAGATAAGGGGACTGGGTTAGAGTCTAAGAAGAAGCGAGAGTTTCAAGACTTTGTTCACTGTTATGCGGAAGATATAGTGGATAAGTGGGTAGACTACTTTGTAAAGAAGAAACATGTAAGTCCAATGATAATTACGAAGAAGGTTAAAAATGTCAGAGTTATCGGTGGTTAGAGCAACGCATCTTACTGGTCACATATTAGAAATCGAGTTTAGTGATAGTCATATTTCAATCGTGGACTTCGCACCATTTATTTTTGGTAATGGTCACCCAGACTATGATGTGTATAAAGACGTTTCTCACTTTTTGAAGTTTGACCTACTTGATGGGAATCTAAACTGGGATGATTACACAATGATTTTTCCTATCGGTGATCTATACCAAAACAAATTGTAATAGTGCTTCTAACAAACTGTTTAAGAGTGATTCGCAACGCTTGGCATTTTTGCTATGCGTTGCGTTTAGCGTTTAAGATGGCATGCGGCGGCTCCAGTATTGCGTTGCTCACACCTTAACAGGGCGTTAGTCGCCAGAAAAAGCTAGCAATCAAAATCATGTTTCTGAGCTCAAAATTTGGCAGCTGTTTGTTTGATAC
>NZ_JAWOSW010000058.1:0-860 GCF_033338535.1 Vibrio sp. Vb2131
GAAATTTCTTGACCAAGTCGAGTGAAAGATTTCACTCAAAGTTAACAAAAAAAATGGGGGAATGAAAGACCCCAGCTTAGCAGCAGTAACGCCATTTTGCAAGGCTGTACTTAAGATGACTGGTTCAGGGAAAGGTTAGAACACTGAGTACACAGCGGCTGCCAAGCAAGATGTGTTTGGTTGAAGGCCTGGCAACAGGACGACTGCAGTTGAGCACCTGACAATGAAAAAAAGCCCCGGGAGAGGTCCCACACCCTGGTGGGGGGCCGAGTCAGTCGTTATGTTCCAAGAAGGTAGCTAAGAAACTTGCCCCCGGGCTGAACCCTTGGGGGGCCGAGTCAGCCGTTATGTTTCAGAAAGGTAGCTAGGAAACTTGCCCCCGGGCTAAACCCTTGCCATATTAGAATCCACCAATTATATCCCTGTAACCATGCATCTGCTTCTGTATGCTTGCTTCTGCTCCCCAAAATCCTATAAAAGCCCATCCTTGGTTCCGTGGGGCGCGCCAGTCCCCCGAGTGACTGAAGCGCCCGCAGGTGCCTGTGCCTGTGTATCCCGACAATAAACCAAATCCTCTTGCTGATTGCATCCTGTGGTGTCTCGGTCTGGTCTTTGGAGTTGGAGGGTCTCCATCCCGAGGGAAAGTTCTCCCTGAGAGCTTTTCATTTGGTGCGTTGGCCGGGAAAGGAGATCCTCCACCCAGGGACCACCGACCACCCACTGGGAGGTAAGCCGGCCGGCGTCTGTCTGTCTGTCTGATTTTGTCTCGTTCTGCCTTATTCTGTCTGTTCTGTGAGCGCTCAGCCAGGTCTGTTCTGTGAGCGCTCAGCCAGGTCTGTTCTGTGAGCGCTCAGCCAGGT
>NZ_JAWOSW010000059.1:0-848 GCF_033338535.1 Vibrio sp. Vb2131
TTCATTGCCTTTGCGCTGAATGATTTCAAAGAACACAGGACCAATAACCGTCTGAGTAAAGATTTGCAGCAAGATACCGTCTTTCATTGGCGCGCCATCAATCAAGATCTGCAAATCACGAAGTTTACTGACATCTTCAGTATGGCCTTCAACGCGCTCATCGACTTTCTCGTAGTAGGTGTCTGGCGTTGGCATAAAGTCCATACCACGGTCACGCAACGTTTGCACCGTTTGATAGATGTCATCCGTTGTCAGTGCGATATGCTGAATGCCTTCGCCGTTGTATTCGCGGATAAACTCTTCAATCTGCGATTTGTCATCCGAGGATTCATTGATTGGAATGCGGATTTTGCCACACGGCGCCGTCATTGCGCGGCTGACAAGGCCGGTCAGTTTACCTTCGATATCGAAGTATCGAATTTCTCGGAAGTTCCCGATGCGCTCATAAAAACCAGACCATACATCCATATTACCTTGCTTAACGTTGTGCGTGAGATGGTCTATCTCGTACAAGCCAACGTCTGATTTTGCTAAGCGATCGTCTGCATCGTCATAAAAACGGAAATCGACGTCGTAGATGCTCTGCTTGCCATAACGATCAACAAAATAAAGCAAGCTTTCACCAATACCGTAAATGGCAGGGATACTCAGTTCCATCGGACCAATTTCAGTTTTGTACTCTGTGCCGCCGTTTTGAATAGCATGTTCAAGCGCAACCGTCGCGTCTTTCACACGAAACGCCATACCACATACAGATGGGCCGTGAACTTTAGCAAACTCCTCCGCCTGGCTATGAGGCTGGGCGTTCACGATAAAGCTGATGTCACCTTGTCGATACAACCATGCTT
>NZ_JAWOSW010000060.1:0-838 GCF_033338535.1 Vibrio sp. Vb2131
GAATTCGGAGGCAGCCACATCCATGCCGATGACAACCTGGTCAGTGTAGCCGGCCTTTGCAATGGCAGACTTGAGCAGCTCCAGTGCTTCTTTGTTCTCCAGGATGTTAGGTGCGAATCCACCCTCATCACCCACATTGGTGGCGTCCTTCCCGTACTTCTCCTTGATCACGTTCTTCAGGTTGTGGTAAACCTCTGCTCCAATGCGCATGGCTTCCCGGAAGCTGGATGCCCCCACAGGCAGGATCATGAACTCTTGCATGGCCAACTTGTTGCCAGCATGAGAACCGCCGTTGATCACATTGAAAGCTGGGACCGGCAGGATGACTTCAGGGTTGCCGGCCAAGTCGGCAATGTGACGGTAAAGGGGCACCCCCTTCTCCACGGCACCAGCCTTGCAGACAGCCAGGGACACTCCCAGGATGGCATTTGCACCAAACTTAGATTTATTCTCTGTGCCGTCCATCTCGATCATCAGCTTGTCAATCTTCTCTTGCTCCACAACATTCACTTTCTTGCTAACCAGAGCAGGTGCAATAGTTTTATTGATGTGCTCAACAGCCTTTGAGACACCCTTCCCCATGAAGCGGGTCTTATCATTGTCTCGGAGTTCTAGGGCCTCGTAGATGCCAGTGGACGCACCGCTGGGCACCGCAGCACGGAAGAGACCTTTTGCGGTGTAGAGATCCACCTCAACGGTGGGATTCCCGCGGGAGTCAAAGATCTCTCTGGCATGGATCTTGAGAATGGACATGGTGAAGTTCTGGCAGTAGGATCGCTGCGGAGGAAGGAAAGAGGGTCCTGGAGACACCGAAGGGAGTCTTAAGGACAAACGTGAG
>NZ_JAWOSW010000061.1:0-817 GCF_033338535.1 Vibrio sp. Vb2131
AGATGCAGAATCGCCAAAAGGATTTCTCTATCCCGAGAGCCCATACTCCAGCCAGTCCGTACAATGACTACGAAGGACGCAAAGGGGACAGCTAACTGTGGGAAGAGTGGGACAACCAGAGTCAGGCAGCGGGTCCAGCCAGCAGTCCTGCATATGTGAACTGAACCTAGGGCATCCTAGGGAAACTAACTGTACAGAGAGGCTTGCAACCTGCCCAGTACACTGCTGTCTTGCCCGGGGGTTGCTAAGCCTCACAGACTGTCTTCGCAGCGCTTGCTCCGGGGTTTCATTTGCCCCATTCCAAGGATACTTCTGGGAGGAGGAGTCTTGGCAATTCAGGGTGAGGCTCTTACCTCTCCCAGGAGTATGCGCAAACCACTCACTGTTTGGTCATCCTTGGAAGCCAATTCATCTAACCCAGGATGGGCTCTAAAATAATCCAATACAGCACCTTCGATGGCTTTTATACAAAAGTTCAATGTGCATTTCACTCAAAATAATACATGCTCATGGCTGCTGAAACTTCTTAAATGCTAGTTTCTGCTGTCCTTATTGTTTTCTGATTTATTTTATTTGAATTATGTATATTCCTGAGAGGCTGTGCTGGCGTTTGCGCAGTGAGTGCAGGTGCCCGTGGAGTCCAGAAGAGGGCGCCTGATCTCCTGGAACTGGAGTTACAGGTAGTTGGAAGCTGCCTGGCATGGATCCAGGGAACAGAATTTGGGTCTTCTGCAAGAACGGTGCATGATCTTAACTCTGGTGCCGCCATCCTTCTAGCCCTTGCCTTTATTACTTTTGTGGCTACTTCGAATCGTCC
>NZ_JAWOSW010000062.1:0-787 GCF_033338535.1 Vibrio sp. Vb2131
TATCGAACAAGCCGATCGATTAAGAGCGTTAGTCGACCGCCTACTTGGCCCACAGAAACCGGGCAAAAAGACACAAGAAAATCTACACCAAATTCTGGAGAAAGTACGCCAACTGGTCGAGTTAGAATCTCAAAACTCGATCATCATCGAACGCGACTACGACCCGAGCTTGCCTGAGATTTTGATGGATGCGGATCAAATAGAACAAGCGATGCTGAACATCGTCAGCAACGCGGCACAAATTCTTGCTCATCAAGAGCACGGCAACATCACCATTCGCACCAGAACGGTGCATCAAGCCAACATTCATGGCAAACGCTGCAAATTAGCGGCGCGCGTCGAGATCACCGATAACGGGCCGGGCATTCCACCTGAATTACAGGACACCTTGTTTTATCCCATGGTCAGCGGGCGAGAAGGCGGCACCGGACTTGGGTTGTCCATCTCACAAAATTTGATCGACCAGCACAACGGAAAAATCGACGTTGAAAGCTGGCCTGGCCACACCACTTTTACAATTTATTTGCCGATTTGACCTCACGAATGGATTTCGTTGAGCGCCAATTTACGGTTTTTGCTGCAAGGATTAGTACATGAGTAAAGGATATGTTTGGGTCGTCGATGACGACAGTTCAATTCGCTGGGTTATGGAGAAAACACTCTCCTCAGCCAACATAAAATGCGAAACCTATGCCGATGGGGAAAGCGTTTTGATGGCGCTTGAGCGCGAAGTGCCAGACGTACTGGTGTCTGATATTCGCATGCCCGGTATCGACGGATTAGAACT
>NZ_JAWOSW010000063.1:0-787 GCF_033338535.1 Vibrio sp. Vb2131
TTTGTCTTTTTTGTGGGACGAAATCGTTTCTACATCGAAAGTTGGTGATTTATTATTCACTACAGAATGCATGGGAAAGCATGCGCGGTGTGACCATTGTCATTCACGTGCAAAATAATAATCAAAACTTCCCACCACACTGAAGTAACTACCCATCAGGGAATAATAATAATGTCGCAATTTTATAAGCTCAGAGCGTTGTCGCTTGTGTTTTGGTTCGTGTTTTTGACGACCAAAGTCTACGCACAAAGCCCTGAGCCAAAAGATAAGTTTCTGCAATCTCTTGAAGGGATTGAGAGCCAAATTTACGCGCTGCCACAAAGTTCACTAGCACAAATCGAATCATTAGAAGAAGACTCTCTACTGCAAAACCAGCCCAAGGATCTGTTGATTCGTTATTGGCTGGCGAAGTCGACCGTTCTTGAGTTGTTAGGGCGCGATAAAGAGAGCTTAGCAGTGGTAGATAAAGGGCTGAGTTTGACACCAGAACAAAGCCAAGAGCACTTGCTGTTCAAGCTGATCCAAATTCGAGCCATGATGGGCAATCGAGATATCGATACCGCGCTCTCGTCGTTGGATGCTTTGCTTGAAACATCACGAGAAAAAGGTGACAAGAAATTGGAATCGGAAGTTCTGTTGCTCAAAGGTCGTTACTACGATGAGCAAGGGGACTATAAGAAATCGTACGCGGCGTTGATGTCTTCGATGGAAGCGGCGGAGTCATCAGGTGCGCAGGGCTTAGTCGAACGAGCAGCACTAGAGCTCGGTGATGTATTGGTAAAAATTC
>NZ_JAWOSW010000064.1:0-775 GCF_033338535.1 Vibrio sp. Vb2131
CTCTTAGCTGCAAAGGAAGTCAGAATATTAACAATTACTTAGCCTGGTACCAACAAAAGCTTGGAGAAGCTCCCAAACTCCTGATATATAATACAAACAGTTTGCAAACGGGCATCCCATCAAGGTTCAGTGGCAGTGGATCTGGTACAGATTACACACTCACCATCAGCAGCCTGCAGCCTGAAGATGTTGCCACATATTTCTGCTATCAGTATAACAACGGGTACACGTTTGGAGCTGGGACCAAGCTGGAACTGAAACGGGCTGATGCTGCACCAACTGTATCTATCTTCCCACCATCCACGGAACAGTTAGCAACTGGAGGTGCCTCAGTCGTGTGCCTCATGAACAACTTCTATCCCAGAGACATCAGTGTCAAGTGGAAGATTGATGGCACTGAACGACGAGATGGTGTCCTGGACAGTGTTACTGATCAGGACAGCAAAGACAGCACGTACAGCATGAGCAGCACCCTCTCGTTGACCAAGGCTGACTATGAAAGTCATAACCTCTATACCTGTGAGGTTGTTCATAAGACATCATCCTCACCCGTCGTCAAGAGCTTCAACAGGAATGAGTGTTAGACCCAAAGGTCCTGAGGTGCCACCTGCTCCCCAGCTCCTTCCAATCTTCCCTCCTAAGGTCTTGGAGACTTCCCCACAAGCGACCTACCACTGTTGCGGTGCTCCAAACCTCCTCCCCACCTCATCCTCCTTCCTTTCCTTGGCTTTGATCATGCTAATATTTGGGGAATATTAAATAAAGTGAATCTTTG
>NZ_JAWOSW010000065.1:0-748 GCF_033338535.1 Vibrio sp. Vb2131
AGTATTTCGCCAAGTTTTGCATGTGCGCGTGCGCAGCAAAAACTGGACGAGTGAGTAGCACTTCTTTTGATTTCGCGTGCGAACCATCGCAGTAAGCGAGTTGGTCAAATTGGCTGTGGCTAAGAATTTTGTCGTAAGTGCGCTGTGCTTGGAGAAATACATCTGATTCGTCTGGTACTTCTTCTTGCTGCGTTAATTGGTAACGGCTTGGCTCCCAAAGCGGTTGAGGAATGACGTGCTCTGACATCTCTGTCTGAGGAAACCAAGCGTTGTCACTGAGCAAAAGCACGTAACCCGTTTGGGCATCGGCGCTGCATAGTGTCCAAATATGCGCTGCACGTTGTTCTCGACCATGGTGGCGAAAACCAGAGCGCGCCACTTGAACAAAGGATCGAGTTTGGATATTCGAGAACGATAAGTGACGTTCGTATAAGCGACTAAAAGTGTCCAGCATACTTGCCAAACGTTCAAGAGATTGTGAAAAACGGCGATGATTTAAGCCCAATTTATACTGTAAATCTTTGGGTGAAACCTCGGCCAATAGAGCATCAAGCAGTGGTTGGAGTGTGTGGGATTCTTTGATTGGGTTCAGCAGCGTTGCGGTTTTTTGACAGCAGCGACACTTTACTCTTGGGCTACCGACGGCGGTTCTCCCGTAACGTTGCCAAGCAGGTAATCGGCATTCGCAATGAGGCAATAGCTTCAACTCAAAGGTTTGCTGTTGTAGTTGATGAGCTAATGCGAGTAT
>NZ_JAWOSW010000066.1:0-736 GCF_033338535.1 Vibrio sp. Vb2131
AAGCCAAGACGTACAAGCTCTTCAATCTGACGTTCAAAAATCAGGTGACGCAGCAATGGCTGCTCAAGAAGAAGCAGCACGTGCTAACGAGCGTATCGATAACATCGCTCAGTCTTACACTAAGTAAGATGTTGTTCCGCGCTTTAACGCCCGTTAAGGCGCGGTTATTTCTACTGGAACCCCATTCTGAGCGGCGATAACCGCTTTCGCTTTTACATTCGTCAATCCAAATTCATTTAGCCACCAGCCCAATTCTTTCGGGACTTGTAAATGATCTTTCTCGCCATTGCTGCGAGTTAACGGTTCATGCGCTTCCACAAACACACTACGATCCGGCTCTAGTGACACTTTCACTGGCTGATTGATGATGTTTACTTTTTCACCACGACGAACTTTGTCGAACAACCATTCGATATCACTTGGGTCCATACGAATGCAACCAGCACTCACGCGCATTCCGATGCCGAAATCTTTGTTGGTACCGTGAATAAGGTACTCACCATTTCCGTAAGCTAGACGAAGTGCAAACAACCCAAGCGGGTTGTCGGGGCCTGCTGGCACAACCGCAGGTAAATCCACCCCTTTCGCTCTGTATTCTGCACGAATAGACGCAGGTGGCGTCCATGTTGGGTTCGGACGTTTTTGGCTGATGCTGGTTGTCATCACTGGTGTATCTCGACCAATTCGGCCAATACCAACAGGGAAAACATGCACCACATCTTCGCCCTCTGGGAAG
>NZ_JAWOSW010000067.1:0-734 GCF_033338535.1 Vibrio sp. Vb2131
ACGTTTTTATGGTGATAAAAACAAGAAAAGAGGTCTTAAGACCTCTTTTAAACTGAAAACGTCAAATTAACGGAAAGCTCGAATCGTAATCGGCTTATTTCTGCATCAACGCGGGCATTAACAGACCAATCAATGGAAATTCATGACCATTTTCAAACTTAAGCTTGCCTTCACCGATTTGAGCTTTAAGTTCATAACCACCATCGACTTTTTCAATCAACTCCATGATCAAAAGCTCATCAATGCCTTCTTGGATAAATGGATAGTGTTCAACAAGTTCATCTGAGAAGTAAGTACTCAATTCGCCGTTTGTTGCGGTCATCAACTTCATTGGGTCTTGCGTGATATGGTCTGTACCTTGAGGGACTGATAATTGCCACTCGTTGCGGAATTTACCTTCACCAAACGCCAAAGAAAGCTCATTAACTGAAAGCTTAAAGCCCTTACTAAATAGCGTGTCGATGTGAGGCATTAACTCGGACACCTGTTGTTCATCAAGTACTGGTGAGCTTTGATAGATCGACATAATTTGATCGAACGAGTTACTATCGACATCTGCAATAGCAAAATTCAACTTAAAGTTATCAACATCAGTGCCATCCGTTAGGCGCATTTTTTGAGCATTAATGTTTAATTGGCTGTTTAGCTTCTCACCCGCTTCGTCATTCGACGTGTTGCCGCTGTAGCTCGCCTTTTCAATCAAAAATACCTGTTTAAGCGATGAATCAACCACA
>NZ_JAWOSW010000068.1:0-724 GCF_033338535.1 Vibrio sp. Vb2131
CATGAGCCAAATCAACTCGATTCAAGAATGGGCGGTTGGTCTACAATCTTCTACTGTTGAAGCTGGCAGCATGGGTTACGTGGGTCTGATCGTGCTTGCAGTGACTATCGCACTATACGCTTTCCTTGCAAAAGTGAACAAACGTTGGCTTGCGATTCCAGTGTGTGCTTTCACAGGCCTTATTATCGCTCTAGTGCTAGGTGCTGGTTTTGACATCAAATTCGTCACTGAAACTGGTCTACCGAACCTAAACCCTGTTTACTGGTGGGGCAGCACTGAAGAAGGTTGGATGCTCGGTCTTCCTAATATGGAACACTTCATCGCGTCACTGCCTTTTGCAATCCTAGCAGTAGCGATGTGGTCTCCTGACTTCTTAGGTCATCGTATTTTCCAAGAACTTAACTACCCTAAAAAGACTGAAAAAGTACTAATGGACGTTGATGACACAATGACTATGTGTTCTATCCGTCAGATGGTAGGTACAGCGGTAGGTGGTGGTAACATCACTTCATCTTGGGGTACTTACATGATCCCAGCAGCGATTGCAAAACGTCCAATTCCTGGCGGTGCTATCCTTCTTGGTCTTCTAGTGATGATCATTGCGATCCTTGGCTTCCCAATGTACATCGCAGTATGGCCACCAGTAATGCGTGTCGCTCTTCTTGTAGGTGTATCTCTACCTCTACTTGAAGCTGGTATGCAAATGGTGAAAGACTCTAAAGAC
>NZ_JAWOSW010000069.1:0-720 GCF_033338535.1 Vibrio sp. Vb2131
GTTTGGTTTATATACAGTTAAGTTCGTTTAGTGTCTGGTCCAGTGTCTGATGCAAGCCCACGTTCTCTTCTTTGGCCTGGGCAAGTTTTTCTTCCAGGTCATCGATTGTCTTCTCCAGTTTAGAAACTGTCCTTTCCGCAAACTCAGCTCGGGTCTCAGCCTCTTTCAGTTTGTCAGACAGAAGCTTGATTTCTTCTTCATATTTATCCTCCTTTTCAGAGTACTTTTCAGAAGCAGCCTCCAGTGATTTCAGATTGTTAGTTACGTTCTTGAGCTCCTCTTCCAGGTCGCTACTCTTTAGTTCAGACACCTCCGCCCGCTCCTCTGCTCTCTCCAGCTCACCCTCCAGGATGACCAACTTACGAGCAACCTCCTCATACTTCCGGTCAGCCTCCTCAGCGATGTGCTTGGCTTCTTTCAGCTGCATCTCCTGCAGCTCCATCTTCTCCTCATCCTTCATGGCCCGGTTCTCAATGACCTTCATTCCTCTCTCGCTCTCATCAGCGGCTTTCTCAGCCTCCTCCAGCTTTTGCAAGGCTGTAGCCAGGCGCTCCTGTGCCCGATCCAACTCCTCCTCTACGAGCTGAATGCGTCGATTCAGAGAAGCCACATCTGCTTCAGCATCGGTGGCCTTCTTCTCGGCCTGCTCCAGTTTCTCCTGGGCATCCTTCACAGACTCGGAATACTTTTCCACCTCATCCTCTGTCCCCTTCAGTTTCT
>NZ_JAWOSW010000070.1:0-705 GCF_033338535.1 Vibrio sp. Vb2131
AGGTTTGATCAAATACCCAGCACTCATCAGTCAGACTCGTTCAGTCAAGCTGCCAAACCCTGCAGAACATCAACGCCGATTAAAAGCCAAAGAATGGAGCCCAGCGAAAGGCATCTACGATTGCGATAAAGATCTGTTTGATTGGGTTATCGCTCCACTCAGCGAGAATGACAAAAGCCTGTTGAGCCAAATGCGCTATCGACCAGACTCCGATTTAGAGCACAGCAAAACGCGCTTTAAATCCCTCGACTGCTCCATTATGGAGCTCGCCGATGATATTGCGTATGGCGTGCACGACTTAGAAGATGCCATTGTGCTGGGTATGGTCACACGTCAGCAATGGCAAGAAGGTGCAGCAAGTCAGTTAGCTGATTGCGGTGATCCTTGGTTTGAAGAACATATCGGCTCTATTGGACAAATGCTGTTTAGCGGTAAACATCACCAACGCAAAGATGCGATTGGCGGTATGGTCAATGCCCTACTTACAAGCATCTCTATTAAAGTGGTTGATGAACCATTCCAAAACCCTTTACTGGCATGGAATGCTTGTTTAGAACCGCATATGGCGAAAGCGCTAGATGTGCTTAAACATTTCGTCAGTCAGTATGTCATTCAAGTGCCGCAGGTACAGATTGTCGAATACAAAGGGCAACAAATCATCATGGATATATTCGAAGCACTAAGTGCCGATCCTGAACGATTGTT
>NZ_JAWOSW010000071.1:0-704 GCF_033338535.1 Vibrio sp. Vb2131
CGAATTATCGCACGGACAAACGATCGTGATCGCAGGCCTGGTGAGTGAAAACGCGCGTAACGTTGCGGATGGTATTCCGGGAGCCAGTGACCTTCCAGTACTTGGACGCTTGTTTAAGAGTGAAGAGTTTACATCTGGTGAAACCGAGCTGGTGATTTTGGTAACACCACGATTAGCGACGCCAATCGATAGACGCAGAGTAACTCTGCCGACCGATGGGTTCGTAGCTCCAAACGATGTGGAGTTCTATCTGTTGGGTAAAGGCGCGAAACTCGATTTCGACCGCTATCAACTCAATGACATCAGAGAAGAAGATACAAACAATAATTTTAATCAGTACGGTTCGTCAGAAGGTGGCTCTGAGGGCAAGTTTGGGCACAGTCTATAAATGGAGAGCAAGATGAAAAGCATAAGGATCATGACAATTTGTTTCACATCATTCGGCTTGTTTGGCGGTGCGAATGACCAGGATCTTGGAATCTCGGTAAGCCAATTGCGCGCAGAACAAACGCTAAATCCGGAAGCATGGTATGAAAACCTAGGTTATCTACCAGAAGGAAGCGGTGAGCGCACGCAGGTCAGCTTAGAGGTATACAACAATAACGGGGTAGCCAAAGAAAAATAAGTGATTCGTTCACTTATAGGAGGGGCTATGCGAAGGAAAATGCAGACAGCAACAAGGCGAACCCAGAAAGGGATCACTT
>NZ_JAWOSW010000072.1:0-699 GCF_033338535.1 Vibrio sp. Vb2131
GTTGCCATGCCCCCTCAACATCTGTGGGATACTTGGGATCTGAATACTGGTCCTCATGCTTGGACAGCAAGCACTTTATCTACTGATCCATCTCCCCAGCCCCTGTCAGCACACTTTGTGTCTTTAAGAAGCCCATTCCAGAATGGAAAACCTGTGAGGTATTATTATCAAAGCAGCAATTTTTCAATCCCCAAAGCCAACCACAGTCACAGTGGGAACTACTACTGCAAAGCATATCTAGGAAGGACAATGCATGTGTCCAAGCCTGTCACCATCACTGTCCAAGGTTCAGCAACGGCATCCACCAGCTCTCTAGTGTGGTTCCATGCCGCTTTCTGCCTAGTGATGTGCCTCCTGTTTGCAGTGGACACCGGCCTGTATTTCTGTGTACGGAGAAATCTTCAAACCTCGGGGGAGGACTGGAGGAAATCCCTGTCAGTCGGAAAGTACAAGGCTCCACAGGACAAATGACATCCCATCGTATGGCTAAACAGCGGCAGCTTCTTTTCAGCCACACCGCCGCTTCATCTACAGCCTTCCTTTGAAAGCAACTTACCACCAGGCTGGATATTTGGTCCTGCAATCACAACTGCTAGGAGGCTGAGGCCCAGGATGCTCCAGAAAGCGTTCCACTGCATCCTCTTAGAATGCTCTCTCAACTAAGATGGCGGACACGGCTGGCTCATTACTTCATTTCTG
>NZ_JAWOSW010000073.1:0-694 GCF_033338535.1 Vibrio sp. Vb2131
CTTTGAGCCCGACGTCATTCATGACTATATTCATTGGGGTATGGTGTTGTCATCCAGCTATGAGCATGAAGCAGAAGACGAAAACTTACTCTTGTGCGAACTGTTTTTGCGCCAAGTGTATTTCCACCTTCTCGAAGCGATTCAAGACCCAACTCGCACTCGTACATTTCGCCGAGTCTGCCTTGATTCGGTTCACACACCCTTATTCTGCCTCAAACGTTACTACTATCAGTTTGAACATGGCGACGTAAAGTTTCTCCAATTACAACAACAATTACGCCTCATTCAGACTTTTCTTGATTAAACGAAAGGAACCCTACTATGACCACCGAATTTCGTATTGAAACCGACAGCATGGGCGAAGTAAAAGTCCCGGCGAATGCCTTGTATCAAGCACAAACTCAGCGCGCTATCGATAACTTCGCATTCAGCCAGCACACCATGCCAAGCGGTTTCATCCAAGCTTTAGCCCACATCAAACAGACGGCAGCACTGACCAACGCACAACTAGGGTTACTAGAAGGTGATATTGCTAATGCGATTGCAGACGCTGCGCAAGCCATTATTGATGGGCAACATCTCGATCAGTTCCCTATCGACCTGTTCCAAACCGGTTCTGGGACAAGCTCCAACATGAACGCCAATGAAGTGATTGCCACGCTCGCGTCTGAATTGCTTGGCGGCAACGTCAATC
>NZ_JAWOSW010000074.1:0-691 GCF_033338535.1 Vibrio sp. Vb2131
AGCAAGGTTTGAAGGTAGATATCCAAGAACCCGCCGACCCAAGCACACCACCTAAACTAGTTGCAGCTGGCAAAGTCGATATGGCGATTTCATACCAACCTAGCCTGACCATCGACGTAGCGGCTGGCTTGCCATTAATTCGCTCTGCGACCTTAATTGCAACTCCCCTCAACACGTTGATGGTGTTGGATAACGGTAAGAACGATAACCTTGGCGACCTTAAAGGCAAGAAAATCGGTATTGCTATCGCAGGTAACGAAGAGGCGACAATCGGCACCATGCTTGCGCAGGAGAACGTGAAGTTTTCTGACGTGCAAATCATCAACGTCGGTTGGGCACTCTCTTCCTCTCTCGCATCAGGGAAAGTAGACGCTATTTGGGGCGGCTTGCGCAACTTCGAAACCAACCAACTTGCGCTAGAAGGCTACAAAGCCAAAGCCTTCTTCCCAGAAGAACACGGCGTACCAGCGTATGACGAACTGGTGTTTGTGGCGAATGCAAAAACCTACGACAAAGCCGCTATCAAAGCGTTCAACAAAGCGCTGGAGCAAGCGACTACTTACATCGTCAACCATCCGAAAAAGTCCTGGAAAGAGTTTGTCGCTTACTCACCAGACACGCTAAACAACGAGCTCAACCAACGCGCTTGGAACGACACGTTAACTCGTTTCGCACTTCGCCCATCAGCCGT
>NZ_JAWOSW010000075.1:0-690 GCF_033338535.1 Vibrio sp. Vb2131
CGAGACTTATAAGTGTTGTTAGTAAAAAAAAAATTAAGAGAAACTAATTATTGATTAGACAAATGTCAGTGCTATCTATAGTCCCCTGCAGAGAGGCCTTGTTGGGGGAAGGGTCCACAAAGGAGGGTGAGCTGACAGCATGTTTCTGCCTCACCTGGACTTCTTTTTGTCTATATGTCCCTTCCTCCAGCTGTGACCCAGTGGAAAGTTACTCAGCTCCCTCCAAGGGAGAGATACAGAGACGCCACTGCTCCTGAAAAAGGACAGGGGCCTTGTATTCTGCAAGGCATGCCCGGGGCTTGGGGTTCATTCCCTGAGATGTGGCAACTAGGCAAAAGGCAAGTGGTGTGGTGGCTCTGTGGATGCAGTTACATTTGCTTTGGGGCATTGGCCAGGCTTTCGGAGGCTGCCTTTTGGGAGCCTCCAAGAGATAAGCAAACAGCAAAAGAAAAGGAAGGGTGAGTGACCAGGCGAGGCAGGTACCTCCCACAGGTAACCCGGGCAGGTCTTAGCTCTTCTGGGATCTTTCTGGTGAGTGGGTTGGAGGCTATCCTTGCTCTATGACCCTGTCACCTATGGTCTCCACTGTCCTTCCTGGGTGAATTCACAGTTGCTTCAAAATTCGACAAGCCATTTCCCTGAAGTGGACAGAATGGGTCATTGCTCAGTAAAGCAGTAAATAGGGCTGGG
>NZ_JAWOSW010000076.1:0-690 GCF_033338535.1 Vibrio sp. Vb2131
CTGTAGCTCCTTTGGGTAAACCTGCGGTAACGCACTACCGTGTAGCAGAACACTTCCGTGAGCATACGCGTATCCGTCTGCGTTTGGAAACGGGTCGTACTCACCAAATCCGTGTTCATATGTCTTACCTACAGCATCCTCTGTTAGGTGATACTGCTTATGGTGGTCGTGCACGTATTCCTACTGGTGCATCGCAAGAACTGACGGACATGATTCGTGGTTTCGATCGTCAGGCGCTACACGCCGTAATGCTTCGTTTTGAACACCCTATCACTGGTGAAGAACTGGAATTCCATGCTCCAGTGCCAGACGATATGGTGGCTATGACTGAAGCGTTGCGTAAAGACACTGAAGAATACGGTCTACCGGACGAGTTTTAAGATGAAGGCAATCATTCCTAACTGGTCTGCACCTAAAAATGTCAAAGCCTTTGCTTCTACGCGAGTTGGTGGCTTTTCGACAGGCTCTTATCAAGGGTTAAATCTCGGTGCACACGTTGGGGATGATGCTTCTATCGTAGCGAATAATCGTCATTGGTTGGCGCAACAAGCGAATATGCCAAGTGCGCCAATTTGGTTAAACCAAACTCATTCTACTGTCGTTGCCCATGCGAATGCTCCTACGTCAATAGTGCTTGATGCTGATGGCATCTTCACATCGGCGAGTAATGTTGTGTGCTCTGCCATGACC
>NZ_JAWOSW010000077.1:0-687 GCF_033338535.1 Vibrio sp. Vb2131
CCACTTTGTGGTTCATGACTGGGGTGAAGTCGTAACAAGGTAGCGCTAGGGGAACCTGGCGCTGGATCACCTCCTTATACGATGATTATTGCGATGAGTGTTCACACAGATTGATACGGTTTATGAAGTAAAGAGACGATACTGGGTCTGTAGCTCAGGTGGTTAGAGCGTTCGCCTGATAAGCGAGAGGTCGGTGGTTCGAGTCCACTCAGACCCACCAATTTCTTTCCCAAGGAATTGGCGACAGTATCGACACCTTGATGGGGCTATAGCTCAGCTGGGAGAGCGCCTGCCTTGCACGCAGGAGGTCTGCGGTTCGATCCCGCATAGCTCCACCATCTTTAAGTGTTCTTGAAAAAGAATCTTTAAAAATGGTTTTCATCAGAAAATCTAGCTCTTTAACAATTTGGAAAGCTGACAAAACAATCTTTAAGATTGTTTGTAAAGTTCTCAATGTTTGTCTTTAAGACAAACACCAAAAAACACATTCAAGTGTTCTTGGCTTTTTGTTTTCATTTTTTCTAAAAATGAAGGTAAAGAGATGAGTCCGGAAAAATCGAAATGTCTCTCGCTCATTCAAATAATGAGAGACAACTTTGGTGATTTGATTATCAACTCGAAACTCCTTCGGGTTGTATGGTTAAGTGACTAAGCGTACACGGTGGATGCCTTGGCAGTCAGAGGCGA
>NZ_JAWOSW010000078.1:0-687 GCF_033338535.1 Vibrio sp. Vb2131
TTTATGTTCTACGTATAGACGCAATCAAATCCTTCAGGACGTGTTTTAAACCGTTTGTGCAACCACATCCACGCAGGAATATCGCGTCTTATCATTTTTTCGAGTTCTTGGTTCAAGATACTTGCCGCTTTCATCGCATTACGCTTTTCAAAATACTCACTGAGGTCTTTCCCAATATACAACGTGTAGTGATGATTCCTGCTCACAGTGACACCTGATATGACCGCGCACTTTGTTGCGTCAATAAGCACACTAGACCCCACTGTGCTCGCAGCTTGTTCAACGGCAAAAAACGGTGCAAAAACAGAATGGCTGGCACCATAATCATGATCAGGTAAATACCAAAGTCGATGGCCATTTTTCAAAACTTTGAGCATTGATTTCACGTCTTTTCGATCGATCATTTGATGCCCAAAACGAGTTCGGCCTCGATGTTGAATAAATTCATAAGCAGGGTTTGAGTTTGGTCGATAAACACCATAGCCTTTGGCAAATTGGCTGAAGATACGAGCGGTTATTTCCAAGTTCAAATGGTGACTACACACCACCAAAACACCGCGACCGTTCTTTTCCTCTGTGAGCAGACGATCTTTGCCAACAATAGAAGTTATGCGATTAATTCGCCAGTCTGGCCAAAACCAAGCGATACCAGTTTCGATGAGTGCCATTCCCGTGTATTGAAAGTTT
>NZ_JAWOSW010000079.1:0-676 GCF_033338535.1 Vibrio sp. Vb2131
AATACTATTGCTCATTGTCATACTCTCTCTTAATCGACCTCGACACTTCTTTAAGGAGATTCTTCTCTTTCTGAGTTAAAGAGTCCTTTCTCCCTTTCTTGTACAGCAACACCAAATAGACAACATCAGGTTGGATCAGTAAGTAAATCGTTCGATAACCACCACTCTTACCTGTCGATTCTCCAGCAAGGCGAACTTTTCTTAGCCCTCCCGTTCCGACAATCAACGATCCCATTTCTGGGTTTTTGATGATGTCTGACTGCAACGCTCGAAACTCTTCATCCGTGAGCATCTCTTTTCGCTGAGATTCAAACAATGGCGTTTCAATAAACTCTAATGCGTAGCTAATAACCCGATCCTCTCCCAAAAGAATAGGAGTACATTGTACTCCTGGCAAGCGTATTTTCAAATGTATTAACGATTAAATCCGAAACCTCGACCTCTGCGATTTTGTCGTGCTAACGACTGCTCTTGCTGTATTGCTTTTCCAACGACTGGAGCTGCTGCGTCAAGTTGTTTACTTGCATGGTCAAGCTGCTCACACTGCTCTGTAAGCGTTGGTTCTCCTCGCTGCTCTGCTCGAATCTTTTCTCTAAATCCTTGTAGAGCTTCACGAACTCGCTGTGCTGCTCCTTGTGCTGCCTCTCTAAAACCTCGAAGGCGTGCAAAAGTTGTT
>NZ_JAWOSW010000080.1:0-673 GCF_033338535.1 Vibrio sp. Vb2131
TCCCTGGAGCACAAGCGCTTTTGAGTGATTTTGGCTGGCAAGGCGCACTTCAAGCATTCGCTGTACTGTGTAGCTTTATGGTGATGTTTGCTCTGTTCATGAGAACTGCGAAGCCACAAGCCGGTACCTCTGCAAATGTTCAGGAAGACACACAAACCCTAAAAGAAGCATTAAAAGAAGCTTTCTCTCACAGAGGTTATTGGCTGATTCATGCAGGTTTCTTTGTGTGCGGCTTTCACGTGATGTTCATTGCAACTCACTTACCAAGTTATCTGGCAGATAAAGATTTACCAGTCTCAACCGCCGCAATGGCACTGGCGTATGTTGGCATCTTCAACATTTTTGGTTCGTACTTCTGGGGTGTTATGGCGGACCGCTTCAATAAACGCCATGTTATGTCTGCGCTGTATTTAATCCGCACGGTAGTGATTGGTGCTTTTGTGACTCTACCTGTCACCGAGCACACCGCAGTCATCTTTGGTGGTGCAATCGGCTTCTGTTGGTTAGGCACCGTACCTCTCACGTCTGGATTAGTCGGCCAGATTTTTGGGGCTCGTTACCTATCAACACTTTATGGCTTGGTATTTTTTACTCACCAAGTAGGAAGCTTCTTGGGGGCTTGGGTCGGTGGTCGCATCTACGATTACTACGGCTCATACGATCCAATCTGGTG
>NZ_JAWOSW010000081.1:0-672 GCF_033338535.1 Vibrio sp. Vb2131
GGCAAGGACGACATCGATTCTTCGTCCTTGGCACGCACGTTCACACCATTCCAGCTTTTGCGCCATCGACATTCGACCTGCTGGGCCGTATTCAGGGCTGAGGTTAGCAACGAATATCACCTTCGCTTTTCGGTTTGCTGCAATGGCTTTGCCCAGCTCAGGCAATAACAATGGCGGCATAATACTGGTGAGGAAACTGCCTGGGCCAAGAATGATTGCATCGGCTTCTGCCAGAGCAGTAACGGCTTCTTTAGTGGCTGGAACTTCTGGTGAAAGATCTAAGCGACGTAAGTCGGTTTCCATCTCATCCACATTGGTTTCACCTGTGACCCATTGACCGTTCACTGAAAGTGCAGACAAATCCGAAGGGTGCTCTGACATTGGCAGAATATTTACATCAACCTTAAGCATGTTTCGGATCAGATTGATTGCATCCAGCGGTCGAACCGACAAGTTATCCAATGCTGTTAGCATCAAATTGCCAAGGTTGTGGCCGTCCAGCTCTCCCGTACCTTTAAAGCGGTATTCGAACATCATCGAACTGATAGATGGTTCAGTGATTAGCTGGTTGATGCAGTTTCTGGTGTCTCCCCAAGCGATGCCACCTTGGCAGTGACGAATACGCCCAGTTGAACCACCATTGTCGGTTGTGGCAACAATGCCCGTAGCATT
>NZ_JAWOSW010000082.1:0-670 GCF_033338535.1 Vibrio sp. Vb2131
GAAACGGCGTAAAATCATCTCAAGCAGTTGTGGCAGTTTTTGGCTGAAGCCCGACAACGTCAAAGTTACCCCTCCTTGGTGTGCATACATGTTGTAGCCCATGCCCGCGATTTCAGCTTGGTAGGTTTCTTTGGCTAGTGAGTCCAAAAACATTTCGACACAAAGACGTGTTTTCACAATATTCTTAGGCGACGCGACCGCGTGAGAACTGTCGATCGCAACGTACACTACGCCTTTCGGCACTCGGAACTCATCATCTTGCAAATGCCACAGGCGAAAACCTTCGAGATCTTCAATCAACTCCGGTAGTGAGCCCCCGTTTTCAAAGGGCATTGGGTCGAGGTCGTAACAAATGTACGGGTTCTTCTCTGGCAGAACAAACTGCCAACGCGGATCAATTTGTTGGAAGAAGCGTTTTTGCTCGCTACTGAATGTAGTGACGGAGTAGGGGGTGAAATACCACTTCGCAGTGCGATTGTACTCAAGTCCTTTGGCGATCAGCGTAACGCGGACATTGTCGACAGATAAATATTGCAGCAGAGAACGTTGCAGATCTTCATCATAGCCCGACATTTTGTAGTCGCCATAGATAATATCGTGCGGCTGATAATGCTGCATATTGATGACTAAATGGCTAACTAAATCGAGAGGGCGTGAAGGTTCTTGAAAG
>NZ_JAWOSW010000083.1:0-669 GCF_033338535.1 Vibrio sp. Vb2131
AGAGTGTATGGGTTCCTAAGCCAGAAGAAATGACGATGGCGTTGCTCGCAAAAGGCGTCGCGAGTAGTAAAACGAACCTGTTAACTGGCGAGTTTAAGCCGAAGTCTTCTTGGGGTAAGTACTGGAAATTTTGGCAAAAGGCGGCTATCGCTGCGGGCGTTTTGTTAGTGGTGGTCGTGGCTCAGCAACTTCTCGTCGTCCACAAGTACGAGGCGCAAGCACAAGCCTATCGTGAAGAAAGCGAACGTATTTTCCGTCAGGTTTTCCCAAACAAGAATCGAATTCCGACCGTAAGTTACTTAAAGCGTCAAATGACAGATGAAGAGCGCCGTTTGTCGGGTGGCTCGACAGATGTTGCGATGTTGTCTTGGCTTGCTGCCTTGCCAGCAACGCTTGGTCAGGTGAAAGATCTAGAAATCACCAGCTTTAAGTATGACGGCCAACGTGGTGAAGTGCGCATTCACGCACGTAGCTCAGACTTCCAGCCTTTTGAGCAGGCTCGTGTGAAGTTGGCTGAGAAGTTTAATGTTGAGCAAGGTCAGCTTAATCGCAGCGATAACGTTGTGATGGGTAGCTTTGTGTTGAAGCGTCAGTGAGGTGATGATGAAGAATTTAATTTCTCAAGCGCAAGCTTGGTGGAGTGGCATCTCTCAGCGTGAACAACGACTT
>NZ_JAWOSW010000084.1:0-661 GCF_033338535.1 Vibrio sp. Vb2131
CTGAGTCAAGGCACATTCAGACATGGCCGCTCGACTCTGGCCCATGTTCCTGCTGGCTATCTTTAACCTAGGCATCTTTGCCCCTCCCTGTGACACTGAAGAGTTACGATGTCAGTGCATTCAAATAACGTCCGAGTCGATCCCTTGCAAATTCATTAAAACCATCGAGGTGATATACGAGAATATTTACTGCAACAGAATGGAAGTGATAGCAGTGCTAAGAGACGGGAATGCAATTTGTTTGCATCCGAATTCTACGTGCGTGAGGACTCTTATCGACAACATTCCTAGCAGACCTTTCATACCTAAGGACTACGCATCAGCGAACAATCTACGTGGAATGAAGTTTATGTACAGTGTTGAGTTTGAAAAGCTCCTATATCTTTCATTTATGGAGCCTCAGGACGGATAATGGCGCCATGCAGCCTTTTACTGACTGACAGACTACCCACAGGTTGCCTTTGGACTCAGCCTCACTTAGGGCTGTGGACACGCTCTCAAGTTCCACCTGGGCTCTCTGTAGCTTCTCAGCAGCCTCAGCCCGAGCCCTCTCGGAATCGCTGGATCGGCCCTGGACCTCCTGTAGCTGGGACTCCAGGCGTCGCCTCTTCTGCTCACCCTCCTGTCTTGAGGTCTGCAGGCTGCTCAGCTCCGTCTTAAG
>NZ_JAWOSW010000085.1:0-660 GCF_033338535.1 Vibrio sp. Vb2131
GTCGATGGTCAACTGAATGTCGAAGGCACGCTAGTTGTTGCAGAAAGCGGTAGAGTCACTGGCGATGTGTATGCCAAGCAGCTGATCATCAATGGTATTCTGGACGGAAACTGTCACGCAGAGCACATCCAAGTACTCACTAAAGGCCGTGTCAGTGGTAAAATCTGGAGCAACAATCTGAGCATTGAACCGGGCGGTAAGTTCTTCGGTGAAGCAGCAGAATTGCCAGAAAAAGAAGTGGTCAGCCTGAAAGGCAAAGTGCAAGAAAGCGCAACGGCGAAAGACAACAGCGCCAACACTGAAAAGCGACTCGCGCGCAAAAGCGCATAAAAAAGACGGCGATTAAGCCGTCTTTTTCGTTTTACTGTTTGCATCCAATGTCTGGTTTTACATCGGGTTGAGAATCAGCGCAGAACGCTTGGCATTCGGACCAAACGCCGATGCCGCACGTGCTTTCACTTCTTCTAGTGTTACGCTCTTAGCGGCTTTCTCCACATCCAACACAACATCCAATCCGTAGTCGTGCGCGAGGTAGCGGCTGTAAACCCAAGCGCGAGAACCAGGGTTGTCACCCAATCCTTGCATCGCGACAGCAAGCTGCTTGGCCGCGGTGTCGACTTCTTTCTGGGTAATGTTGATCGCGAGATCGTCGAAAACCTT
>NZ_JAWOSW010000086.1:0-658 GCF_033338535.1 Vibrio sp. Vb2131
TCACAGCATCATTAAATTCAATATAACCAAGAGGTATCGCTAGTTGATTAGCTTTACATATCAATAAATTACTACTATTTTTGTTGTATGCGTCTTATGGTGTTAATTTATGAAGTACTTAGTTACAGGTGCGGCAGGTTTTATTGGTAGTGCAACTATTAGAAAACTAAACTCATTAGGAAATGAGGTTATAGGTATTGATAATATCAATGACTATTATGATGTTGAGTTAAAGTATGCAAGATTGAATTTTATAAAAAATCCATTGTTTCGATTCTTTAATATGGATATATCAAATAAAAATGAAATAGAACGTTTATTTGAGAAAGAAAAGTTTGACAGAGTTATCCATCTTGCCGCACAGGCTGGTGTTAGATATTCACTTGTAAACCCACATTGTTACGCTGAATCGAATTTAAGTGGATTTTTAAACGTCTTAGAAGCTTGTCGTAAAAGCCATATCAAGCATTTCATATATGCATCTTCCAGCTCCGTTTACGGCTTAAACAATAAAGTGCCTTTCTCTACATCGGATAATGTTGATCACCCCGTTTCTTTATATGCAGCGACTAAAAAATCTAATGAATTGATGGCGCATAGTTATTCTCATCTCTATCAACTTCCTACAACAGGCTTACGTTTTTTTACTGTGTATGGT
>NZ_JAWOSW010000087.1:0-652 GCF_033338535.1 Vibrio sp. Vb2131
GCAGGGATGTCTTCCTTGCGTTCACGTAAGGGAGGCAAATCTAGCGTAACCACGTTGAGGCGGTAGTAGAGGTCTTGACGAAATGTGCCTTGTTCCGCCGAACGTTTAAGATCCACTTTCGTTGCCGCGACAACGCGAATGTCGAGAGGTAAAAGTTCGTTTGAGCCAACGCGTTCAATCACGCGCTCTTGCAGGACGCGCAACAAACGAATTTGTGCCTGAATTGGCATCGATTCGATTTCATCTAAGAAGAGTGTGCCGCCCTGTGCAAATTCAAACTTACCAATACGCCGACTTTCTGCACCAGTAAATGCGCCTTTTTCGTGACCATAGAGTTCGCTTTCAATTAAGTTTTCTGGCACCGCGCCACAGTTCACCGCAACAAAGTTATTGTTTCTACGAGAACTTTGTTCGTGCAGTGAGCGGGCGATAAGCTCTTTACCTGTACCTGTTTCGCCAAACAGCAGAATATCGGCATCAGTATCAGCAATGTGGGTGATGGTTTCTCGCAGCGTTTGGATGCTGGTGGTTTCACCGATGATTCGGGGGCCAAGCGTTTGGCTTGCTTTGAGTGATTGACGAAGTTTCTCATTTTCGTTCGTCAGTTGGCGTCTTTCAATGGCGCGTTTTACGGTTTCAACCAAGTGTTCTG
>NZ_JAWOSW010000088.1:0-651 GCF_033338535.1 Vibrio sp. Vb2131
GTGACGGTGCACGATCTTTATGGCGCTTATCCTGATTTCTTTATCGATGTGAATCACGAACATGATCTACTGATGAATCATGATGTGATTGTCTTTCATCATCCTCTTTATATGTATTCATGTCCGGCGTTGTTGAAAGAGTGGTTAGACCGTGTGCTCGGCAAGGGCTTTGCGTTTGGCGACGGTTCTGCACTGGAGGGCAAATATTGGCGCAGTGTGATCACCACGGGTGGTAAAGAAGAAGCCTTCAGTGCTAGGGGGTATAACAAGTATCCGTTAGAGCAGATTTTGCAACCGTTCGAGTTGACGGCTGCACTATGTCAGATGCATTGGATGGAGCCGCTGGTGCTGTATTGGTCGCGCAATGTTTCTGATATTGAACGCTATGAACACGCGGAGCTGTATCGTCGATGGCTGAGTAATCCTCTTGATGAGTGGGAAGCGTTGCACCAAGGAGGTCAGCATGGCGATAACCAGTGTGTTTCTACAAAGCAGTGTCGTGTTTCTGTCGGCGGCGGTGATTGCTGTTCCTTTGGCGCAGCGATTTGGCTTAGGTTCAGTGCTTGGCTATTTGTTGGCAGGAGTATTGATTGGCCCTTGGGGATTACGCCTGATTAGCGATGTCGATGCGAGTCTGCATTTTGCCGAGCT
>NZ_JAWOSW010000089.1:0-649 GCF_033338535.1 Vibrio sp. Vb2131
CTCAGCGAGTAATGTTCGTTTTAAAAACGAGCACGCTAACGATTTTAAACGTGCGAAGGCACACCTTTAGGTCTAGCACACTACGGGACGGATTGCAGGGAAGGAAATAGGAAGAGAGGGAACGCGCCCAAATGATATCGACGTCATACGTCTATGCCATTTGGGCAAAAATCGTTAATTTTCTAGCTTTTCTTCGAAAACACCTAGTTCGCGACCTAACCAAATCGCGCTCTCTGTGTGATCACGCAGTTCTCGTTCGCTGACCGGGTGAATAAGCACAGAAAAATCCCCACGAATGGTATCTAACCAAGCCAAAAACTCTTCACTGATCGACTCAAGGTGCATTTCAAACATCGGCATCTTGTGCGGGCCGACTAATCTGTCGACCAATGGATACACGCGCAACACATCTTGACGCTCTTGGCGGATGATCTCATTCAGAGCTTGTGCTTTTTCCAATTGTTGCAAAGGAAAGTAAACGTGAACGTGGTACATAACTTCTCCAATCTGAATTCTAAGTGTTGCACTCCCCCGTCATTCAAAGCCTGTGTAGCCATCTAAACACTGAGCCACACTAGGTTCGAATTAACGCCGCTTAGGCACGTTGGAATCCAAACTTCTTCAATTGACTGCCACCCTACCTTGATTC
>NZ_JAWOSW010000090.1:0-645 GCF_033338535.1 Vibrio sp. Vb2131
TCAAAGCCTGTCAAAGAGGTTTTAGACACCTGTAAGATCATCGCTCTGCAACCGCGCGAGGCGTTCGGTGCTTACGTCATCTCAATGGCTCGTACCGCCTCGGACGTACTCGCTGTGCACCTATTGCGGCAAGAAGCGGGCTGCCCTTACCGTATGGATGTTTGTCCTCTGTTCGAAACTCTAGACGACTTGAACAACGCAGAGTCGGTCATTAAGCAGCTAATGAGCATCGACCTTTACCGTGGCTTTATTCAAAACCACCAAATGGTCATGATCGGCTACTCTGATTCAGCAAAAGATGCGGGTGTCATGTCGGCAGGCTGGGCTCAGTACCATGCTATGGAATCTCTAGTTAAAGTGGCAGAAGACGAAGGTGTTGAGCTGACTCTGTTCCATGGTCGTGGCGGCACCGTTGGTCGCGGCGGCGCACCTGCACACGCGGCTCTGCTGTCTCAACCACCAAAGAGCTTGAAAGGCGGGTTACGCGTAACAGAACAAGGCGAAATGATCCGCTTTAAACTGGGTCTACCAGATGTTGCGGTAAACAGCTTCAACTTGTATGCAAGCGCCATTTTGGAAGCAAATCTACTGCCACCACCAGAGCCAAAACAAGAATGGCGCGACTTGATGGAAGTCCTGTCGGAA
>NZ_JAWOSW010000091.1:0-644 GCF_033338535.1 Vibrio sp. Vb2131
CATCCCAATGTGGGCTGTAGAAATAGTAGTTGAAGTAGAAGTTATCCAGTCCTACTCCGGTAAACGGGTGGTGGAGTGCCATTTTGAAAGCCGCTTCCCATGCGTACAAACGACCCATCGCTGATGCGTCGATACCATCTTCTGCTGCGCCGCCGGATTCACGCCCCGAAATCCCAGCAAAAGCATATAAGGCTAAAGCCGCAACCGCCCCAAGAACCAAAACCAAGGTTTTGCTTTTGATGTGTTTAAAGGCGAAGTAAGCAAACACGGAGAGCGATCCCAACAAACCGCCACGGCTTTGTGTTTGTATCACTGCGAAAAACAGGATAAAGCAGGTGATAAGCGCGAAGAGTCGTAATAGGGTCGGCGAGCGTTTTTCCATCAATTGACTAACGGTAAAGGCGAGAGGAAACATCAACACGAGTGCCAAGTCGTTAGGGTCGCCCAGCACTGAACCAATGGAACGCCCAATCGACACGCGAGTGCCTTCGACTAAATCAATGCCGTTCGCTGCGTTGTTAAGCGCGACTAACCCAATCAACATGCCGGCGATGATGATCGCTTTGGACATTTGAGCAAGCTGTTGAGGTTTGGTGATCAGCCAAGTGATCGCCAAGGTCATCACAATGATTTTCCAATACGTA
>NZ_JAWOSW010000092.1:0-643 GCF_033338535.1 Vibrio sp. Vb2131
TGGAGATGTCACCTCCTAAGATCAAATCTTGCATTGGAGGCTCCTGTGCTTAGGAGACTTCTGAGGCTCCGGCAGCTCCTATGGCTGCCCCAACAGACCCCAAGATGATGTTGGTTGATGTGGAGAGTCCAAGTACACCTATTGACTGTAGTGTGGCTACCAGGCTTCCTGCTGCGACTCCGCCCCCGTTGGCAACTGCTGCAGCAGACATCATCTTGGCCGCTATGGATGCAGCTGCAATGCCTGACCCAGTGAAGCCCACGGCACTCAGCACAGGTGGAACCGCAGCTACTGTCATGGCTCCCCCAAGCATGGCGACAGCAGTCTTGACTCCAATGGGGCAAACAGCCAAGGCGGAGGCAGGGAGGCTGGATAAAACGGTGCCAGCCTTCAGTGCTCCCAATGCAGATCCAAGTGCAGAAGCTCCAGAGCCCAGTGCAGTCTGGGCTAACAAGTTGAGCCCCTGTGAGCTAGCTAGGATGGTGCTGGATACCGCCCCTCCGGCTTTGACCACGGCCACTGAAGATGCCACCTTGGAGGCAATAGAAGCCACCAGCGTACCTGTGCCAGACAATGCCATGGGGACCGGTGTGCGTTCCAGATAGGAGCCAAACCCAGTGATGTAAGTGAGAGGATGAGATAG
>NZ_JAWOSW010000093.1:0-639 GCF_033338535.1 Vibrio sp. Vb2131
CCTTTTTTCCTTGTCGTCACTCGTCAAGATACTGGACAGGCAGAATACCTCACTCCGGACGCCGATATGTTAGCGGAGACCATGAAGGCCAGCAGCGCCCTGCCCGTACTCTATCGTAATGGCGTGCTCCTTAATGACAATCGATATGTGGATGGCGGCGTTGCAGATGCCCTGCCAATTGCCGAAGCCATCAAGAGAGGAGCGACGAAAATCATGGTCCTGCGCAGCCAGATCGCCAGTTACCGGAAACCAAGATCAAAGTTCAGTGCCATCACAAAACGTATGCTGAAGGAAACGCCAGCTCTGATTGAGCCTATGCTGACACGTGACGTTCGTTACAACCAAACATTGGAACTGATAAACAACCCGCCACCAGGCGTTGAGATAATCCAAGTGTGTCCACCAGAAACGTTTAAGTTAAAACGCTTAAGCCGCTCACCAGAACCTTTGCGAGAAGCATATGAACTGGGAATTGAGGCTGGCAAACAAGCCATAGAACGTTGGAATTCAATGTAAAGAAAAAAGCCACCTCGATTAAACGCAAGTTAATCTAGGTGGCTAATGCAAACTCGATGGCAGTGGATTATCGATTTGCTTCGCTACGAGCCCAATAAGTAGGCTCAAATACATTCAGCGTAA
>NZ_JAWOSW010000094.1:0-639 GCF_033338535.1 Vibrio sp. Vb2131
CCTTGATGTTTTGTACAAATAGTTTGTTTTCCTTATTGGCTGAGACTGTTCATCTACCACTAAGGATAAACCTTGGAGCTAGCTCCAAGGTCAAGACGAATTTTGTTAAAAGAGAAAAATAACCACTTCGCTCAACCTCAGCCTTTTTCCGAAAAAAGAAAGACGCCGCAGCGCCTTTCGAAGTAGCCATGTCGATGGCGTCATCAAACTGGATGTTTAAAGCATTCGTTTAACGTCATCCCAATAGCGCGCAGAACATCACGGCGAGTGATGATTCCAACAAGCTTTCCTCGGTCGTCAACTACTGGGTACATTTTTGGCTTACCGACTTTCATCATATCCGCCAATTCAATGACCGACATTTCTGGCGAGACGGACAACACATCTTCATGCATACACTCTTGCACAGTATGTGTATCTTGGCAGTGGTAGCTGGCTTTCACCAACTTATCTAACAAATCTTGTTCAGATAAGAACCCCACTACTTTTTCGTTTTCATCAATGACTGGACCACCAAGCGTCACGCTCTGCATCACTTTGTTCAAAGCGGCTGTGAGTGACATGTCTTTAGTGAAAGTCACCGCTTGCAACGTCATGTAATCTTTTACTTTTAATGAATGCATTCTTATCTCCTTAGCG
>NZ_JAWOSW010000095.1:0-635 GCF_033338535.1 Vibrio sp. Vb2131
CCCTGTCAACCTGAGCACACCGATGGGAGTGGAGCGCATTAACGTGTCTAGCGCAGAAGAGATGTATGAGGCCGGGATGGCTCAAGCCAACAGTCACGATGCGGTCATCCGCTGCGCAGCAGTAGCGGATTATCGACCTGAGGCCATTGCGTCTCAAAAGTTGAAAAAGACGGCAGACAACGATCAGATGACCATCAAAATGGTGAAAAACCCTGATATTGTAGCCTCCGTCGCAGCACTGACTGACAAGCGCCCATTTACGGTAGGTTTTGCAGCAGAAACCAACGATGTCGAAACTTATGCCCGAGGAAAGTTAGCGAAGAAAAACCTCAATATGATCTGCGCTAACGATGTGTCAGTCGAAGGCCAAGGCTTCAATAGTAATGACAACGCCATCACCCTATTTTGGCCTGATGGTGAGCTTGCATTAGCTCTAGAGTCAAAAGAAGCCCTGAGCTTCAAAATCCTCGAGAAAATGCGTGAATTGATGTAATTCGCACTTATTTTCTAATTAAGAACTGGCACAAATTTAGTCTAAACATGACAACTGAGGGTGTTAAATCTCCCATTCCGCCCTCAGCAGTCTAGTGTGATGCGACTTAGCATCTTATAATCCCCTCCGCTCAACTTTGTAT
>NZ_JAWOSW010000097.1:0-631 GCF_033338535.1 Vibrio sp. Vb2131
CGGTAGGCCTCCTTAAGTCTCTCTAGAAAGGCGGAGGGAGTTTCCCCTGCTTCCTGTAATACCTGTTTTACCTGAGCCAAATTAGTAGGGCGTCGTATAGCCCCTCGGAGACCCGCTAGAAGCAACTGGCGATAAAGGCGTAGGTGTCCCTTACCTTCAGCTGTATTAAAATCCCAGTTTGGTCTCTTAAGTGGGAATGCAGCATCAATTTCCTCAGGCAGCTGGGTGGGACGCCCATCATCTCCCAGAACATGCTTTCTGGCCTCTAGGAACACTCTTTGTTTTTTTGTTTTTTTTTTTTTCTTGAGGTTAAGAGGGCCTGTAAGAGCTGTTGGAAGTAAAACAGATTCTATTAGGTCGGTGAGTGCCACCGGATCTTTGGAGAAAGAAGGGTTGTGTTGTTTCCAATTGTAAATGTCAGCTGCTGAAAACGGCCAGTATTGGGTCTGGCCACCGGTTCCCTGTCTAAGTGGGAAAGCCTGGGAGGTTGAATCTGGCATCACCTCGAGCTTATTGCGCAATCTCCCTGCGACAGGGGAGAAACCCTTATCAGACTGTGGCCCGGCAACTGATCTGGCCGGCGGCTCTGTCTCCTCCGTTTTAGCCGGGCCTGTCAGAGAGAAGATCTATG
>NZ_JAWOSW010000098.1:0-630 GCF_033338535.1 Vibrio sp. Vb2131
ACGTACTCACGGCGGCTTTCAAACAAAGAGTCCTTAGTCACAAACCTTAGGTTGACGTTTTTCACATCCAACAACGGGCCAGTGTACTCGCGCTGATCTTGGCTTTGACCCAGCCAGTGGTTCTTGATGTCCAGCGACTTCATTTCTGTCGCTTCTTCGATGTAACTCACCAGAGGGAAACGATCGAGCTTTCTGTCTGAGCGAGGAACCGCCGAAATCAAGCTGCGCGTGTATGGGTGATCTGGGTTACCCAACACTTTTGCCGTTGGCCCAAACTCAACAAGGTCGCCACGGTACATTACCGCCACGCGGTCTGTAACGTTTGAAACCACACCCATGTCGTGCGTAACCAACATACAACCAACATTGTTCTGGATACACAACTCTCGGATAAGATTCAGGATTTGGTCTTGGATTGATACGTCCAGTGCCGTGGTTGGCTCATCGGCGATGATCAGATCTGGCTCACCAGCCAAAGCGATCGCGATAACCACACGCTGACGCATACCACCAGAAAACTGGTGAGGATACTGTTTAAGACGGTTTTCAGGCTGAGGGATGCCGACTTGCTGCATCAGAGACAACGCGCGTTGATACGCCTCGTCGTCAGACACTTTCATGTTGGCATGA
>NZ_JAWOSW010000099.1:0-625 GCF_033338535.1 Vibrio sp. Vb2131
GGAGCACTTTACGCAGTTCAAAAACAGTATCGTGGTGGTTTCTTCCGACATGGTCATCACCAAACCGCTTGGTGAGTCGTTACGGAAAACGGGCTGGAAAGCGGGAACGAGCGTGTTGGATTCGCGTATTTTTGTTCATTACTACCGCGATACGCCAGATGGTCGTCTCATGTTAGGCAAGGGAGGCAATCAGTTCTCTTTCAACAACCAAGTGGACGTGATGTTCAATAAACCAACTCGTTATCAAAATCTTCTAAGGAAGTCATTCGATAAACTTTTCCCGAGTTTGAAAGAGGCGGAGTTTGAATACTCATGGACAGGAGGATCCGATCGCTCAACCTCCGGCTTTCCATTTTTTGGGAAGTTGAACGAGCAACGTAATGTCTTTTATGGTTTTGGCTATTCAGGTAATGGTGTTGCGCAGACTCGCATGGGCGGAAAAATCCTCTCTTCTATGGTGTTAGGGTTGGATAACGAATGGACTCGAAGTGGCTTAGCCAAAGGACCATTGGGGCATTTCCCTCCAGAGCCGTTTCGCTGGATTGGCGCAATGACGGTGCGTAATGCGGTACGCCGAAAAGAAGAGGCAGAAGATTGTGGTCAAAAGCCATTTATCTGGGATAAG
>NZ_JAWOSW010000100.1:0-624 GCF_033338535.1 Vibrio sp. Vb2131
TAGTAAAGCTCAAGGTTTTAGCGTTCAGCGGCAAGTTGAGATAAGCAAGCGCGCTGTTGGCATCTTGAGGTTTCGAGATAAACAGCCAAGCACCTCTTGTCATCCAGTTACGAACACCACCAAAACTGTAATCCGCTTCTAAGCTCGCTACAGTGTTATTCTGCGTTGGCTCACCTTGATATTCAGCGTCTATTGGATCAAACCAAGTTAACTCACCTCGCAGTCCTGCATCGTAAACATCGGTCGCAAATCCAGCTCCAAGAATGTAATCCGCCCGTGATCGACCTGCGATAATTTGATAATCCCACCCAGAAACATTTGAAAAATAACGCAGCGAAGCGCTGTTTTGTCCAGATGCTTGTGAAGGAGAAAACACCAAATCTAAGCCGTCGGCAAAACCAAGTTTTTTGCTGACCATAATGGCATCGGTGCCCGCTCTCTCTTCATAATCAAAGTCGTAAATCGAGTACGCGTTATAAACGTCATTAGGGTTCCAGATGGTATTCATGGACCAGTTAATACGAAAACGCCCAACACTGGCACTCCAATCGTCGCTCTTCCAGCTCACATACAATCGGTCAAATTGAGAATTCAGAATAACGTCGTCTTCGCGCCAGTTTTTGG
>NZ_JAWOSW010000101.1:0-622 GCF_033338535.1 Vibrio sp. Vb2131
ACGAGCAGGGCGAGATGGTTTACCTGCTGAAGCGATGATGTTGTACGACCCCGCAGACATCAGTTGGCTACGCCGCATGCTGGATGAAAAAGACGATGGACCGCAAAAGCAAGTAGAAAGCCATAAACTTAATGCGATGAGTGCCTTTGCGGAAGCGCAAACCTGTCGTCGTCAGGTTCTGCTCAACTACTTTGGTGAATACCGCGAGAAGCCTTGTGGTAACTGTGATATCTGCCTCGATCCACCCAAACATTTTGATGCGACAGAAGAAGCGCGAAAAGCGTTGTCGTGTGTTTACCGTGTTAACCAAAGCTTTGGTATGACGTATGTGGTTGAGGTGCTGCGTGGTATGCAAAATATCCGCGTGCGTGAACATGGCCACGATAATATCTCTACATACGGCATTGGCCGCGATCACAGCCATGATTACTGGGTGAGTATCTTCCGCCAGTTAATCCACAAAGGTCTGCTGTTTCAAAACATTACTCGAAACTCGACGTTGCAATTGACCGAGGAAGCTCGACCATTATTGCGCGGGGATGTTTCGCTCGAGCTAGCGGTTCCTCGTTTGGATACCGCAGCACGCGCTGCGAAGTCGGACAAACTGACCAGCAAAAACTAC
>NZ_JAWOSW010000102.1:0-618 GCF_033338535.1 Vibrio sp. Vb2131
CAACGGGCCAAGAATGTTGAAAATGGTGCGCGTTTTCATGGTTTGGCGCACAGGCATCGCGTGGCGAACGCCTCCGTGATATTGAGGCGCGAACAAGAAGGCAACGCCAATGTCGTCAACCGCTTTGCGGGTGTCTTCAGCACTCATTGCTAGGTTGATGCCAAACGAGTCCAGTAAGTCAGAAGAGCCGGATTTACTTGATACGCTGCGGTTGCCGTGTTTCGCGACCTTTAGGCCACATGCTGCTGCAACAAAGGCGGCCGTCGTCGAGATATTGATAGTATTGTGACCATCGCCCCCTGTTCCTACGATGTCTGCAAAGTCGTAATCAGGGCGAGGGAACGGGTTCGCATTCGCCAGTAGGGCTTTTGCTGCACCGGCAATTTCATCAGGCGTTTCGCCTTTGATCTTTAATGCTGTTAATGCCGATGCCATTAAAATTGGATCAAGCTCGCCGCGAATAATAATGTCGAATAGCTGTTGGCTTTCTTCTTGAGTCAGTGATTGCTGTTCGTACAGTTTGTTGATGATTGCTTCCATAGTTTCTCTCCCCATTTCCTTATGCGTTATTTTTCTCAAGCGCCCATTCAATCGCGTTGCCCAACAAGGTTGCGCCGT
>NZ_JAWOSW010000103.1:0-616 GCF_033338535.1 Vibrio sp. Vb2131
TACTTAGTGTAAACCGTAGTAATAAAAGAGCAGCAGTAGAATGGTGTCGAAAACTTGAGTTGGCGAATGCTACCGAAAAGTGTGATTAAGTTCAAGAATGATACGGATAATGAACCACAAATGTGATCCGTCGTTGATATTAATATGACCAATTACGCTAGACCGAGAACAAACAAAAAAAGGCCACCTTTCGGTGGCCTTTTGATTCTAGCTTTCAGGCTATCGCAATGTATTCAAACTTAGTTGAAGTTTGGCTTTGTCATTGCTGCAGAGGCGCGGTTTGTTGCCACTTGGCTACCAGCACCTTTAGCTTGGTAGCGTTCAGCTTTAAACGGCGCTGCGGCTACTTCGATTTCACGTAGTTCTTGAGGACCAGGTGCTTTTGTCATTGGTGCGCTAGCTCGTGGCTTAGCAACAACGTTGATAACTTCAGCTTTCATCTCTGGCGCTGCTACTGGAGTTTCAACGGCAACTTCTGTTGCTGCTTCTTCCACAGTTTCTGCAACGACTGGCTCTTGAACCGGAGCTTCTTCAACAACTGTTTCTGTTGTTGCTTCCGCAACAGGTGCTTCAGCCACTTCAACGATCGGCTCTACAGGACGTCTGAACTCCAGTC
>NZ_JAWOSW010000104.1:0-614 GCF_033338535.1 Vibrio sp. Vb2131
GTTTTCGGTTATCAAACGTTTCGTGATGGCCAGCAAGAGGTCATCGAATCGGCGGTCGAGGGCAAAGACAGTCTGGTGATCATGCCGACAGGTGGTGGCAAATCTCTTTGCTATCAGATACCTGCGTTGGTTCGTAGTGGCATCACCTTGGTGATTTCGCCGCTGATTTCTTTGATGAAAGACCAGGTCGATCAGCTCAAAGCCAACGGCGTTGCGGCAGAGTGTGTGAACTCCACCATGAGCCGTGAAGAGCTGCTGAGTGTGTATAACCGCATGCACAGCGGTCAACTCAAATTGGTTTACGTCTCACCAGAACGCGTGTTAATGCGTGACTTCATCGAGCGACTCGAAAACCTGCCTTTGGCGATGATTGCGGTGGATGAAGCGCACTGTATCTCGCAGTGGGGACACGATTTCCGTCCTGAATACGCCGCGCTGGGTCAGCTAAAGCAGCATTTTTCGCATGTGCCATTTATGGCGCTCACCGCCACTGCGGATGACGCTACACGTCGCGACATTCTTGAACGCTTACGTTTGCATGAACCTCATGTCCACTTAGGCAGTTTTGACCGTCCGAATATTCGCTACAACCTGGTCGAGAAGCATAAGCCGAT
>NZ_JAWOSW010000105.1:0-614 GCF_033338535.1 Vibrio sp. Vb2131
ACGAAATCACGGTCAAGTCTTCTTTGGTTACCGCATTAGCATTGGTCATCGTAAATCGGTAAACGACCTCATCTCCCGGTTCATCCACGTTGATAGATTGCATGAACGAAGCTGAATCGATAGCTGGTGTTGGAACGTTTGCGTCTACAGACACGGCAACATCTTTGACAAGTGTAATCATTGGTTCGGCACGAGTCACACTGACTACCGCCATATCGTTCGCTGCACGAGCCTCATTGTCGTTGATAATGACGTTTACGGTATTGGTGTAGGTACTACCATCCGCAACAGTGACATCGACAGTATATCGACAAGTGAAGGAACCAGTCATTTTCGCTAACGGTGTATCGCTGTTAGGATTATCTGGAGCCGTATTACAGGCTGGAGAACCCGTGCTGTCAGCTAACAGATTAATATCGTCGGCCAAGTTTCCTGGTGTACCGTTATCATCGACAAGTTGGATTACCCATGCCGAGTCAACTGTACTTAGATTGGTCACAGTAACTTCATAGGTGATAAGTCCTTCATCATCAATATACCAAGCGCCAGCTACATTACGTAAACCTGGGCCACTGATAGGGGTTTTAGTGATATCTACGGCAGGGTCGACGTTG
>NZ_JAWOSW010000106.1:0-613 GCF_033338535.1 Vibrio sp. Vb2131
CCCTTCCGTCTCTCTCTTTCCGGTGGAGGAGTCTGGAGACGACGTTCAGAAATGGCACCTCGCAAGGGGAAGGAAAAGAAGGAAGAACAGGTCATCAGCCTTGGACCTCAGGTGGCTGAAGGAGAGAATGTATTTGGTGTCTGCCACATCTTTGCATCCTTCAATGATACCTTTGTCCATGTTACTGATCTTTCTGGCAAGGAAACCATCTGCCGAGTAACTGGTGGAATGAAGGTGAAGGCTGACCGAGATGAGTCCTCTCCGTCTCCGCCGTAGCCGCCGCCGCCGCCGCCGTAGCCGCCTCTGTACGGTCCACTGTTGCTGCGGCCGCCCCAGCTGCCGCCGCCTCCGCCTCCGCCTCCGCCGCTCTTCATCGGCCCGTACGAGGACTGGTGCTGGCTGTAGCTGCCGAAGCCGCCGAAGCCGTTGCCGTAGTCGCTGCCGCCGTACGAGCCGCCGCCGCCGCCGCCCCCGTAGGCGCCGTAGCCCCCGTAGCCGCCGTAGCTGTTGTAGCCGCAAAAACGGCTCCAAGAGCAGCAGCCAACTTGGAGGAAATGCGGAAAGCAGCGAGAGCAGTGAGACGTGCAGCAGTAAAAGCCATGATGGAGATAAG
>NZ_JAWOSW010000107.1:0-610 GCF_033338535.1 Vibrio sp. Vb2131
ACCGCCAGCCACCAAAGGTTATCCGCCTTCGGTATTTGCCAAGTTGCCTGCGCTGGTGGAACGTGCGGGTAATGGCAGCCCAGAGCAAGGCTCGATCACCGCTTTCTTTACCGTTTTAACCGAAGGTGACGATCTGCAAGACCCGATCGCCGATGCGTCTCGTGCCATTCTTGATGGTCACATTGTTTTGTCGCGTGAAATGGCAGACGCGGGCCATTACCCTGCGATTGACGTCGAGAAATCGGTCAGCCGAGTGATGCCTCAGATCACCACCGAAGAACATGTGTTGATGTCGAAAGCGGTACGTCAGGTCTTGTCTATTTGTCGCAAAAATCAAGATTTGGTGTCGATTGGTGCTTACAAGCCGGGCACCGATCCGGCTATCGATGGAGCATTTACATTAAAGCCAAAGCTAGACGAATACTTGCAGCAGCGTATGAAAGAATCGGTGCCATACGACATGTGCGTCAATATGCTCAGAAATATTTTGGGTGGGTAATAGCGTATGAATAATGCGATGGAATTCCTACTTGAGCAGACCAAAGAGCGCGAAGACCAAGCCGTACTTGCGCTGAACAAAGCGCGCTCTGAGCTTGAAGACTATTACAGT
>NZ_JAWOSW010000108.1:0-608 GCF_033338535.1 Vibrio sp. Vb2131
CGCAGTTTCACACCAAATCAAGTCTGCATATGGTGCATAAGCCAAACCACGAGAAATCGCTTGGTCGATACCAGCACGTACACGGTAGAAGCCTTCTTGAGTACGCTCACCTTCAATAAAGTCTTTATCGTATGGGTCGCAATCTGAAGTTAGTAGGTCTGCCGCGTTCGCATCAGTTCGTGCAATAACTAGCGTTGTTGTGCCAGAAACGTCTGCAGCAAGACGCGCAGCTACCAGTTTTTGTACCGCTTCTTGAGTCGGAACCAGTACTTTACCGCCCATGTGACCACATTTTTTAACCGAAGCGAGTTGGTCTTCAAAGTGAACACCAGCGGCACCGGCTTCGATCATCGACTTCATCAGTTCGTATGCGTTTAGCACGCCACCAAAGCCCGCCTCTGCGTCCGCTACGATTGGTAGGAAGTAATCAATACCACCTTCATCTTCAGGAGACTTGCCATTCGCCCACTGAATTTGGTCAGCACGACGGAAAGAGTTGTTGATGCGTTTAACCACTGAAGGCACTGAGTCCACTGGGTATAGCGACTGATCCGGGTACATAGTCGATGCAGTGTTGTTATCTGCCGCTACCTGCCAGCCTGATAGGT
>NZ_JAWOSW010000109.1:0-601 GCF_033338535.1 Vibrio sp. Vb2131
GATTAAAGATGGAGAGGAACCGCTTCATTTTGGTTCCTTAGATTTGGTGAAAGAAGAGCTGCTCAGGTTAGGTATCGACAAAGCTTATTTGCGGTTACACAACGCTTACGATGAGTGCGGTAGTGAGGGTACTGCCTCTTACTGCGATATCGAATTATCGTTGGTTACCCATTAGAGTGAACAGATGAGTTACTCAGATTGCACATTGATATAGTGCTTCAGTAAGATCTGTTCGGTGAATTGTGTTCGTAGGTAAAAGCCTCGTGGTAGCGTCTTCATTGGTTTCCCGTTGGAGCTATAGGCTTCAGTTAGTGCTTTGGCATTAGCGGCCTTTGGGCGCAGGTGAAGCGCTTCGCCATGTCTGGCTGAAATTTGATCAAATTTGCCAAAGACGATCATTTCCATCAGTTCTTCCCAGTCATTTCGTAAGATCTGCTCTTCTTCTTTATCTGGCGACCAAATAAGAGGTGTCCCTACACGACGCTCGGCAAGGGGGATTTCTCGTTCACCTTCTACAGGAACCCACAATACGCGCGAGAGCTTATTGCGCACATGGCTGGTTTCCCATGTCAGTCCTTGAACACCAGTTAAGGGTGCAACG
>NZ_JAWOSW010000110.1:0-593 GCF_033338535.1 Vibrio sp. Vb2131
GCCCGACCCTGCCCTCTACAGGCGACCCGCGTGGATTCTGGGACCTGGGGGGCGGGGCCGGGGGCCAGGCGATGTCATCTGGGTCGCAGGTCAGTCAGCCTAGACGGGGGCGGAGCCGCCTTCCCGAAAGCACAGGCGCCGCTTCTGATAGGCTACAAAGCTGGACACAGCCCCCGCGAGCGCCGCCAGGACTGCAGCGACCACACCTGGGATTAGGCCCTGGGGCTGGCCTTCCGACTCCGCCCCATCAGTACCGCGGTCACCCGCTCCGCCTCCTCGTCCCCCATGTCCAGCCACATCCTCCAGGTCCCGGTCAGAGATTCCTCCTGAGTCTCTGGGTGGCCCAGGTGGCTTCGGATCAGGCTTGGGCCGGCTTCCTGGCCTCCGGGGATCCTCATCAGCACCGCCAGTCAGTGCCTCCTCCAGGTCAAAGTCTCCTGAGGATGGCTTCTTGGGTGTCGGGGGCTTGGGCGTTGGCTTCTTGTCAGTGTCCTCCAGGGCATCGTCCAGTCTGAAGTCACCATCACCTGCGCCGAGCGCCAGGACCCCGAGTAGCGCCAAGGTTATCGCCGCTGTGATTCCCGCCGCGCGCG
>NZ_JAWOSW010000111.1:0-593 GCF_033338535.1 Vibrio sp. Vb2131
CTCTAGGGCCAACTTCAACAATGGTTACGTTAGTAGGCAGTGTCATTCTTCCTCCGCATCAGGTTGATGGACCCAGCTCGGAGGCCGCTTTTCTAAGAAAGCTTGTAAACCGTCTTGCCCTTGCGGCGATACACGGATATCGGCGATCAATTGGCTGGTGTAGCGGATAAGCTGAGAATCAATGGGATTTTGGTGGCATTGTTCGCACAGTGCTTTCGCTTTTCTCATCGCATCTGGGCTATTGAGTAGCAAAGAAGCGACGACTTCGCTTACGCATGATTCAAGCTCCTCATCTTCTTTCACTTCATGCACGATGCCAAACTGTTGCGCTTTAACCGCAGGGATGACTTCACCACTGAGGATGTAACGACGTGCTTGTCGATTGCCCATCGCACGCATCACGTATGGTGCAATGGTGGCGGGCACCAATCCCAGTTTGACTTCACTCAAGCAAAACTGAGCGGAGTGGCTGGCGATAGCGATATCGCTGCAGCAAATTAGCCCCAATGCGCCACCAAAGGCTGAGCCTTGTACGACAGCGATGGTGGGTTGAGGGAAGGTATCCAACGTTTCCATTAAGCGAGCGAGGCTTT
>NZ_JAWOSW010000112.1:0-593 GCF_033338535.1 Vibrio sp. Vb2131
CGCTCGATGGGAACAGCTTTTGCAGTAAGAACCAAGCGATGGTCAATTGCACTAAGACAAAAGGTAAGCCCATCATCATCCATGAGAGGAAGTCGATGGTGTTTTCTCCAGGGAGATATTGCAGTGCGATGGCGTTCGGTGGCGTACCTATTGGAGTAGCAATACCACCCGTATTGGCGGCTATTGGAATACACAAAACCAGTGCTTTAATGCCTAAGTCACCTTTCGGTGCTGACGCCACAATAGGGCCAAGTAGCGCTAACATCATGACCGTTGTTGCGGTATTGGACATGAACATGGAAAACACCGCGGTGATCAACATCAGCCCGAGCATGATGAATTTGGGCTGGTTGCCAAACGGTTTAAGCAACACGCGAGCGAGGTTGTTGTCGAGCTCATACTTAGAGGCGGCAATCGCTAATGCGAAGCCGCCCATAAAAAGAATAATGATTGGTGACGAAAAGGCAGAGAAGATATCAGTGTAGTTGATCAGCTCGCCAAGATCGTACCCTGGTGGTGGATTGCGAAACAGATGCAAGCCTTTGTAGGAAATCATGATCAGTTCGAGAGCGATAATAAGAATGGACGTAGCA
>NZ_JAWOSW010000113.1:0-592 GCF_033338535.1 Vibrio sp. Vb2131
CGATTTCACCAAATCATTGTCCATCGACTTACGAAGGTCTTGGCTCGGCTTCGCATGCAGCGAATTACGGTCGATCACCAAAATGTTTTTCGGATCAGCTTCACGGATAAACTCGTAAGAAATCACGTCACCGTGTGTACCAGTCTTGATGTTTTTTACCGTTTCAATGAAACCAAAGTCATTGTAAATCGCACCGAAGCGGGACTTCGCACCAAAGGCACTGATGTTGTCACCGATGCTCAAAATCGTTAGTGCATCGTTATTGTTCGTTTGGTTGTAGTCGCGAATCGCTGTAAATTGAGCATCCAATGTTTCAATCTTTTGCTCGACTTTGTCTTCAATATTGAAGATTTTGCCAATGTTACGCCATTGAGCCTGCGTGCCTTCCCAATAGCCTTCGCCTTTTTTAGCTGCAAACACAACCGTTGGGGCAATTTCACTTAGCTCTTCATATTTCGCAGAGCCACGCGGGCCAACCAAGATCAGATCTGGTTTTTGCATATAAATAGCTTCAAAGTCAGGCTCAAACAAACTGCCTGCAGATGTGTAATTCTCTTTGCTGTACTTAGAAAGGTAGCTCGGAAGATGAGAT
>NZ_JAWOSW010000114.1:0-591 GCF_033338535.1 Vibrio sp. Vb2131
CTGTTTTCTAACAGTAAGTAGTGCCTGACCTGCAGGGGGGCTTTATATTCCAAACAACCCAGGGCTAGCCTTGGCCTTGACCCTGGCCTTGGCTGCCCTAGGCTACATCTGTGGGATGGCATGCTCCAGTTCTGGCAAACGGCAGCACAGTTGCCAACATCCCGTATGCGTGGACAGCTAGCCACTTCCAACCCCTCAGGCCTGAGCCAGGGTGTATTTGGAGATCAGGGTGTGTGTGGCCATGGTGTGGCGTCTCTTGGATTGTTTTCCTCCTCCAGGGAGCTTTGACTGTGTGGACATTGTTTAAGGAGCTAGAAAGAAGGCCGGTGAGGATCAGGAGCCCTCACTTCCCAAAGAATAAATGGGCTGAGTGATCAAGGCTCTTCCAAGTGTCCTTCCCTCTGAGATACTCAAGGCAAATGTCTGGATTTCCCATTTCCTCATCCCCCTAACGAATTGTACTTCTCCCCACGCACGATAGAAGGAGCCGCTTCTCATCCCTTTCTTTGTAAATGAAAGCCTCCCATGTAGTCTGGGGAGTCTCCTCCTAGCTGGAATGTTGTTCACTTGAGCCTTGGAGAAGCATCAGAG
>NZ_JAWOSW010000115.1:0-587 GCF_033338535.1 Vibrio sp. Vb2131
AAGGCAAAGTGGTGGCAAGTGGCGCGGTTGAAGAGGTGATTCAGGCAACAACATTGGAAGACATCTACGAAACACCATTTAACATCATTGAGTTAAATGGCAAACGCATGTGCACTTACCATTAATCTGAACCAACTTGTTGCCTTTAACGAACTATAATAGATAGACGAGCTTACTTGGTCAGCTCGTCTATGATCGGACAGCGACTTTTCGCATCGCCAGGGCAAGCCGATACCCAACCTTCCAACTGTTTTTTGATTTCCATCAGGTGAGCAATTTTCTCTTCTACTTCGCGCAGTTTATCCATCGTTCTTTCTTTCACTTCGCTGCTTTTACGGTTTGGATTATGCGCAAGCTGGACGAACTCTTTACATTCTTGAAGTGAAAATCCTGCGTTTTTTGCTCGTGAAACTAAGTTAAGTTCTTGAATATGATTATCTGAATACTCGCGATAGCCAGAATCACTGCGTGCTGGTGGAGAGATGATCCCTTTGTCTTCATACAAACGAATCGACTTTGATGACAGTCCAGTTAGCTTCGCGACAGCGCCAATATTCATGTTTAACCTCCACATTCGAGCTAACGCC
>NZ_JAWOSW010000116.1:0-587 GCF_033338535.1 Vibrio sp. Vb2131
AAGCAACAGAAAGCACAAACTTCACGTTGGCACAGGCGTTGCCAACACTGACTAACGCAACATTCAATCCGACGCATCAAGCGGAAGGACAAAGTGTCGCGGTCAGACTGGAGTTCGATAAAGCGCTGCAAGCAGCAAGCGCAGAGCTGGGTGGTTCCGCCGTCACACTGACCAAGACAGCGGATGCGAAAGTCTGGACCGGTGATGTTGTGGTGCCAGTGTCGTCAGAGCTAACCGTAGGCTTGGTGGTGAAAGACTACCAAGATCTTTCGGGGAATACGGGCGCAGAAGACCGCAGCCACTCGATGCCGATCACACCAACCTTGGCGATCACGCCAGTAGGCAATGTGGATAGCAGTAACGCCGCCACATTGCAAATCACCGGCACTTCAAGCCGCTTTGATGGCCAAACCGTGAGCGTAGAAATCAAAGCGCAAGGCAGTGAAACGGTTATCGCCAGCGGCAGTGCCACGGTACAAAGTGGTGGCGCTTGGACGAGCAACGCGATGGACATCAGTGGTGAGCCAAATGGCACGTACACCGTCGTTGTCACAGGCACCAATGCCTCAAATGTGGAAGCAACAGAA
>NZ_JAWOSW010000117.1:0-586 GCF_033338535.1 Vibrio sp. Vb2131
CATTTTTTGCAGCGATTGGATCTTTACGCTGCAATGCGGCAAGGATTTTGGCGTGATCGTCTAACCACTCTTCACGGTAGTCTTGACCAGCAATGTGAGAATGAAGTTTCTTCCACATTGGGCTGCTCTCGCGTCGCTCCCAAGATTGCTTCAACATGTCCACCAGCACAGAGTTTTGAGTTGCCTCTGCAATGCACATGTGAAACTTCTCATCACCGTTGCAATCTGCGGTGCCACTGGCAAGTTCTTCTCGTTCTAACTCAAGGGCTGCACGCATTTTCACGATGTCGCCAGGCGTTACTTGCATCGCTGCAAATTCCGCAATGTTACTTTCAAGCAACTGGCGAGCTTGGAGCATTTCAAACGGACCGGCATCATCGCTGATCACGTTCTCACGGGAGTTCGGTTGAGATGGAATATTGATGACATACACCCCAGAACCTTTCTTCACTTCGACAAGGTTTTCCAGCTCCAGCATGATGATCGCTTCACGCACTACTGTGCGGCTAACGTCGAGACGTTCTGCGATATCGCGCTCAGGCGGCAGCCTATCTCCGACCACGTAACGGCCATTGATAAGTTCTTG
>NZ_JAWOSW010000118.1:0-581 GCF_033338535.1 Vibrio sp. Vb2131
GGATGACATGGAGGAGATGGATGGGTTAAGTGATTTCACAGGCTCTGTGCTGAGGCTGGATGCGGACACCGACATGTGCAATGTGCCTTACTCCATTCCTCGGAGTAACCCCCACTTCAACAGCACCAACCAGCCTCCAGAAGTATTTGCCCATGGCCTCCATGATCCAGGCAGATGTGCCGTGGATCGACATCCCACTGATATAAACATCAATTTAACAATACTTTGCCTAGCGCGTGTGCTCGGGCTCCTCACGTGGCGGCCGGGGCCGCCTGTTCCCTCCCGCCTTCCGAGAGCAGACGCGCCGTCGCCTTCCGTGCCGCGCGGCTTCCTCCAGACCTCAGCGCGGGTGAGCCCTATTTCTAGAGACAGCTGCTGCTGACCCTGTAACCCAAAGGACAAAATAGCTGGCTAAACTCATTCTTGGTACTGGTGCACACCATGTCCTTGAAGATTCAGACCAGCAATGTAACCAACAAGAATGACCCTAAGTCCATCAACTCTCGGGTCTTCATTGGAAACCTAAACACAGCTGTAGTGAAGAAGTCAGATGTGGAGACCATCTTTTCCAAATATGGCCG
>NZ_JAWOSW010000119.1:0-577 GCF_033338535.1 Vibrio sp. Vb2131
ACCCGATTTATGTGGGTGAAACCGCGCATGGCGATCTCATTCACGACACCATTCCTAAGCAAGCGAGTGATCTATGGTTGCTTTCGACGGGGACTGGCATTGGCCCGTTTTTATCTTTGCTGGATGACATTACCCTGCTTCCTCACAATGATCGTATCGTGCTGGTGCATGGTGTTCGCTACGAAAAAGATTTGGTCTACAAATACCTGATTGAGCATCTTCAATTCCGATATGAAGGACGCTTAAAGTACGTGCCAATCGTGAGTCGTGAATCGTCACTCGGAAAACTGCAAGGTCGAATCCCAGAGTTGATTGCGTCTGGTGAGCTTGCCAATAAAGTGGATGTGCCTTTCTCTCCGCAAAGCAGCTTTGTGATGCTGTGTGGTAACCCAGAGATGATTAAAGATACCTTGCCGGTGCTGCAAGAATTAGGGTTAGAAAAGTATCGAACTCGAACAGGCGGTCACGTTATCTATGAGCGTTATTGGTAAGTATCCACTCATCGCTGAAACCGAGATAACTAAGTTATATCGGTGTAAATTAAAAATCACTTTTGAGACATGATACGAATTTATAG
>NZ_JAWOSW010000120.1:0-576 GCF_033338535.1 Vibrio sp. Vb2131
ATCTCGGCACTCCGTAAGGACGAAGCCATGTTCAGCTCGAGCGCCAAGATTGTGAAGCCCAATGGCGAGAAGCCGGACGAGTTCGAGTCTGGCATCTCTCAGGCGCTGCTCGAGCTGGAGATGAACTCCGATCTCAAGGCGCAGCTGCGTGAACTCAACATCACCGCAGCCAAGGAAATCGAAGTTGGTGGTGGTCGGAAAGCTATCATAATTTTTGTACCAGTTCCTCAGCTTAAATCTTTCCAGAAAATCCAAGTCCGGCTAGTTCGTGAATTGGAGAAAAAGTTCAGTGGCAAGCACGTGGTCTTCATTGCTCAGAGGAGGATTCTGCCCAAGCCAACCCGAAAAAGCCGTACGAAAAATAAGCAAAAGCGCCCCAGAAGCCGCACCCTGACAGCAGTGCACGACGCCATCCTTGAGGATTTGGTCTTCCCAAGTGAAATTGTGGGCAAGAGGATCCGTGTGAAACTGGATGGCAGCCGGCTCATAAAAGTTCATTTAGACAAAGCACAGCAGAACAACGTGGAGCACAAGGTCGAAACTTTTTCTGGCGTGTACAAGAAGCTCACAGGCATA
>NZ_JAWOSW010000121.1:0-575 GCF_033338535.1 Vibrio sp. Vb2131
CCTCCTTCAGCTTATCCTGCTCCTTCTGATACCTCTCCTGGAGCAGGCGCTCTTGCTCCTGCTGCCACTTCTCCTGTCGCCTACGCTCCTCTTCCGGGTCCCACGCCCAGAACTTAAAAGGCGTGCTCGCGGGGGACTTCTCACTGCTTGGGGAATCCGCTTGAGAATTGAGATTTGGCAAATGTAGTTGGTCGGTTTCAGGCATTTTGTCAAGAAATGGAAATGTCAAGGTTGCTTCCGGTTCTGGGGATTTTGGCTTTGCCACCTTCTGGGACAGTACTAACTCCACCTTCCCGCTCATCTCGTTTTCTGGCTTCTTCTGGTCTTGTTCTTCTGGTACTTCATTCCTCAGCTGCGGGCTGGAAGAAAACTCCACCAGGGCCACGGTTGGGCTGCACCGAGTCACGGTTGTTGTAAAATGCTGTGGCTCTGCCGAATCCAGCTCCACATCCCGTGCCCCTGAGCTCTCTTCACCGTTCTCATCATCTCGGCCGTTTGACTCAGTTTCCTCAGAGGCTGCTGTCAGTTCCTGGGGAGGAGAATTTGGCTTCTTGATGTTGATCTCGATGCTGTTG
>NZ_JAWOSW010000122.1:0-572 GCF_033338535.1 Vibrio sp. Vb2131
ACACTTTTCTAGCCACTTCCACGATTCACGTTCAAGACAAGCTACGCCGCAGTTACGATGACGTACTTGAAATGGCGGTCAACGCCGTTAAACACGCGCGTAACTACACCGATGATGTCGAATTTTCTTGTGAAGACGCAGGCCGAACACCAATCGACAATCTATGTCGCATGGTTGAAGCCGCAATTGATGCTGGAGCAAGCACCATCAACATTCCCGATACCGTTGGCTACACAGTGCCAAGCGAGTTCGGTGGCATCATCCAAACGCTTTTCAACCGCGTGCCGAACATCGACAAGGCCATCATTTCTGTGCACTGTCATGATGACTTGGGCATGTCGGTCGCAAACTCAATTGCAGCAGTACAAGCCGGTGCTCGCCAAATTGAAGGCACCATCAATGGTATCGGCGAGCGTGCGGGTAACTGCTCACTAGAAGAGATCGCGATGATCATCAAGACGCGTCAAGAGCTTCTGGGCGTAAGCACGGGGATCAAACACGAAGAAATCCATCGTACTAGCAAATTAGTGAGTCAACTGTGCAACATGCCGATCCAAAGCAACAAAGCGGTC
>NZ_JAWOSW010000123.1:0-569 GCF_033338535.1 Vibrio sp. Vb2131
GCACTGATACTGGTTAAAGTGACTCACACCCCACGCTTTTAGTGCGCCCGAGTTGCCGACCACCCGATCGGAGACTTCTAGTCGCCACGTTCCCCAACTAGGCTCTCCAACCAATGCTTGCAGCTGTGGATCGTGCTGAACCGTGAAATAGCCCGTAAACCCACCCGATTGACTCGGCTGATGGTTAAACAGCACTACAGACTGGCCTTGTGGCGACGTCAACGTGATGTGTAAATCCGCTAAATTCGCGTGTTCGATATCGAGATAAACGGCAAATGAGTCAGCAATTTTCTGCGTTTTGTCTGATAGTGTTTGAACAAAAATTTTGTTCCCTTGCACTTCTTGACCGCGCGAGTTAATACTCGCATCGGTGAGCGCATCCTCGATAGTCTTGGGCTTATTCAAAAGTAGAGGAATACCATTCACTAGCGCCGTCACGTTTTGCCAAGATTGCGCCTTAAGCCCTTCAGCAAACTGATAATCCACTGAAACTTTAGATTCAAACGGTGCACCACACGTCAGCCCCGTTGGTAAGTTGGCACTGAAAGAGGCCGAGTTTGCCAGTTGCA
>NZ_JAWOSW010000124.1:0-565 GCF_033338535.1 Vibrio sp. Vb2131
CCGATCTCTATACACTGGTCGCCATTTTTTTCGTCGAGGCCAGAACATGGATATTCTTTCTGCAGCGACCATGCTGTTTCTTATCATGGACCCTCTTGGCAATTTGCCCATTGTGTTGTCCATTCTTAAACACATCGATCCCAAACGTTGTCGTAAGGTGCTCATCCGCGAGCTGATTTTTGCCTTATTGATTTTGATGTTGTTCTTGTTCGCCGGACAAAGCATCCTGAGCTTTTTGCACGTACAGCCGGAAACTTTGAGTATCTCTGGTGGCATCATCTTATTTATCATCGCAATTAAGATGATTTTCCCAAGTGCAGGGAGCATCACCGGGTTAGCGGCGGGTGAAGAGCCGTTTATTGTGCCGATGGCGATTCCAATGATTGCCGGCCCATCAGTGATTGCCGCGTTGCTTCTGCTTTCTTCCCAGCATCCCGACAAACTGGTCGAACTCTCAGCGTCGGTGGTGATTGCGTGGGGCGCGACCTTCTTTATTTTGATGTTCTATGGCTTTTTCAATAGTCTGTTGGGCGAACGCGGTCTGAAAGCGGTGGAACGCTTGATG
>NZ_JAWOSW010000125.1:0-562 GCF_033338535.1 Vibrio sp. Vb2131
TAAACGCGTTTTCACGTAGATAATGTTGTCGATACCCTGCGAGGTTAGATTGTCGCAGTACACGCTGCCTTCCACACACACCCATTTGATATCGCGAATATCACGATCTTTGTAGCTAGCATCACGATACCAAGCAGCGATGGTGCTGGAGAAAAAGGGTTTCGAGAACAGAAAACGCTTCTCTCTTTCTGGCGTTTTGCTAAAACCCACAGCGCCATCAATCACACCGTTTTCAACATCGTTAAGCAACGGCGGAATGTGTTGATAAGCGCGCAGTTCTAGGTTGAGCCCAAGAACCTTCGCGATGTTAGAGAGATAATCGAGGTTGATGCCGTAAAATGGACCGACACTGTCTACAACGGAATTTGAAGAGTCGTTTTGTGTGATAACGCCGACTACGATGCTGTCTTTTGTATTTTCTTTCGCAAGCGCATTAAAGGAAACCGCAAGACTGGTTACGGTTGCGGTAAGTATGATTATTTTTCTTAGAATGCTGAACATAAATGCTTCCTCTAATTGGAAAGCCAGACTAAATTGATCAGCAAAAAAGTCAAATTTCGAA
>NZ_JAWOSW010000126.1:0-562 GCF_033338535.1 Vibrio sp. Vb2131
TCCAATTCTTCAAAGGAAAGCCTCTTCCCAAAGGAGGCCATGTCCCATGCTCCTGAAATAGCCTCCTCGTTTCCATGCTCTCTGAACCCTAGAAAGTCTGTACTCTTTGATTTGTGCTGTGATGTCTGAAATTACACTTTCATTCACCTATCAGGAAACATTACATTCCACTCTACTGATTAGTAAGGTGGGGAGGGGCAGCAATGTGGTGAACTGGGGAAATAAGCCATAGAGGAGAAATTGTACAATGTTAGTTTGGAACGGCATGCATTTAGGCCTTAAGATCCGAGGGGTAATGCCCATGCAAACAGCATTTAGTTTGAGTCTTCTATGTTTCGGGTAGCGATTTAACCAAAAACCAGGTTCAACTTCCTCCTTCGATTTCTTTTCCAAGACTTAAACAGTGCACCTATGCTGACAACAGTTCCAAAGCAGAGCTGCAAAAATACATTCAGTGCAAAGACTTAATGCCCCTTAACTAACACTAAGCCCGCAGCCTGACAGTAAGTAAAAGGACTGGAAATGTTGTTTTACAAACCGCAGGTGGAATTCACACAGTTCC
>NZ_JAWOSW010000127.1:0-561 GCF_033338535.1 Vibrio sp. Vb2131
CACGTGTCAATTTCCACAGAGTCCTGCTTTGCGGGGTGTCTGAATGCACTGCTCGGGGTCTCTGCTCAAACTTGCTGGAATCACTCGTGGCAGATTTTCGACAGCTGCCACTTCGCCCATAGTTTCATTGAACTCAAGGTCTGGTTGCTGCAGCAGTACTCAGGAATGACCCACGAGGACATCGTTCAGGAATCCAAGAAATACTGGCAGCAGATGGAAGCCCATGCAGGGAAGGCCAGCAGTGGCTTGGGTACCCCAAGGACACATGGACCCAGCTCCTTTGACTTGCACATGAAGTTTGTGTGTGGTCAGTGTTGGAGGAATGGGCAGGTGGTGGAGCCCGATAAGGACCTCAAGTACTGCAGCGCCAAGGCCCGGCATTGCTGGACCAAGGAGAGGCGGGTCCTTCTGGTGATGTCCAAGGCCAAGAGGAAATGGGTGTCTGTGAGGCCACTGCCATCCATTCGAAACTTCCCACAGCAATACGATCTCTGCATCCATGAACAGAACGGCCGCAAATGCCAGTACGTGGGGAACTGCTCCTTCGCACACAGCCCTGAG
>NZ_JAWOSW010000128.1:0-561 GCF_033338535.1 Vibrio sp. Vb2131
CAGAATTATATACACTAGGATAATCTAGAACACAGAGTATATAGAAAATAATCTATACTTCTAATCATCTTAAACTTTCCTACCCTAGTTAGAAGGAATTTAAGACACAGGTTTTATCCTCTTTTTATTTCATGATAACAAGAGTAGATAATTGGGGCTGGAGAGATGGCTCAGTGGTTAAGAGCACTGACTGCTCTTCCAGAGGTCCTGAGTTCAATTCCCAGCAACCACATGGTGGCTCACAACCATCTGTAAAGAGATCCGATGCCCTCTTCTGGTGTGTCTGAAGACAGCTACAGTGTACTTATATATAATAAATAAATAAATCTTTAAAAAAAAAAAAAAGAACAAGGCTCAGACAGGCCAAGCTCTGAGCTCGCTGGCCAGCCGGCCCAGATGATTCAGTAGGAACCTTGTCTCAAAAACTAAAGTGAAGACCAATTGAGAAAGATGCCAGGCCTTGACCTTTGGCCTCCGCAAGTACATGCAAATGTACACAAGCACACACTCACATGAACACACACCTATATTACACACGACATCACACACAATAGATCACAG
>NZ_JAWOSW010000129.1:0-561 GCF_033338535.1 Vibrio sp. Vb2131
GATCTTCAAGGTTGTCGCCTTTGTGATCTTGGTAAGCTTGGATAACTTCACCTAGAGGGTTGCCAGGGATAACTGTGTCTGATTTCGCCTGTTTACGCATTTTGCCACCGATGATCTGAAGGCGTAGGAAGCACAATAGCGCGATGATGACACCAACAGCGCCCATTGCTAGGATGACGTAACCAACGATACCGCCTTGGTCAATACGCTCCTGACCGGTAGGGCTCTGTACTAGTAGCGATAGAATTACGCCACGAGATGGATCAAGGAATAGCGGCTCATAAGTGCCTTTTGCTGATTCAAAACCAGCCACTTGGCTTGTGATGTTCTTGCTTGGCTGACGTGATAGTTCTTCGAACTTGCCAGTTTGAGGTACGTAAATGACGTATTTGCCATCTGCAATTGCGTTAAATTCACCTACTAGCGTTACGTCGCGAACGGCTTCTTTACCTTCACCGTAAACAACCGTTGCTTGTGTTGTTGATGTATCACCAGATACGACAACTTGTTGAAGAATAGTGTGCCAGAATGCTTCCAGCTCTTGAGTAGATGGTAGGTCTT
>NZ_JAWOSW010000130.1:0-560 GCF_033338535.1 Vibrio sp. Vb2131
AACCCTTTGTTCGCTAATTCCAACAAAATGTAGTAGTTATCAGCGTACCAGATATCTGGGCTCAATGCTTGGTTGAGGCTACCTGGCTCTGCACTCTTTGAGCGTATCACCAGTTGGCGATATTGTTTGAGTTGATCGATATGGGTAATTCTCTGAGCCGCTAATGGGTGATCGGAAGAGACATACACATCGAATGCGATATTACCAAGATTGGTGAAATCGATATGCCTAGGCATTTGCAGATCGCTCAGAATAATTCCGGTGGTTGCACGTTCAGATTTCACCAGTTCAATAATGTCTGGGCTAGATGCCGTTAAACATTCGACTTGTAGTTGCGGAAATTGTTGCTCTAGGTTTTTAAGCACATCCGGTAATCGAGTCAGCGGAATCCCTTCATCAATCGCGAGAACAAGCTCGCTCGCCTGCGCAGAAAAGAGCTGAGTCGCTTTATTGTTTAATCGGTCGAGTTGACTGATCGCCGCTTGCGCGTAAGGCATCAGAGCATGGCCGTTCTCGGTCAGTTTGGGATAACGGCCGGAGCGATCAAACAGATCGACACC
>NZ_JAWOSW010000131.1:0-560 GCF_033338535.1 Vibrio sp. Vb2131
TTTTGGCGTAACTTGAAAGTTCAATAGCCGTATTAGTTGCTAAGGTTGTCGCCCCAGAACCGCCTTTGGTATTGATAAATAAGGTCAAATCACCCATTTGCTTATTGGAAACTTTTTCCTCAGCCGTCGATTTCAACAATGGGTATAGCTCGCCGAGTTCAACTGAACGCGAGAAATAATCTGTCGCACCCAGTCGCAACGCCATTTTGAGTGAAGCGGTATCGCTTTCATCACCGAAAACAATTAATGCCGTATGGCTGTGCTGTAAACTACTGTCACTGGAATAAACATGAGCCACTTTTTGCGCCCAGTTTTCCCCGGTTTCAATATAAATTAGATCAGGTATTGATTTGCTCTTAACCAAATCAATATTAAATAAATCCAGCTCTATCCAATCGACATTGACATTGACGCAACCAGATAATTCATCTGCTATATGAAGTTTAAAATTGGACGTAGAATAGACTATCCAAACAATCAAGTTTGTTTTTAAACTTTTATATGTTTCGTCATTTATTTTTACTGGTTTCAACATAAAGCTACTCCATTAGCAATCCGTA
>NZ_JAWOSW010000132.1:0-557 GCF_033338535.1 Vibrio sp. Vb2131
GTTTGAGTCCCCTGTAACCTTTCACAGTCCCGAACATCCCCCTTGTAATCCTGAAACAGAAAGACAGTGGCTGTCTTCATTGGGAAGAGAAAGAGGAGCCTGATATATTTCCTGTGGAAGCCGGGGTGGACTGAATCCATGTGGTCCTTTGCTTTGAGGGGGGACATTGTTGAGGCTTTCCCAGAATGCACGTGGCTCTCTGCGCTTCCACTGGAGAGCCGACCAAGTGCCTTTACCCAGAGTGGAACACCGTGCCTCCTGGCACACAATAGGTGCTTAATAAATACTCAATGTACGTCTGCATAAATGAGTGAACAATTCAAGTGATGACTAGGGATGTTTGCGGTGCTAAGGGGTTGATTTACTCCAGTTTCACGGTTTTTCTGATGCAAACAGTCTGTGCCAACTAGTAACGTTGTCCGTTTTGCTTTGTGAACCATTCTCATTTCAACCTGTTCCAGTTGTGTGGGCTCCATGATTCTGTGACAACTCTCTTCTGGACAGATACCACAGAAATTGTTTCATGGGCTAGACCTGTCTTGGCAAACCGAGAAGGC
>NZ_JAWOSW010000133.1:0-556 GCF_033338535.1 Vibrio sp. Vb2131
GAGCATCCGCCGGTGGTGGCTGGTGGCCGCAATCTTGGTGGTCCTGATCGGGGTTGTCTTAGTCTGCCTGATAGTCTACTTCGCCAACGCAGCGCACAGCGAGGCCTGTAAGAACGGGTTGCGGTTGCAGGATGAGTGCCGAAACACCACGCACCTGTTGAAGCACCAGCTCACCCGCGCCCAGGACAGCCTGCTGCAGACGGAGATGCAGGCAAACTCCTGCAACCAGACCGTGATGGACCTTCGGGATTCCCTGAAGAAGAAGGTGTCTCAAACCCAGGAGCAGCAGGCCCGCATCAAGGAACTTGAGAATAAGATCGAGAGGCTGAACCAGGAGCTGGAGAATCTGAGGACCCAAAAGGAAATTTCTACCACAGTGCAGGTGAACTCAGGCGGCTCCGTGGTGGTCTCCAGCCTACTGGTGCTTGTGGCGGTACTGTTCCTGCACTTTTGAGGACCCAATAGTTGGCAGGTCACAGCCTGTGTGAGGTCATTGTGGGTCGTAGTGGCTCTGGAGGGGTCCTGGCAACCCTAAGGATGTGAAGACCATTAGGTG
>NZ_JAWOSW010000134.1:0-556 GCF_033338535.1 Vibrio sp. Vb2131
GACTTTGCTTTGTTTCCTGAGTTCTTCAATGCTCCGTTGATGGGATTGCAAAACGATCAAAACTCGGTTGAAGCTATTCGCTTTCTTGCTAGCTTTACAGAAGAGATCAAAAACCGTTTCTCGCAAATGGCGGTCACTTACAACATCAATATCATTGCTGGCAGTATGCCGCTCATCGAAGATGGCAAGCTCTACAACGTAGCGTACTTACTGCAACGCGATGGGGAAATTAACGCTCAGTACAAAATCCACATCACGCCACACGAACAAAAAGACTGGGTAATTGATGGCGGTGATGATGTACAAGTGTTCGAAACCGATGCTGGTAAGGTCGGCATTCTGATTTGTTACGACAGCGAGTTCCCTGAGTTAGGTCGTATGCTCGCCGAACAAGGTGCGCAAATTATTTTTGTGCCATTCTGGACCGATACCAAAAACGGCTATCAACGTGTGCGGATCTGTTCTCAATCTCGCGCGATCGAAAACGAGTGTTATGTGGCGATTGGCGGCAGTGTCGGCAACTTACCGCGCGTGGACAACGTGGACATTCAATATG
>NZ_JAWOSW010000135.1:0-555 GCF_033338535.1 Vibrio sp. Vb2131
CATTCCTGTGCGTAACGTTTTGCAGCTGATTGCAGATTACAACCAGTTTAACTTGGTGGTTTCGGATTCTGTCGAAGGCAACCTTACACTGCGTCTTGATGGTGTGCCGTGGCAGCAAGTTCTCGACATCATCTTGCAAGTGAAAGGGTTAGATAAGCGTGTTGATGGCAACGTGATTTTGGTCGCCCCGACCGATGAGCTGGATTTGCGCGAGAAGCAGCAGTTAGAAAAACAAAAGCTGACGGAAGAAATGGGGGAACTTTCATCAGAAATCATCAAAGTCAATTTTGCTAAAGCTTCGGATATTGCAGAGATGATCAATGGTGAAGGCAACATTAGCATGTTGTCAGAGCGTGGCAGTATGACCATTGATGAGCGAACCAATTCGCTATTAATCAGAGAATTGCCAGAGAACATCGCCGTTATTCGCGAAATCATTGAATCGCTCGATATCCCAGTCAAACAAGTACAAATTGAAGCCCGAATTGTGACCATCAGTGAAGGTAACATGGACGAGTTAGGTATTCGTTGGGGCTTCACTTCTATTAATGGTAA
>NZ_JAWOSW010000136.1:0-555 GCF_033338535.1 Vibrio sp. Vb2131
GGATGACGTCTATGTACCCTTCAGCATTCCAGTTTTTATATGCTTTACTGGCTCCTGGCACAATCAGTAGGTTGGGTTTGTCGCAAGAAACATGATTCTCTGCCCACTCTTTGTCTTGTGTGGAGTAGGAAAGTGCCCAGTCTAACTCATTGTTAGGGATGCCAATTTGATGAGCAAATGCCATCAAACCATCCGCCACGTGCAGAGATTGTGGTGAGGGAACTTTGACATTAGTGAATAGTGTTTGAAAATCTTGGCTTCTGTCAGATGAAAAACCAAGTTTGTATTTTGCCTTAATGCCCAAAGTCGCGACGCTCGCTCGAATCGCATATTGCATATGTAACAGAGCATCAAATTCTCGGCCCTTTAACTGTTTCCACAAGGCTTTATAGCCATCTAAACCAGCTTTTTTATCGAATACAATGACTTCGACCCCCTCAATAGCTGCTAGCAACTGAGCTTCTAACTTGCCAGTAATCCAAGTTATTTGCGTGGTTGGCCACTGTTTCTGGATTGCTTGTACAGTAGCGATGGTATTACACACATCTCCAATAG
>NZ_JAWOSW010000137.1:0-555 GCF_033338535.1 Vibrio sp. Vb2131
GAACAAACCAGGGATGAAATACAAACCCACCTGCAACCAGGTAGAATGTCACCCGTATCTCAACCAGAGCAAACTCCTGGAGTTCTGCAAGTCCAAAGACATTGTTCTCGTTGCCTATAGTGCTCTGGGATCCCACAGAGACTCAAGCTGGGTCAGCAGTGATAGCCCATACCTCCTGGAGGATCCTGTCTTAATGACCATTGCCAAGAAACACAACCAATCTCCAGGCCAGGTTGCCCTGCGCTACCAACTGCAGAGGGGGGTGGTGGTTCTGGCCAAGAGCTTCAATGAGAAGAGAATCAAAGAGAACTTCCACGTGTTTGACTTTGAATTGACCCCAGAGGACATGAAAACAATTGACAGCCTCAACAGAAATTTTCGATATTCTCAAATGGCATTTGCTCTGGATCACCCTGATTATCCATTTTTGGAAGAATATTGAACATGAGCTGCTAAACATTATGGAGACTTTCCTCCTTCCAGTTAGTGTGTAGCTGTGTTTGGTGGGGTGGCTAAGAAGCAGTATCCTTGTTGCCTTGTGCTTGTCTAATGTCA
>NZ_JAWOSW010000138.1:0-550 GCF_033338535.1 Vibrio sp. Vb2131
CGATCTCAAACACAGCAAGCATGGCGTACTACCATCAGCTTCGAGATGTCGCTCGTAGCTCGCGTCGCAAGTTGATGTACGAAACAACCGTAGGGGCAGGCCTACCGGTTATCGAAAACCTACAAAACCTGATTGCAGCAGGCGATGAGCTTGAACGATTTAGTGGCATTTTGTCAGGTTCACTGTCTTACATCTTCGGTAAACTTGACGAGGGTATGAGCCTGAGCGAAGCGACAAATATTGCGAAAGAAAATGGCTTCACTGAGCCAGATCCTCGTGATGACCTTTCTGGTATGGACGTTGCGCGTAAGCTGCTCATCCTAGCTCGCGAAGCAGGTATGTCATTAGAGCTTGAAGATGTGGTCGTTGACCAAGCGCTACCACCAGGCTTTGATGATTCAGGCAGTGTTGATGAATTTATGGCTCGTTTGCCAGAAGCGGACGCGTACTTCAAAGAGTTATCTGCGAAAGCGGCAGAAGAAGGCAAAGTGCTACGTTATGTTGGTGAAATTAATGATGGCAAGTGCACAGTGAGCATGGCCGCTGTCGA
>NZ_JAWOSW010000139.1:0-549 GCF_033338535.1 Vibrio sp. Vb2131
GGCGTTAGTCGCCAGAAAAAGCTAGCAATCAAAATCATGTTTCTGAGCTCAAAATTTGGCAGCTGTTTGTTTGATACACAGATTTATCATCGATGGTCAAAACTCAGTTTCAGCTGTTTAAAGTCCAACGTTTTGCAAGTGCTCTAGCGGTTGCTTTGTTCTTTGGTGCTGACAGAGCAGGGCAATCGATAATTTGTTTTTGGCTGCAAATCTGCTCGGTGAGTTTGTTGGTTCAAAAGCAAATTTACTCGCTGAAAAGACGTTTTCTCTGGTGTGGTAAGTTCCACGTGGTTTCAGTGACTTTGTTGAAAGTCCGCACTGTGAGATTGGTTTTCCAAAAGCGTTTTTTGGTGTTGTCAGTCCGTTTTCTGCGGCGTTGTTTGTTCCAAGTGGTTTCATTGACTAGCCGCTTTGAAACTACGCCTGATTTAAGTGCATCAAAGCACATAAAGTTTGTTGTTTGCAAAGTTTGGTTCGGCTTAAAATTGTCGCTCGGTGCCTCGCGACTAACAAACTGCTCAAGAGGGATTCGCAACGCGTGGCATTTTT
>NZ_JAWOSW010000140.1:0-549 GCF_033338535.1 Vibrio sp. Vb2131
GGTTGTTCAAGAACGCTTTCGCTTCTGACAGTTGCGCAATTTTCTCTTCCAGCTCGTCGAAACGCGCTTGCAGCGTATCGTCTTCAATCAGAGCCATGTTTGGTGCGAGCTTGTCTAACGAAGACAGAGCTTGCTTGCTAGTCTGAAGCTGAGAACGATGTTGTTGTTCTTTCGCTTCCAAATCAGCCAATACACGGGCGATTTGACCACGTTTTTCGCGAACATTTGCCAATGCTTGTTCTGGGTCAGCTTCAAACGCGACTTGAATGTGGTTAGCCACAAACTGGTTGAATGCTTGGTAAAGACGCTGCATCTTTTGTGAATCGAAAGCCGCTTTTGCATGCTTCTCAACCACTTCCTCACGTTCATTGCGCAGTAGCTCTAAACGCTGTTCACGCGCCGCGCGTCCAAACAATGGAATTTCAGGGAAACGAGAGTAACGCATTTGGCGGTCGTTCATACGAACGCATACCGCGCCTTCAAGTTCTTCTGCGTCAAACGAGCTGTCATCAAAGGCATCGATGTCACCTTCAATGATGTACAAATCTT
>NZ_JAWOSW010000141.1:0-549 GCF_033338535.1 Vibrio sp. Vb2131
TTGGCTTATCTTCAGCGTCTAAGTGTTCCACGATTTCAAGCGCGATGCTTGATGTGACCACCCAGTCAGCACGAGCTTTCACTGCCGCAGAAGTGTTTGCGTAGACAACAACCGTATGATCTGGGTGTGCATCACAGAATTCACTGAATTTATCCGCCGGACAACCTAGATCAAGTGAACATTCCGCTTCCAGCGTTGGCATTAGAATTCGTTTTTCTGGTGTCAGAATTTTAGCCGACTCACCCATAAAACGTACGCCTGCAATAATCAGTGTGCTTGCTGGGTGGCGGTTACCAAACTTAGCCATTTCTAGTGAATCACCAACAAAACCACCTGTTTCTTCCGCTAGTGCTTGAATTTCAGGATCGGTGTAGTAATGCGCGATCAGTACTGCATCTTTTTGTTTTAGCAGCTCTTTGATGCTCGCGATATAAGACGATTTTTCTTCTTCGCTTAACGGAATTGGTTTTGGTGGGAATGGGTAAACAGTGTCGATTTTATCTAATATGTGGCTCATTGCTCTTGCTCTACGCAACTTCCTTTAATCCG
>NZ_JAWOSW010000142.1:0-545 GCF_033338535.1 Vibrio sp. Vb2131
AGAGCTTATGTCAAACCAACATCAATATTTCGGTCACCCTCGTGGCTTGTTCTTATTGTTCGGCACTGAACTCTGGGAACGCTTTTCCTACTACGCAATGCGTGCCATTCTAGTACTCTACTTAACTGATACCACAATGAATGGTGGTTTGGGCTGGTCAACGAAAGACGCGCTCGACCTTTATGGCATTTACACCGGCCTTGTTTACATTACCCCATTGATTGGTGGTTACCTTGCCGATAACTACCTTGGCCAACGCCGCTCAATTTTGCTTGGTGGTGCATTAATGGCTATCGGCCAGTTCACACTGGCACTTCCGGCTGACGCACTAGGCTTCGGAGCACTTCACACTTTCTATTTAGGTCTTGCTCTGCTTATTTGTGGTAACGGTCTATTCAAGCCAAATATCTCTACCATGGTTGGCGACCTATACAATGAAGGTGATAATCGTCGTGATGGCGCTTTCACTATCTTCTACATGGGTATCAACCTTGGTGCTCTGCTAGCCGGCGTGGTTTCTGGATCTGTAACGAACTCATTTGGTT
>NZ_JAWOSW010000143.1:0-542 GCF_033338535.1 Vibrio sp. Vb2131
GTTAACCGCGTTCGAGCCTTTTTGTTTAGCGACAGAAATAAACACCGCTGGGTATGCTTCATCGTGGTTTTTATCGCGATACCAAGTATCGGATGTTGCCTCACCTTCACCGTCGTAAATACGCGCGACATCTTTCAAATAAACGGGTTTACCATTGAGCACCGCGATAACAAGATCGCCAACCTCTTCGGCGTTAGTCAGAAACCTTCCCGACTCCAATGTGAAATTTTGCCCGTTTACGCGAACGTTCTTGCCTTGGGTTTTACTATTACTGAGCTGAATGGCCTGTTCGAGGTCATCGATGGTTACTTTGAAGTTTGCCATCGCAACGGAATCAAGCTCTATCTGGATTTTTCTCGGCTCACCGCCAATCACTTCCACCTTGTTGGTGGCATCCAATGATTTAATGCCTAACGTGGCTTGGTCTGCAATACGTCTCAACTGATGGCGATCGAGAATGTCTGGATCGGTGGAATAAATTGCGGCAACAACAATGGGTACATCATCGATTTCAACAGGCTTTACAAGCCAGTTAGTGACAG
>NZ_JAWOSW010000144.1:0-542 GCF_033338535.1 Vibrio sp. Vb2131
TGGTAACCATGGTGACCAAAGGTGACGTGATTTTGGATACACCGCTGGCTAAAGTTGGTGGCAAAGGCTTGTTCGTTAAAGAACTTGAAGTTGCCATGCTTGAAGGCCGCGCCGATCTAGCCGTGCACTCAATGAAAGACGTACCTGTCGACTTCCCAGAAGGCCTTGGCCTCGTGACCATTTGCGAGCGCGAAGACCCTCGCGACGCCTTCGTTTCTAATACCTATAGCAGCATTGATGAACTCCCTCAAGGTGCGGTCGTCGGTACTTGTAGTTTGCGTCGCCAATGCCAACTGAAAGAATACCGCCCAGACATCATTATCAAAGAACTGCGTGGCAACGTGGGTACTCGACTTGGCAAACTGGATGCGGGTGAGTACGACGCTATCATTCTTGCAGCCGCAGGTCTAAAGCGCTTGAAATTGGAAGACCGAATTCGCAGCTTTATCGAACCAGAACAATCACTGCCAGCGGTTGGCCAAGGCGCAGTCGGTATTGAATGCCGCGTAGACGACGAACGCTTACTCAAACTTCTAGAGCCA
>NZ_JAWOSW010000145.1:0-541 GCF_033338535.1 Vibrio sp. Vb2131
GAAAACAATAGTCAAGACTAGAAGTAAACACCAAAATGTGGATGGGAACAACAGTAGGAAATCAAGGCTTTCTATTCTTGAGGATGCCACTGCAGACAAGTGAGGTGTGGGAGACAGAGCTACAGCCACTCTCTGACCACTTAACTTCTTCCTGGCAAAAATTTGGCATATATAACACCTGTAAACATTAAATAAACAAACATCCACTTTCTGCTTGTCATTTCCGGTGAAAGAGTGTGTTCCAAGATGAATGATATTACCTTGGAGCCAAAGCGGGAACACTGTGTCCAAAGAAGAGTGTGTAGGCACCAGAGCCTGTGGCTTTCTCTAGCCAACTCTTGTAGATTTGTCTTTTTCTGCGAACCCGATGCTGCTCCAATCCTTGCTTAGTCTTTCGGCTTGGCTGTCCTGCATGGACTTCCTCTCTCTAATGTTTCACTTTTAAGTCTCGAAAGAGGTGTTATTGATCATGGTGCTTTGTTTTTACACATTGGTCTAACTACCTATAGCCCTGAGCCTCTTTCCACATGGTTCCAGTGAG
>NZ_JAWOSW010000146.1:0-540 GCF_033338535.1 Vibrio sp. Vb2131
CGCCGTGGTTCAATTACCGGTGACCTAACCGTAAAAGGCACACAAGGTCATGTGGCCTACCCTCACCTCGCTAATAACCCTGTTCACGCATCGCTACTTGCCATCCACGAACTGGCAACAACAGAGTGGGATAAAGGCAATGATTACTTCCCGCCAACAAGCTTCCAAATTCCCAATGTATCTGCGGGCACAGGGGCTTCCAACGTGATTCCTGGCGAGTTCAACGTTCAATTCAACCTACGTTTTAGCACCGAACTGAACAATGACACTATCGTCCAGCGCGTAACAGAAACACTGGATAAGCATGATCTCAACTACGATCTACATTGGACATTCAACGGCGACCCGTTCTTAACGGACACAGGTGCCCTACTTGATGCTGTGGTCGCTTCCGTAGCGGAAGTGAACAACACCAAACCAGCGCTGCTCACAACGGGGGGTACGTCAGACGGACGTTTCATTGCTCGCATGGGCGGTCAAGTCGTTGAGCTTGGACCTGTCAATGCCACGATTCACAAAGTGAACGAATGCGTAAAAGTG
>NZ_JAWOSW010000147.1:0-540 GCF_033338535.1 Vibrio sp. Vb2131
ACCATTTGTGCTTTGCTTGAAGAGCTGCGACCAGACAAGCCGGCAGGTGTTGAGTCTTATGAATCTTTGATCACTTATGTCAAAGACCGCCCAGGTCATGATGTGCGCTACGCAATTGATGCGACCAAGATTGCTCAAGAGCTTAACTGGACGCCAGAAGAAACCTTTGAAAGCGGCATTCGCAAAACCGTGGAATGGTACCTTAATAATCCGCAATGGTGGCAACGCGTGCTTGATGGTTCATACAGTTTAGAGCGATTAGGAGCGGGCGAATAATGAAAGGCATTATTTTAGCAGGTGGCTCGGGCACTCGCCTTTACCCTATTACACGCGGTGTCTCTAAGCAGTTACTGCCGGTTTATGACAAACCAATGATTTACTACCCGTTGTCGGTACTCATGCTTGCTGGCATTCGTGAAATCTTGATCATCACCACGCCAGAAGACCAGGAAGGATTTCAGCGCCTATTGGGTGATGGCTCAGAGTTTGGCATTGAGTTGCAATACGCAATTCAACCAAGTCCAGACGGCTTAGCTCAAG
>NZ_JAWOSW010000148.1:0-540 GCF_033338535.1 Vibrio sp. Vb2131
CAAAGAGTCACCATGTACCCAGTCTCAGGACAGCTGTTCACTCCAGGCCTCCGACTCTGAGCCCGTTGGTCTTTGCCAAGGTTCACTGATTAAAAGTCCCGGGGTCCCTCCTCAACGCTTTAAAAAGACTGTCACTGTGTCGTGCGAGTTTTTCGAATCTCAGGACCAGGTCCCTGGAGGTGAGAACCCTGCTGATACCCAAGATGCTAAGAAACTCCCTCAGAAAAACACAGCCCCTACCAGCTCACCCTCCATAACTGCACCAAGAGGATCTATCCAACACCTCCCTGAGCAGGAGGAGCCTGAAGACTCCAAGCGAAAGAGTCCTGAGGAACCCTTTCCTGTGCAGCTCGATCTAACCACAAACCCACAGGGTGACACACTGGATGTCTCCTTCCTCTACCTGGAGCCTGAGGAAAAGAAACTGGTGGTCCTGCCTTTCCCTGGGAAGGAACAGCGCTCCCCTGAGTGCCCGGGGCCCGAAAAGCAAAGAACCCCCTGATGCTCCCCGCTGAGACTCACTAGCAGGGTTCCACGGGG
>NZ_JAWOSW010000149.1:0-539 GCF_033338535.1 Vibrio sp. Vb2131
GATCGTTCATCGGCATATCCAGCATGCTGGACACTTTCATTTTGCGTTGGTAATCATCACCAGCGTATTGCACGCTGCCATCTTTATCGCGATAAAATGGCTGGCTTTTCGGCTTTGTCCCCGCAAACACGTAGTTGCCCGATTCATCTTGCGCATTCACTAAGTTAAGGAAGTTATTTGCAATTTCTTCCAACTCACGCTTTTTCGCTTGTCGGTCTTCGGCAGAAAACGCACCGTTGATCATTTCCATGGTGAGACGTTTCGATTCATCAGCGAAACTTTCTGCGTTCGCGATGTTCACTTCGTGGTTTTCTAAACGGTTACGCACCAACACAATCGAGCTTAAATATTGCTTTAACTGCTCTTGCTGCTGGCCAATATTCTGAATGTAATGCGCAGCCAGCGGATCATCACTTGGTTTAAGCAGCTTCTTACCTGAGGCAAGTTGCTCTTGGTTGTGATGGATCTTGTTCTCTTGGCGACGCAAGTCATTTTGTACAGACTGATAGTTATGGAAACTAGAAATTCGGGTTAACACT
>NZ_JAWOSW010000150.1:0-538 GCF_033338535.1 Vibrio sp. Vb2131
TGAAACTCTTGGTTGTTGGGTGCTTTGATTCGCCCCCATTGATCAAGTTCAACATTGAACGGAGTAAGCCAGTTCATTTGATGAGGTTGGAAACCAAATGCCATGATGACAGCATCGGCAGGCAGTACGTGTTCACTTCCTTCTACAGGTTCTGGGCGACGGCGACCTGCGTCATCAGGCTCGCCTAAAGCAGTTTTGACCACTTTCACGCCTGAAACTTTGCCATACGCATCAACCTCAATACCTAAAGGCTGAAGGTTAAACATGAACTTCACGCCCTCTTCTTTGGCATTTTTCACTTCTCGACGGGAGCCTGGCATGTTTTCTTCATCACGACGGTAGGCACAAATCACGTTAGATGCGCCTTGACGGATCGAAGTTCGCACGCAGTCCATCGCGGTATCACCACCGCCAAGCACCACGACTTTTTTGCCTGCCATATCGATAAACGGTTGGCTATGTTCTAGCTCCATGACCTTATAGGTATTGGATATCAAAAATGGTAGGGCGTCATAAACACCCGGCGCGTCTTCATTTT
>NZ_JAWOSW010000151.1:0-537 GCF_033338535.1 Vibrio sp. Vb2131
AACGCCTTCAATGGAGAAAAGCCCAGAGGTGTTCCTTGTTCGTGAACGCATGCTCGAAACGGGCGTGGATATGTTCTTAGATGTTCATGGTGATGAAGCGATCCCATACAACTTTGTTGCAGGCTCTGAAGGCATCCCATCGTACGATGAAAACTTAGCGGCGCTGGAAAATGCATTCAAACAAGCACTGTTGACTATTACGCCAGAGTTCCAAGATGAAATTGGCTACGACAAAGATGAACCAGGCAAGGCAAACCTGGTTCCAAGATGAAATTGGCTACGACAAAGATGAACCAGGCAAGGCAAACCTGACGGTTGGTTCAAATTGGGTTGCCGAGCAATTTAAGTGCTTATCGTACACAATTGAGATGCCATTCAAAGACAATAACAACCACCCTGATCCGTTGTACGGTTGGTCTCCTGAGCGCAGCGTGATGTTTGGGCAAGATGTGCTTGCAGCAACACTTGCGGTGACTGACAAAATTTAAATGCAATAGTTCCACAGCATTGATTCATTACCGAACAGCTCATCTTTGA
>NZ_JAWOSW010000152.1:0-533 GCF_033338535.1 Vibrio sp. Vb2131
AACCTGGCGCTGGATCACCTCCTTATACGATGATTATTGCGATGAGTGTTCACACAGATTGATACGGTTTATGAAGTTTAAGAGATAGAACATCCCCCAAGATGTTCACTTAGTGTCCCGTTCGTCTAGAGGCCTAGGACACCGCCCTTTCACGGCGGTAACAGGGGTTCGACTCCCCTACGGGATACCATCTTTAAACATTCTCTCTTGAGAGTTTTTAAAAATGGTTACTTCATAAGAAGTGATTAGCTCTTTAACAATTTGGAAAGCTGACAAAACAACAATTTATTGTTGTTTGTAAAGTTCTCAATGTTTGTCTTTAAGACAAACACCAAAAAACACATTCAAGTGTTCTTGGGAATATCACTTTTAAGTGATTATTCGAAATTGAGTCCGGCAAAATCGATATGTCTCTCGCTCATTCAAATAATGAGAGACAACTTTGGTGACTTGTTCATCAACTCGAAACTCCTTCGGGTTGTATGGTTAAGTGACTAAGCGTACACGGTGGATGCCTTGGCAGTCAGAGGCGA
>NZ_JAWOSW010000153.1:0-532 GCF_033338535.1 Vibrio sp. Vb2131
CGAAGAGGTGGGCGTAGCGGCCCCGGATGGCGTCGGAGTCGGCGCGGAGCTGGCGCAGGGCCTCGGTCTCGGCGCCCTGGTCCGTAGGCGCGATGAAGACGATGAAGGGCGAGAGCTCAGCGGTGCGCACGGCCTTCAGGGTCTGGGGCTCGATGTCCAGGACGGCGACCTGGCCGCACTCGTGGATGCGGCGCACGGCGTCGAGCCTGGTCCCGAACATGTCGCCCCGGAAGCTGCCGAACTCCAGGAACTCGTTGGCCGCGATGCCCCGCGCCATCTCCTCCGCCGACACGAAGTGGTACTCGGCGCCGTCCGCCTCGCCCTTCCGCGGGGGCCGCGTGGTGTGCGGCGCGGGGTAGGCGAACCTCTCCGGGTTCTGGGCGAGCAGCGCGTTCTTGATGTGGCTCCGCCCGACCCCGCTGGCCCCGATGAGCACCAGCGTCTTCCTCTTGAACGCGGGGAGCCGCACGACCTCCTCGTAGGAGACGACGTCCAGGCGGTCAAAGATCGCGCTGTGCTTGGCCAGGTATTT
>NZ_JAWOSW010000154.1:0-532 GCF_033338535.1 Vibrio sp. Vb2131
CTGTGTGACACACTGCAGCTTCCACATGGAGATTTTTTTTTGGTCTTATTTTATTTTGTTTTCTTTTAGAGGGGAGGTGCAGCAGCAGAGGGTGGATATGGAGGGACAGGGAAATTATTGGGATTGGTGTGCATGATGTGAAATTCACAAAAAAAAAAAGTTTTAAAAAGCTAAGCAAGTCATAGGCACCAAGCAAGTAAAGCACTCCTCCATGGCCTCTGCATCGGTTCCTGTCTCCAGGTTCCTGCTTTGAGTTGCTGTTCCTCTGGGATGGGTTATAAGCTGTAAGATAAAAATGAACCCTTTCTTCTCCAAGGTGTCTTTTGGCCATGGTGTTTGTTATGGCGTATATACTTAGCCCAGGGAGTCGCACCATTAGAAGGCAAAGCCCTGTTGGAGTGGGTGTGTCATGGGTGTGAGCTCTGTACGGCATGTTATCAAGGAAGTCTAGTCTCTCATAAACTGGTTGAAGATAAAGGAAGCAATCTCCCATGCTTTTATGATTAATTCAAGTATCATACTTGTGTTCTCA
>NZ_JAWOSW010000155.1:0-532 GCF_033338535.1 Vibrio sp. Vb2131
CATATATTGGATATCGGGACAGGAACAGGGTTACTCGCTTTGATGTGTGCTCAACGCTTTCCTGACGCAAAAATTACCGCCGTTGACATCGAAACCACAGCGGTTGAAGCCGCAAGCCACAATTTTTCGCACTCGCCGTGGCACGACCGACTCTCAGTTCAGCATACCGATGTTTTGATTTTTTCGCCGCCGCAACGCTTTCAACGCATTGTTTGCAACCCACCCTATTTCAACACTGGTGAGCAAGCTAAACAAAGCCAGCGAGCAACCGCTAGGCATACCGACTCCCTACGCCATGATGCGTTGCTTAAGTGTTGTTATCAGTTGCTAGATACAGAAGGAAAAGCCAGCTTTGTGCTGCCAATCACCGAAGGGGAGCTATTTATTGAACTAGCATTAACCCAAGGTTGGGCTCTATCTCGACTGTGCCGCGTGCAACCATCGGAAAAGAAACCCGTGCACCGTTTGGTGTTTGAGCTGGCAAAGCAGCCTTCCTATACTCACCAGTCACATTTGATCATTCGCTCATCAG
>NZ_JAWOSW010000156.1:0-531 GCF_033338535.1 Vibrio sp. Vb2131
TGCGACGTTTACGCTGCTTCTCAAACAACTTGTAGTTGTAGTTAAGTGCATTCAACACACCGTCATTGCTCACATCTTTGATTCGAACAGGCACTTTTGCTTTTGCTACCGTTACATGACTGATCCCAGCGCCCATTAAGCCGCCACCAAGAACACCCACTTTTTTCACCGCTGCTGGCTGTGCATCCGTGCCGTGTTCCTTCTTCATTTCAGTAGTCGCGAAAAAGATAGAGCGCAATGCTTTCGATTCGGAGCTCATCACAAGCTCACCAAATCGTTTCGCTTCAAGCTCTTGCCCTTGTGCAAAACCTTTTTCCAGACCGTGTTGAATCACTTCTAGAATCGCGACCGTTGCTGGATAGTTGCCACGGGTCTTCTGGTTGGTTTTCTTCGCAGCTTGTTCGAAAACAAGCTTACGACCTAACCCACTGCCCGACATCAACTTCTCTTTCGTCGATTGCTTTTTCTTGCCCTTGTTCTTGCCTTTGTCGATAAACTGTTTTGCTACGTCGAGCAAAATTGTGTCAGGGA
>NZ_JAWOSW010000157.1:0-527 GCF_033338535.1 Vibrio sp. Vb2131
GCTTCCATGGAGACAACCGTGTAAGAAAAGTGGTGCTTAAAGTGACCATCGAAGATGGCTACTTCCTAAATAAATAAAACAAGAGAAGGGCTGTGGTCACAGCATTACAAGCCCTTCCTCCCTACAATTCCAACGTGATTCACCGGAGATAGAACATGTCTGAATCCAAACGTAATACGATAGGCAAATTCGGGTTGTTGTCCCTCACCTTTGCTGCAGTATTTAGCTTTAATAACGTAATCAATAACAACATCGAGATCGGTCTAGCGTCTGCGCCAATGTTCTTTCTGGCGACCATTTTTTATTTCATCCCTTTCTGTTTGATCATCGCAGAATTCGTATCTCTGAATAAAGATTCTGAAGCGGGGGTCTACGCATGGGTAAAAAGCTCACTCGGCGGTCGCTGGGCGTTTATCTCTGCCTACACTTACTGGTTCGTTAACCTATTCTTCTTCACGTCCTTGCTGCCGCGTGTTATCGCTTATGCGTCTTACGCGTTCTTGGGCTATGAATACATTCTGACGCCA
>NZ_JAWOSW010000158.1:0-527 GCF_033338535.1 Vibrio sp. Vb2131
ATCGAAACTCTGAAAAATGCCGAGAACAATAATACGCAACGCCTATTCATTGAGAAAACCGGATGGATTTTAGGTTTTGGTTACGACGACGCCCAACTGGATTACTACCCTACCAAAGCGGATCTTGATAAAGTCAGCACAGATAAGCCTGTATTGATCATCCACACTTCGGGGCATTTGAGTGTCGCGAACAGTAAAGCGTTAGAGCTAGCAGGCATCACATCAGAATCGGAAGATCCAAAAGGTGGCATTATCCGCCGAATGGAAAACAGCCAAGAGCCAAATGGTGTCCTAGAAGAAAACGCGCACTTTGCAATGCTGTTCAACCTCAATAAGTTGATTGATTCAGAACTTCAAGATCGCATGTTAGAAGCCTCACAAGGTATGTACGCGAAATATGGCTATACCACAGCTCAAGAAGGACGAGCAACATCAGAAGGTTATGAAGCGATGAAACGCGCGTCGAAAAACGACAAGCTGATGATCGACTTGGTTGCGTACGCCGATATGGTATCGAGCAGTGATTT
>NZ_JAWOSW010000159.1:0-525 GCF_033338535.1 Vibrio sp. Vb2131
AGACAGTCAAACTGTCGCTTTCTAAGTGCCATCAAGTGGCGAAACTGTGTTGCACGCATTTAGTGCACCAAGAATCCTTTTGTTTTTCGTGCTTTCCTTGCCAAAAAGTGTTGTTTTTCATCTTCCTGATGAGTTTTGGCTATCCCTTTACTTCCTGTCTACTGAGCAACTTCCTGTGCCTGATCCTTTCCACTGTCTTAACCATAAGACGAGATGACCATCCGTATCGAGCAGGCTCCTTGCCTACCTAATTCCGTTTTCCGATCACCAAGCTAGCCTAGCTTGCGGCCATGAAGACCTTGAATCCGTGGTCTGAAATCCTGCAATTCACCCCCTGTGAACGCTTTCTACTTTACGTAATCCCGACGCACTCACAAGTTAGCAGTAGGAAATATTAGCGATAATTTTCTCGCAAAAATTAAAAGCATCAATTAATCAAAAGGTTAAAAATAAGAAGAAGACATTCGCAATCGAAGGTATGGCAAATGTCTTACAAGCTTTCGAGCAGATATCGATGACACCCTC
>NZ_JAWOSW010000160.1:0-525 GCF_033338535.1 Vibrio sp. Vb2131
TGTTCGATATGCCATAGGAACTTGGCAACCCATTAGTACCGAGTGGACATTTGTTATTGCTGTAGTGAGTGCCGTGCTCGTTTTAAGACATGTTATGCCTCGTTACGTTTGGATGTTTGTCTGTGTAATTGTTGTGGTGACAGGGTTGTTTCCTAAGCAAGATAACCAAACTTGGCGTATTGATGTGCTTGATGTCGGGCATGGGTTGGCGGTGCTGGTTGAAAAAGAGGGTAGAATTTTACTCTATGATACGGGCAAAGCTTGGCAAAACGGCAGTATAGCTGAGCAAGTGATTACGCCAGTACTGCACCGCAGAGGCTACTCAAGTGTCGATACGATGATTTTAAGTCATGCCGATAATGACCATGCTGGCGGCCGAAAAGTGATAGAGCAGTACTTTTCACCTAAACACAAACTATGCAGCCAGAGCTTTTTACATTATCAGCCTTGTATTGCTGCTGAGAAATGGAAGTGGCAAGGGTTGAACATGGAGGTACTTTGGCCTCCTAAACCTGTTGTACGTGC
>NZ_JAWOSW010000161.1:0-524 GCF_033338535.1 Vibrio sp. Vb2131
ATCGCGTTCCCCTGCTGATACAACATCTCTGCGCGCTTCATGTTTGGTGGCGATTTCACATCGGCATACTCGACCGTTCCCGCCAAACGTAAGCCTTCAGACATGGGCGTCATAATGAACTTTCTGTCCGCAGAACTAATAGGAAACGGCAAGGACTCACGCTTGTCATTCATCATGAGATGGTAACCTCGCTCAGCTTGTATCGGGACATTCACACCGGTTAACTGGCGAACCAAAGCTTTAGAATGAACACCCGCTGCGACCACAATTTTGTCAAAAGACATTCGCTGAGTATTGACCAAGACATCGCCGTTTTTACTTACTGCGTCTACTTCTTCATGGACAAGTGAACCTCCGAGTTTTTCAAATGCATTACTTAGCTCAACGCAGAGTGCATAAGGGTTTATTGTATGTCCTGTTTCTGGAAAAAATACGCCAAACCGAACCTTTTTGCTGAGTTCAGGAAGCCGACGTCGGATTTCGTTTTGCGTCCAAAGCTCGTACCTAACACCTTGTTCCGCTAA
>NZ_JAWOSW010000162.1:0-523 GCF_033338535.1 Vibrio sp. Vb2131
CCAACTTCGACGCTGAGAGGGATGCTTTGAACATTGAAACAGCAATCAAGACCAAAGGCGTGGACGAGGTCACCATTGTCAACATTCTGACTAACCGCAGCAATGCACAGAGGCAGGACATTGCCTTCGCCTACCAGAGGAGGACCAAAAAGGAACTGCCATCGGCGATGAAGTCGGCCTTGTCTGGTCACCTGGAGACCGTGATGTTAGGCCTGTTGAAGACACCTGCTCAGTACGATGCCTCTGAGCTCAAAGCCTCCATGAAGGGCCTGGGGACTGATGAGGACTCCCTCATCGAGATCATCTGCTCAAGAACCAACCAGGAGCTGCAGGAGATTAACCGAGTGTATAAGGAAATGTACAAGACCGATCTGGAGAAGGACATCATCTCTGACACATCTGGAGAATTCCGAAAGCTGTTGGTCGCCCTTGCAAAGGGTAAACGGGCAGAGGATGGTTCTGTTATTGACTACGAGCTGATTGACCAGGATGCCCGGGAGCTCTATGATGCTGGGGTGAAGAG
>NZ_JAWOSW010000163.1:0-522 GCF_033338535.1 Vibrio sp. Vb2131
CGGGGGCAGGGGCAGGGCATGGACTCCGGATATGGGTTTCCCAGCAGAGGGCCTGGGAGGCAGAGTTGGGATGATCAGGATGTGAGGGACGTCTTACATTTGATTCGGGTGACAGAAGGGAAGAGACTGGGGAGATACCTCATGCGCACCCCAACGTGCTCACACACATACGAGCCAAATGTGGGTCCTCAGGGAGGGCTGGACTGTGAACACTGACACACACTGGGTGTGTCGAACTTCTGTGGCCTTGCTGCTGTGAGGGGCCCAGGCATGGAAAATGACTGAGACGCTCCAAGTTTGATGAGACAGGAGACAAGAAAGTGGCCCGCCAAGCCTCCTCCCCTGGGACTGGCCCCTCTGTCATCAGCACCAAAACATGACCAATCTGCGGCCCATTAGGCCTCACCTCCTAGTTCTTCTCACTACTGGGTCCCTCCACCTCCCACCTCCCACTTCCCACCTCGAAGTTCCCTAGAGATGAGCAGAGCACGCACACACACCCACACTTACACACACGCGCAC
>NZ_JAWOSW010000164.1:0-522 GCF_033338535.1 Vibrio sp. Vb2131
AAACTACCATGGCCACTAAAAGGCAGTGTGTTACATAACTTCGGTACGCGTCAAACCGGACAAGTAAACTGGAAAGGTATGGTGCTTTCCGCTAACTATGGTCAACAAGTTAAAGCGGTTTACCCTGGCACAGTCGTATTTGCAGAGTATTTAAGAGGTTACGGTTTAGTGGTGCTGCTTGATCACGGTAAAGGTGACATGACGCTTTACGGCTACAATCAAGCGTTAACCAAAAAAGAAGGCGATAAAGTCACCGCGGGCGAAGTGATAGCTCTCGCCGGAGATACAGGCGGGCAGGACCGACCATCACTGTATTTCGAAATCCGCCGTAATAGTGAAGCACAGAACCCGAAGTCTTGGTTAAAGCGCTGATTATCTAACTGATTTACTTGTAGTAAAAACAAAGGAGCCACTCGGCTCCTTTGTTGTATTCATATTTTGGAAAATGCTATGCGTAGTACGTTTCGACCGCATCAATAAATGCATTCACATCTTCTTTGCGTAAGGCATTAATACCCGCAG
>NZ_JAWOSW010000165.1:0-521 GCF_033338535.1 Vibrio sp. Vb2131
GTGAGAGACTGGCCGTGGGCCCAGGTCCTGCCAGCCTAGGGGCTCACACAGAAGGGCTGAGTTAATTTCCTTAACGACTGCGTCTGTCCTCAAGACATGGTCACCTGCCCAACGGGAGTTGCCCCAAACCCTTCCTGCTCTATGCAAGGCAGGCTTGGATGTGGGGAGGGTCCCTGCTGACCTGACCCAGCTCCCTCCATGCCCCTAGGCCCACTAGCCCTTTAGTCATAACATATGCCACCCCCCTGTGGCCTGACAGTATGGCCTTTGTGCCCCAAGATGTTTCCCTGGTGGGTGGGGGTGGGGCAAGGACCACACAGGGCCATTGTCTGAGTGGGACTGCCTGCCCCTGCTCATGGAGAGCTGCCGCAGAAGGCCACCACTGTGTTTTCAATAGCTGGTTCCAGGCTTCTCCTCAGTTCCCTGAGAAAGGTCAGGTGTGACCTCTAAGTAGATTCTATCTTATGTGTACCCCAGAGCTGCCTCCCATGCCTGCTTGTAAAAGCCTTTCTGGTAAGATC
>NZ_JAWOSW010000166.1:0-520 GCF_033338535.1 Vibrio sp. Vb2131
TGGTATTCTCAGATTAGTCACGCGAAAGCAGTAGAGTGGGGAGGTGTCCCCACTGACACCTGAGCAGCCCCTTGTCCTCCCACCACACTGTCAGTATTAAGGCACAACAGCCTGTTAATAAGCTAGCCCTGCCTCGGAGTGCACGTGGGGACGGACCTGCCAGTGGCTCTGCTCTGCCACACACAGCGGAGCACCACCCTTGCTGGGTAGAGCAGAGCCACCGAATGTTCTAGGTTGACCGGGTTTCTGAAGGGCCTAGGATAGTGTCCGAGCCATTTTGATGGTGGAAGAAGTCAGTGCTCCTGTGTTGTCTGACTTCCCTCTGCTGCAGGCATTTAAGACAAGAATCAGCAACATTCCTACAATTAAGAAGTTCCTGCAACCTGGAAGTCAGAGGAAGCCACCTCCAGATGGCCACTATGTTGACGTGGTCAGGACCGTCCTGAAGTTCTAGTGACAGCGTGCTTTAAAGTGGCTACTGCAAGGGTCCAATCGCAGCAGCAGCTATAGAGCATTCCAG
>NZ_JAWOSW010000167.1:0-520 GCF_033338535.1 Vibrio sp. Vb2131
GATGCTGCAAGCTCAGGAAGACTCGTACCGATGGCAATAATTGTCAGACCGATCACTAGGTCGCTCATGCCGAAATGCTTAGCAATAATAACCGCATTATCGACCAGCAGGCTTGCTGCCAAAGGAAGCAATATTAAACCGATAACCACCCACATGATGGCCTTAGGGTTGCTAACGCCTTGTGGGATTTATGATTCTTGATCTTCAAGAAACGCATCGCCAGATTTTTGTTCTTTGCGGCTGATTTGCAACATAGCAAATAAAAAAGCACCAAACAGAACAAATAGTAAGACACCTTCATAAAAACCAAGGTGGCTGTTCCACAGTAAAATCCCGGCTAGTACGGTTACTGCGATCATTAATGGTAATTCGCGACGGATAACTGCAGAGCTAATAGAAAGAGGTTTGATCAGCGCAGTAATACCTAGGATTAGGGCAATGTTAGCAATGTTTGAGCCCAAAACGTTACCGACAGCGGTATCGGTTTTACCGTCCCAAGCGGCTGTTGCTGACACCATCA
>NZ_JAWOSW010000168.1:0-518 GCF_033338535.1 Vibrio sp. Vb2131
TGATGGCTCCAAGGCAACAAAAATATAAGCAGCAAACAAGCGGAGACCAGTAGTCGCAGCGCTCGTTGATTATGATGGGGGAGAATCATGCTCATGTGTGGCTCGCCTACATTACGTTTTCGATTTGATGCAACAGTTTCTCCTTTCTCACTGGTTTAGGCACATAAGCGTCCATCCCGGAGTCAAAACAGCGTTGAATATCGTCGTCGACCACACTGGCTGTTAGCGCGATGATCGGCGTTTTTTCGAGTCCTAAGCTTGCTTCATAAGCGCGGATCTGTTTCGTTGCTTCGAAACCATCCATCACTGGCATCATGCAGTCCATTAAAATGATGTCGAAGCCACCATCGCGCTGGAACATCTCCACTGCGATCTGGCCATTTTCCGCGACTTCAAACTGATAGCCAGCTTTGCTTAACAGTAAAGAAGCAACTTTTTGATTCACTCGGTTATCTTCCACCAATAAAATCCGTTCACGTCGCATTGGCGCAGCACTTAACGTCTCACCAACGCGTTGT
>NZ_JAWOSW010000169.1:0-517 GCF_033338535.1 Vibrio sp. Vb2131
TATCCTGATGCGATGGTGTCATACAAATTCATCGTGCGTAGCGAAGAAGATCTGTCGGAATTGCTGCCAGAGGTAAAGGCAGAAGTTCTTAAACTTCAAGATGTTCGCTTTACTGAAGATGAAATTGCGTACATGAAGTACGTTGCGCCGTACCTAAAGCCCGAGTTTGTCGAAGCGTTACGTCACTTCCGTTTTAACCCGCAAAGCGATGTCTCTTTCCACAACAAAACCATGTCGGATGGCTCAAGCCAGTTACGCATTACAATCAATGGTTTGTGGAAGGAAACCATTCTGTACGAAACCATCATCATGAGCATTGTGTCGGAAGTTCGCAGCCGTCAACGTTGGTCAGATATCCCGTTCGAGCAGTTCCAAACCGTATTGGAAGACAAAGTTCGCTATTTGAAAGCCGAACTAGAACGTCGCAACATTACTAACTTCAAATTCGCAGATATGTCGACGCGTCGCCGTTTCTCTTTTCAAGCGCAGCGCACCATGTTGGAGTACTTAAGCAAGG
>NZ_JAWOSW010000170.1:0-517 GCF_033338535.1 Vibrio sp. Vb2131
TGTTTGAGTATGAAGCACACTTTGCAAAGTACGAAAAAGGCGATTTTTACCAAAAACACCTCGATTGCTTTAAAGGGAACGAAAACCGTCGCTTAACCACGGTGTTCTACATGAATGAATCTTGGAGTGAAGAGGACGCGGGCGAACTGGTCGTCTATGACCTCAATGACAAAGAAATCGCAACAATCCCGCCTCGTGGGGGGCGTCTACTGGTGTTCTTATCTGAACAGTTTCCTCATGAAGTGTTGCCGACTAACGCGGAGCGTTTCAGTATAGCAGGCTGGTTCAGAATTAATGGTGTGAGAGATAACCTTCTGGATATCGCGAGTTAACATCTAGGCACTAAATACTAAAAAGGGCGCGTGATGCGCCCTTTTTAATGTCTGAAAATCGGCTTTTAATGGCAAATAGACATGTTGTAGCAAGCCGTCATATTCTGCTCTAACACCTCATAGACGTGAGCGCAGAGTTTATTCTGCTCAATTAGGTCATCCATGATCTCAGCAATTTGTGTTTG
>NZ_JAWOSW010000171.1:0-516 GCF_033338535.1 Vibrio sp. Vb2131
TTGCCATTTCTACGTCAAGTTGACGAATCAAACGTTTCAGGCGTGCACGTACTTTCGGATCGCCAGAAATCAGAATCGAGTTCGTACGCTCATCCGCGACGATTTTTGGCTCAAGAAACTCAGGCGTACTCTTTTGGTTGGTCGTTTTGTTCAGGGCTTCTACGATACGAACCATTTCAGCAGCCGAGGCATTGCGAAGCTCTACTAGCTCGATCTCTTTGTCACCAGCTTGGTCAACGCGTTTGATGATTTCTGCTAGACGGTTTACTACCGCTGCACGACCGGTGATCAGGATGATGTTAGCTGGATCGTAATGAACCACATTACCCGCACCGGCATTATCAATCAGCTGGCGCAATAGCGGTGACAATTCACGAACAGAGACATTTCGCACAGCAACCACGCGAGTGATGACGCTATCGCCTTTTGCGCTGCCATCACCCATAACAGGGATTGCAGAGGTCTTAGAGTCTTTTGCTTTGATGACTTTGAGTACGCCGTTGTCCATTTCTACGA
>NZ_JAWOSW010000172.1:0-513 GCF_033338535.1 Vibrio sp. Vb2131
GAATGGGCCAGCTGCTGCTGATGAGAACCACCTGGGCCCTGTGCGAGGTGCTGACCCTCGCCACGGGGCCCATCAATCCCAAGGTCCCATCCTAGGCCCTGGGGAGCTGATTGTATCCTCATGCTGGCTTGGTTGGTTCCCTGGCCCTTGGCTTTGCTAGGTTCCTGACTGCTAATACCCTTTCCTGGGGGTAGCCTAGCTGTGGGCGCTGCCCTGGCTCCTGGGAGAGCCCACTACTTGGTGAGATCTGACTTGCCAGAGCCATCAAGCAGGGAGAGGTGGAGACTCAGGGAGGCAGTAGGACGGCTGTGTGTGGAGAGCCCACTTTCCTCCAGTCTTGGACCTCCTGAGTCTGCTGCCTCCCACCTACCTGCTTTGAGTGGTCTTAAAGTTCCCCTGAGGCCCTTGGCTTGCTGCTCTGCTTCCTCAGGTCCGTTTGTGGCTTATGTGGGAGGGCAAAGAAGGCAGCAGCCCTCTGTCCTGCTTCCCTTTGTGAGATGAGATAAGTGCTGG
>NZ_JAWOSW010000173.1:0-512 GCF_033338535.1 Vibrio sp. Vb2131
GCCTGCTTGTCGCCTCTGCTTGCTGGCCACAGGCCTCCTACTCGGGCTGCTGCTGTTCACCCCCCTCTCAGCCACAGGCACCAGAGCAGAGAAACCCGGTGTGTGCCCCCAGCTCGAACCAATTACTGACTGTGTGAAGGCGTGCATCTTGGACAACGACTGCCAGGACAACTACAAGTGCTGCCAGGCCGGCTGCGGCTCTGTCTGCTCCAAGCCAAATGGGCTGAGCGAAGGAAAACTCTCCAGGTCCGCGACGGGTACAACGACTCTATCAGCCGGCCTTGCCCGCACATCTCCTCTATCGAGAGGTCAAGTGTCCACGAAGCCACCCGTTGTGACCAAAGAAGGAGGTAACGGAGAAAAGCAGGGCACCTGCCCCAGCGTGGACTTCCCCAAGCTTGGCCTCTGTGAGGACCAGTGCCAGATGGACAGCCAGTGTTCTGGCAACATGAAATGCTGCCGAAATGGCTGTGGGAAGATGGGCTGCACCACACCCAAATTCTGAGCTTCAG
>NZ_JAWOSW010000174.1:0-512 GCF_033338535.1 Vibrio sp. Vb2131
CTTTGGTGAGCTACAACCATGGCGCACGAAATCAAGATAACATTCGTAAGTTGCTACAAATTGCTATGGGGGCATCGGTTTTAGGTGGTGTTGTGTTCGTGGTATTGATGAACCTTTTCCCGTACCAGCTCGTATCCGTCTTTAATGACGCGGATCAGCAGCTTATCGAAAGTGCTGTGGTGGGAATTCGTCTCCACATGTTCGCACTGTTTCTTGATGGTTTCTTAGTGGTAGCAGGGGCTTACTATCAATCGGTCAACAAAGGCAGTAAGGCGATGTTTGTGACGGCGGGTAATATGCTTATCCAACTGCCGTTCTTATTCATCATGCCAAAACTGTTGGGTGTGACAGGCATTTGGATTGCATTCCCGCTATCCAACATTGCGTTAAGTCTGGTTGTGATGAGTATGCTTTGGCGTGATATCAAAAAGTTGATGGTGGATAGCCCAGTAGAACCGAGCATCCAAGCGTCTTAAGTTGGTAGCAGAAAAGCGAGGCTAGTGCCTCGCTTT
>NZ_JAWOSW010000175.1:0-511 GCF_033338535.1 Vibrio sp. Vb2131
GTTTTCATCCACTACGGGCGCTGACACCCAATTGCGACGTTCAAACAGGCTAGCAACGTCTGAGTCACTGGTATCAACGGTAATCGCATCGTCAGCATCTTCCATGACGTCGATAATTTTTACGTCGGGTTGGGTCGTGATAAGTGTCGTGATTGGGAGTTCGCCAATCAGTTTGCTTTCGTCATCAATCACGTAGAGTGCATCGGTGGCTTCAGGCAGTTCGCCCTTCATACGCAGATAACGCAGGACTACGTCGACATCAACGTCACCACGAATCGTGATAACGTCGGTGTTCATCAACCCACCAGCGGTGTCTTCAGGATAAGACAGTGCCGTCTCGACACGAGCACGATCTGCTGAATCCATTTGGGAGAGAACTTCACGGGAAAGATCATCTGGCAAACTACGTAGGACGTACGCAACGTCATCGGTATCCATGCCTTCCGTCGCCTCTGCAAGGTCTTCGGGAGCCATTTTTGATACAAGACTGTCTTTAACGTCTTCGTTTAGT
>NZ_JAWOSW010000176.1:0-511 GCF_033338535.1 Vibrio sp. Vb2131
GGGTTGACCATCGTGAAAAACTTGGTCGATATGCTCGACGGGGATGTACAAGTTCGCAGTCAAAAAGGGCAAGGAACCACATTTGTTGTTACGCTGCCAGTAAAGGATCGTGAGCGAGTTCTGGCTCCGTTGGATTCGAGCCAACGCGTAAAACCTGCAGAGTTGTTTGATGAAAGTCTGAAAGTGTTGCTGGTGGAAGATAACCATACTAACGCCTTTATTCTTAAAGCGTTTTGTACCAAATACAAGATGCAGGTTGATTGGGCGAAGGATGGGCTAGAAGCCATGGAGTTCTTAAAAGATCACTCTTATGATTTGATTTTGATGGATAACCAACTTCCGCATCTTGGTGGCATCGAAACCACGAAAGAGATTCGTCAAAACTTGAAATTGGGGACGCCCATCTACGCCTGCACCGCCGACACTGCGCAAGAAACCAGTGATGCATTTATGGAAGCAGGCGCGAACTATGTTTTGCTGAAACCCATTAAAGAAAATGCACTCCACGAGG
>NZ_JAWOSW010000177.1:0-510 GCF_033338535.1 Vibrio sp. Vb2131
GTTTTGGATTTACATTACAAACTTTGTGCAGGGTGATTTAGGCCCAAGCTTTGTTTACCAAGACTTCTCTGTCACTCAGTTGGTTGCCCAATCTTGGCCCGTATCGGCAATGCTTGGGGTGCTCTCTTTTAGCATCTCAGTCCCACTTGGGATGCTGCTCGGCACTATTGCCGCATTAAAGCGCAATAGCCGTTTGGATTACGGATTAATGACACTCTCGATGACGGGCGTGGTTGTTCCTGCTTTTGTTTTGGCTCCCGTGCTTGTCACCATTTTTGCGATTCAGCTTGGTTGGCTCCCCGCTGGTGGCTGGGAAGGTGGGCAATTAGCTTTTCTTGTTTTGCCGGTATTAAGTCTGGCCATTGGATCAGTCGCTAGCATCGCGCGTGTCATGCGCGGCGCGATGATTGAAACCCTCAATCAGCCTTACATTCGCACCGCAAAAGCGAAGGGATTATCGACCGCCTACATCTTGTTCCACCATGCACTGCGTCCGTCATTGATCCCCGT
>NZ_JAWOSW010000178.1:0-510 GCF_033338535.1 Vibrio sp. Vb2131
TAATTACTTTGTGAATTACTTAACTGCTTTGATCTTCTCAACCAGTTCATTTAATTCAGGATTTGTCTTTTCTAAGTCCGCGTACATTGGTTGAACCGCTTCAACGAATGCCGCTTTATTTGGTTCAACAAAAGTTACGCCCATCTTTTCAGCTTTTGTACGCTCTTTTGCTTCTGACTCAGCCCACAATTTCTTCATGTATTCAGAAGAGTCTGCTGCTGCTTTCATCAGTGCTTTTTGTTGCTCAGGTGTTAGCTTGTCGTACGTTTTAGTCGAAATAACCAATACGTCTGGCACCATGGTGTGCTCGTCCAGGCTGAAGTATTTCGATACCTCACTGTGACGGCTCAAGCTAAATGATGGGATGTTGTTTTCCGCAGCATCCACCACGCCGTGTTGTAATGCTGTGTATAGCTCACCGTATGCCAATGGTGTCGGGTTACCACCTAACGCTTTTACCATCGCAATAGCAGATGGGCTCGGCTGTACACGTACTTTCAGACCTTTTAG
>NZ_JAWOSW010000179.1:0-510 GCF_033338535.1 Vibrio sp. Vb2131
ATTGCGGCCGTCGAAAGTGTCTATCCATTAATCTTGCCGCATTTCTTACCAGCGATTTTTCAACAGGCGCCCGGCGTCACCATCAGCACGCATCCTTGGTCAGATAACACCTTCAACATGTTGCAGCGTGGTGAGTTAGATTTGGGATTAACTGGTAAAGACATCGATATCAATGACGCAAAGCTTACCCTACTGCCACCGGATGATATTTGCGAACTCGAAATCTATCGCGACCATCAGATGTGCATCATTCGTAAAAACCACCCCGCACTAAAACAGAAGTGGAACCTCGAAGCGTATCTCGCACTTCGTCACGTACAAGTGCGTTGTGATGGAAACGACCGTTGGTTGTTGGATTATCGTTTAGCAGACATTGGCGCAGAGCGCGATATCGCAGTCACTGTTCCAGATTTCAATAGTGCCGCCAGCTTGTGTTCTTACACCGACTTCATCTTTACCGCGCCGAGCCATTTTGTGCAACTGGCTGCCAAACAGCTCGACTTGGTGGTG
>NZ_JAWOSW010000180.1:0-510 GCF_033338535.1 Vibrio sp. Vb2131
TCAGATTAAAAAAACTAATCCTATTTGAGGTCCCATATGTCTCGCAGATTGCCTCCTTTAAATTCGCTTCGAGTATTTGAAGCAGCCGCTCGTCATCTCAGTTTTACGCGTGCGGCAGAAGAGTTATTTGTGACTCAAGCCGCAGTGAGTCATCAAATTAAAGCCCTAGAAGAGTTTCTATCTCTAAAACTTTTCCGTCGCCGTAACCGTTCTTTGCTGTTAACAGAAGAAGGGCAAAGTTACTTTCTCGACATCAAAGACATCTTTACCTCGATTGCTGAAGCGACCGATAAGGTATTGGAACGTAGTGAAAAAGGTGCGTTGACCATCAGCTTGCCACCGAGCTTTGCCATTCAGTGGTTGGTGCCTCGTTTGGCGGACTTTAATGCTCAAGAGCCAGACATCGATGTTCGCATCAAAGCCGTGGATATGGATGAAGGTTCACTGACTGATGATGTAGATGTAGCGATCTACTATGGCCGTGGGAACTGGCCGGGTTTGCGAGCGGAT
>NZ_JAWOSW010000181.1:0-509 GCF_033338535.1 Vibrio sp. Vb2131
GGAGTGATTACACATAAGGATAAAAGGACAAGGGTGGCAGGGCCTTGGAGGGTCCATCACAGCAAGGTCTGCAGGAGGACTGAGCCCAGGATGAACAGAAGCACCCCTGCCATGGTCCACGTGCTGCCTCCAGTGGGACCTGCTGCGTTGCAAAGATCTGTATTGCAACAGTCAGTATTCACATGGACAACGGTACCGAGGACCTCAGGTGTTTGAGGACTCTTGGGGCAGCCGGGAAGGCAGAGATTGCTCTTTACTTTCAGTCTTACAGAGCTCACAACAACTTCTGCCACCTGAATAGTGCAGACTCCATCAGGGTAGGGGCAGGTAGCAGTTGATGAGCAGGTATTACCAAATGGGATCATCGTGCAATTGTAGCAGTTTAGCCCCTGAGCTCTTTCTGCACACAGTAGGGCCAGGAGAAGGATGAGCACACAGGACTTCATAGCACAAGATCTGTTCATCCTCTGAGAAGGGGCGCACAGGCAAAACTTCCTCTCTGTGACCAG
>NZ_JAWOSW010000182.1:0-508 GCF_033338535.1 Vibrio sp. Vb2131
CTCAGCTACATAAATGACTTTAAATTATACAGTAAGTGAACAGGAGAAAGAAACAAAGCTATAGCTTATTGAAAGCGCAAAAACGGCTCTCCAATGATGTGACTTTACGAAAGACCTTCCTTGCCCAGGACTTCTCGCCAAGACCTCAACAGCCACCTGGGGCCGTGGTTCTGCCAATGGTTTTATCTTCAGGTTAACTTCAGGTGCCTCATACTTAGGCCTCACCTCAAGTCTGTCCGGGTAGGAGGGAGGCTGATCACACAGGGACTGAGAATGGCCAGAGACTTCTTGGGAAAGAGGCTGGGGCGTACATACGGGAGAGCATTGAGCAGGGTAGATCAGGAGCGCCATATTAGGAGACTCTGAGGTTGAAAGAGACAACTTCCAACAGTAAGTCAGAGGTTTACCTCTTAAGAACCACTGGCTTGCTGACCTCGGCTCCTTCTGCCCCACACCATGGAAAGCGTTGCGCCTTCTGCTCCCTGTCAGCACAGGGGAAGGATGCCGG
>NZ_JAWOSW010000183.1:0-508 GCF_033338535.1 Vibrio sp. Vb2131
CATCTGCGCGCCAAACGTCCCCGTATACATCGACTTTTTCGCTCATATGTCGTTGTGGGAAGGAGCACGCACCGCTGGAGCGCAGATTCATCCTTTCATGCACAACAACATGAATCATCTGCGCAAGCAGATCCAACGCCACGGTGCGGGAATCATCGTTGTCGATTCTGTGTATAGCACGATTGGCACAATCGCCCCGTTACGTGCCATCTACGAAATGGCGAAGGAGTTTGATTGTGGCTTAGTGGTAGATGAATCCCATTCATTAGGCACACACGGACCAAAGGGGTCTGGATTATTGCAAGAACTGGGACTAACACAGATGGTGGATTTCGTTACCGTAAGTTTGGCTAAAACGTTCGCCTACCGCGCTGGTGCGATATTAGGCCCGAACAAGCTAGCACAATCGCTGCCCTTCGTGGCCTATCCTGCGATTTTTAGCTCAACGGTTTTGCCGCAAGAAGTCGTGCGTCTAGAAAAAACACTTGAGGTAATTAAAGCGGCTGAC
>NZ_JAWOSW010000184.1:0-508 GCF_033338535.1 Vibrio sp. Vb2131
CTGAATTCTCTATAAGCCTTGTATTGTAGGGCAACAGCAGATGTCTTTGTGTTGTCCTGTAGCACCTAGATAGCCTTAAGTAATTCTCAACTTTTTTTTTTTATTAAGTCTTTAGCATCAGGATTCCAATCTGGACACTATCTGAACCTATACACCAAGGTCATGACTGTCTTTCAGAACTTCTAAACTTATATAGGTTGTGATCCCTGAGGCACAGTCCCAAGAAGTGTTAGGAGTACTAACATATGTAATGTTACATCATTTGTAATAGAAATCAAGCCTATCCCCACACCTATCTCGATGGAACCCAGGACAAACATGACTGAATTTCTCTCTAGGTCCCAGCTCTCAGCCCTAACAGCTAGTACACGGCTGGTGAGGGCTGAGAATTGACGGCTGTCAGGGTGGTCAGCAGCACCAGGTATGGTCCTTTCCAGCGAGGCTCGAGTATCTGGGCTCAGTGTAGCTGTTTCCGACCTGGAACTGATGGGATGTCTCAGGGGTCTCC
>NZ_JAWOSW010000185.1:0-507 GCF_033338535.1 Vibrio sp. Vb2131
TGGATTCATTCATAACACATCTCAAAGATTACCAATGCAGCTATTGTGGAGGCTTGTTGTGGCATGCGCTTGTAAAAAACTGACAGCCTAAGATGAGCGTGCTGTTATCGAGTGACTTGAGACGGAGAGACGCCATAAGTTTGCTTAAAGGCTTTGCTGAAATGTGCCTGATCGTAAAAACCAATTTGATGCGCGACTTCAGTGCCGCATTGTCCTGCTTGTAGTAGCTTCATCCCTTGCTCGAGTCGTAAACGGGCAAACCACGCATACGGTGTCATGCCGGTTTGCGCTTTGAAATGGCGTTGAAATTGAGTCGGGCTTAGCTGGCAAAGCTCAGAAAGAGACTCCAGCCGTACCGATTGGTCGAGGTTTGCCATTAAGTTATCTTTTAAGGTGTTGAGGGATGGCTTACCTAATGGAATGACTTTTTGCCTTGCCAGCGATCCGTAGCGATCAAAAAGCTGGTTAAATCCCTCAAACGGAAGACAATCTTTGGTCAATTGACTG
>NZ_JAWOSW010000186.1:0-507 GCF_033338535.1 Vibrio sp. Vb2131
TTTGTTGGATACGATCAACGTTGGTCAGAGTGCGTGCTTCTTCAATTTGATTAAGCATTTTAAATGCGAGAAGATGCAGCTCGTGCAGACGCTCGGTTAGGTCAAGATCGACTTCAACCAAAGCATCGAGCGCTTGATAGACTTGGTCTTTTTTGTTCGCTTCTAACAGGTCATAAATGTGGGTTACGTTAGCAACCGCAATCGTGCTGGTGTTTTGCACTTGAGTGCGAGTGAGCTGTTCCAACTCTTCACTCAGCAGGCGCATTTCTTCAACACGAGTATCAATTTCTTTCGCGAGCCACAACTTTCTTTCAACCGTGACACCAAGCTCTGCGAGGTTATTGATCACATTCTGAACGTTGCTTTCAAGTGCATCGAGCAGTTTTGAATCAAACGACTCACCGCCTAGCTCTTTAATGTGCGTCAACAGCGATTCAAGTTGTTCGAACAACACTCGCCCGGCTTCTTTCCTCTCTTGCTCATTTTGCGCATTAGAGAGCATTTGCA
>NZ_JAWOSW010000187.1:0-506 GCF_033338535.1 Vibrio sp. Vb2131
AAAAAAGTATATATTTAGAATTAACCATCTGGACTCACTTTAGATGATCCCAATCTTGTTGGCAACATCTAGAGCATCATAATCAGGAGCCAAGCGAACATATGCCTTCTTCTCTCCGTCAGGCCTTATCAGAGTATTGACTTTGGCCACATCTATATCATAGAGTTTTTTTCACGGCCTGTTTGATCTGGTGCTTGTTGGCCTTAACATCCACAATGAACACAAGAGTGTTGTTGTCCTCTATTTTCTTCATGGCTGACTCCGTGGTCAGTGGGAATTTGATGATAGCATAGTGGTCAAGCTTGTTTCTCCTGGGCGCACTCTTCCGAGGATATTTTGGCTGCCTCCGGAGCCGCAGGGTCTTGGGCCGCCGGAAAGTGGGTGACGTTCGGATCTTCTTCTTTTTGTGACTGTGGACACCTTTCAGCACTGCCTTCTTAGCTTTCAAGGCCTTCGCTTTGGCTTCGGCTTTGGGAGGGGCAGGAGCTTCCTTCTTCGCTTTCGGC
>NZ_JAWOSW010000188.1:0-505 GCF_033338535.1 Vibrio sp. Vb2131
TCAGGGTTATAAATGCTGCCGTTGTCAAACACCTGCTGGATGATCAGCCCGAAGGAGAAGGGGGAGATGTTCAGCATGTTCAGCAGTGTGGCCTCGCTGGCTCCCACCTTGTCTCCAGTCTTTATCAGCTGCACATCACTCAGAATTTCAATGGTGCCTCTGGAGATTTTCGTGGTGATGCCCAAAGCCTGGAAGAAGGAGGTCTTCTCGGGTCCTAGACCAGTGTTCTGAGCTGGCACAGTGACCTCACACGGGGCGATGGCACCAGCCCGAGCAGCAGCTGGCACCTTATTGGCCAACAGCATATCCCGAATCTCAGTGAGGTCCTCCTTGGTGAACACGAAGCCCACGTTCCCCCGGATGTGAGGCAGCAGTTTCTCCAGAGCTGGGTTGTTCTCCAGGTGGCCCCTGATAGCCTTGCGCATCATGGTGTTCTTGCCCATCAGCACCACGGCCTTCCCTCGGAGCGACATGCGGATCTGCTGCATCTGCTTGGAGCCCACGT
>NZ_JAWOSW010000189.1:0-505 GCF_033338535.1 Vibrio sp. Vb2131
ACAAAGGCTTGATTGTCGAGCTAGGCTATCAAGTATTCGCGAAAGCATGTCAGTTCATAAAACAATACCGCGAACGCTACCAAAATGAAGTAAGAGTGAACGTAAACGTCTCCGTTCTTCAGCTTATGAATGGTGAGTTTCCCTCAAGAATCAAAGCCATGGCTGACGAAGCTGGCGTCGCACCTCAGTCTGTCGTGCTAGAGCTCACCGAAACATTCATTTTGGATAACAACCAAACGGCTATGGCCCCCTTAAACACGCTTCGTGAGTTGGGCTTTGCGTTGTCTTTGGATGACTTTGGTTCCGGGTACAGTTCTTTAAACTGCTTCTTTGATTTACCGATGACGCAGATAAAAATCGATAAATCGATGGCTTGGAAAACGCTGACAAACCACTCTTCGCGAGAGTACCTAAAGTTTTTGATTGCAATGTGCCACGAGAACAATATTGAGGTAGTAATTGAAGGCATTGAGGATGCGAAGATGTGCGACTTCTTTACTCAGAT
>NZ_JAWOSW010000190.1:0-505 GCF_033338535.1 Vibrio sp. Vb2131
ATGTCACAATCACTGTACATCGTTTTAAAGCAACTTCATCCAGAAAGTCAAATTGATGTAATTGCACCTGGTTGGTGTAAACCAATTCTTGAGCGCATGCCAGAGATCCACCAAGCCATTGAAATGCCTATTGGTCATGGTGAGTTCAACTTATTGGGTCGTCGAGAAATTGGTAAATCATTACGAGAAAAACAGTATGACCACGCCTACATCCTGCCGAAGTCTGCAAAGTCAGCGCTGATTCCTTGGTTTGCGAATATACCTCTGCGTACAGGATGGAAAGGAGAGATGCGCTACGGTCTTCTCAATGACCTGCGTCCAAATATGAAATCCTTCCAATACATGGTTGAGCGTTATGTGGCTCTCGCTTACTCTAAATCAGAAATGGTTGATTCATCTTCTCTTGGAGGATTGGATACGCTGCCTCGCCCTAGCCTGTCGATCAATAAAGAAGAACAGCAAACAACCATCAATAAATTCAATTTAGATCAAAAACGACCAGCTG
>NZ_JAWOSW010000191.1:0-504 GCF_033338535.1 Vibrio sp. Vb2131
ACCAAAGACAAGGCTACGCTCAAGAGGCGATTAAAGCGTTGGCAGAATTTTGTTTTGCGAAACTGAGCTTAACTCGTATTGAAATCGTTTGTGATCCTGATAACAACGCCAGCCAAGCTTTGATCGAATCCGTTGGAGCAAAAAAAGAAGCCATCGCCAGAAATCGATTTATTTTCCATGGCAAACCAAAAGATGGCGTCGTGTATTCACTTCTGCCAACAGATTTGCTGTAAGACAGCGGTAAGCATTAGAAGGTGTCAGTCTTATTTGGTACGGAACAATACAGAAACAAAAAGCCACCGACTTGCGGTGGCTTTTTCTATTCTATAGTTTCAACACTGAAACTGGCTGAATCGCCGATATTAGTGAAGCTTAAGGTTTGGACGCAATACACGGTTAATGCGGCCAACCAGCATCATCAAGCCTGTTTTGAACACGCCGTGAAGTGCCATCAAGTGCATTCGGTATAGTGAGATATAAACAACACGTGCAATACGGCCTTCA
>NZ_JAWOSW010000192.1:0-502 GCF_033338535.1 Vibrio sp. Vb2131
CCATATTCCGTGGATGGCTGGCGTTTTGATGTCATTCATATGCTAGGTGAAGGGGAGGGGGCGAAAAACAACGCTCACTACGTGAAAGCATTTCGCCAAGCGACCAAATCAGTTAATCCGAATGCTTATGTGTTAGGTGAGCATTTTTTTGAGGCGACTCAATGGTTGCAAGGGGAGCAAGAAGACGGCGCGATGAACTACTACGGTTTTGCCCACCCTGTTCGAGCGTTTATTGCGCATCAAGACATCACGTACGACCCAATCGATATAGATGGTTTTGAGTTCAAAGCGTGGTTGGATGAAGCCAGAGCAAAAGTTCCTTTTGCCAATCAGCTCTCACAACTCAATCAACTCGATAGCCATGACACGGCGCGTTTTCTCACCTTGGTGAATGGGGATGAGAAAAAAATGAAAATCGCGTTGGCCTTACTCATGACTTATGTCGGCGCGCCATGCATTTATTATGGTAGTGAAGTCGGTCTTGAGGGAAGCTTTGATCCAG
>NZ_JAWOSW010000193.1:0-502 GCF_033338535.1 Vibrio sp. Vb2131
GGTTTGCTTGTGACCAACTTGAGCCGTGAGATGTTTCATTCCTATCAACATAAAACATTGTTGATAGGCTGTTCACTGTTGGCCATTAGCTCATTGCTTTCAGGGCAGTGGATCATTGAAAACGTATTTAATTTTGAGACAACGCTAAGCGTGGTCATTAACTTCCTTGGCGGCATTTACTTCTTGTATTTGCTGTTGAAAAACAAAGTCGTATAAACATGATAGTCATAGAGAAACTAACCAAAGCATTTGGTTCGAGTAAAGTCGTTGATAGCGCGGATACTCAGTTCGAAAAAGGTAAAGTGACGTCAATCATTGGCCCAAATGGAGCTGGCAAGAGTACCTTACTCTCCATGGCTTCTCGCCTAACAGAGCGAGACGGTGGTAGCGTCATCATCGACTGTAAAGAGATCGCTGAGTGGGATACTAAAGAGCTGGCGAAAAGGCTTGCTGTGCTTCGCCAAGCGAACTCAATCACGATGCGATTTACCGTGAAAGAACT
>NZ_JAWOSW010000194.1:0-501 GCF_033338535.1 Vibrio sp. Vb2131
GGAGGCCACAAAGTGAAGAGGGCACCTTGGCCCTGGTCCATTTCTATCACCCACTGACTGAAGAAATGAGGCCAGTGCTGTTGGGAGCTCAGTTTCTGTCCTTGCTAGACACAAGCTAGAGTCATCAGAGAGGAAGGGGCCTCAGTACAGAAAATGCCTCCATAAGTTCTGGCTGTAAGGTACTTTCTTAATTAGTGATCACTGGGTGGTGTCATCCCTGCTCTGGTGGTCCTGGGCTCTGTAAGAAAACAGGCTGAGCAAACCATGAGGAGCAAGCCAGTAAGCAGCATCCCTCCATGGCTTCTGCCTCAGCTCCTGCCTCCCACATCCTGCCCTGTGTGAATTCCCGCCTTTACTGCTTTTGATGATGAATGGTTATAGAAAACCGAGAGAAACGAACCCTTTTCTTCCAATTTCTTTTGGTCATGGTGTTTTGTCACACCAACAGAAATACCAATCCAGAAACACTGGTCTAACCCAGCCCGCCCAGTAGAACCAAAC
>NZ_JAWOSW010000195.1:0-500 GCF_033338535.1 Vibrio sp. Vb2131
ATTAACGAAATGAATAGTAAAGAAATTAGGGTCAGTGTCATTTCTGAGGACAATAGAAAAGGGTTGACCGAAGCCAACCCTTTTATTTAATCGAAACCTTTTAGGCGTTTATTTAAGTTGAGATTTAACGTGCTCAACAATATCCGCCATCGCTACTGGAGTTTTCTCGCCAGTACGACGGTTTTTGTATTCGAAGTTACCTTCATCCATGCTGCGATCGCCAATCACGATAGTGTGAGGGATACCGATCAACTCGATGTCAGAGAACATTACACCTGGGCGTTCTTTACGGTCATCAAATAGAACTTCGATGCCCATAGCAGTTAGTTCCGCGTATAGTTTCTCTGCTGCTTCTTTTACGCGCTCAGATTTGTGCATGTTCATTGGCACGATTGCTACTTGGAAAGGTGCAATTGCGTCTGGCCAAATGATGCCGTATTTGTCGTGGTTCTGTTCAATCGCAGAAGCAACAACACGCGATACACCGATGCCGTAACAGC